>NZ_JBATHY010000302.1:0-5653 GCF_049667325.1 Parasphingorhabdus sp. | reverse complement strand
ATAGCGGCAACGGCATGAGCGAAGAGCCGGAAACCGAGGGCTTCTTTTTCCCTCCGGAGTCGGTTGCATCCGACGAAGGGGCACTAACCCTCAATATCGATGGCTGGGAAGGCCCGCTCGATCTCCTTCTCGCGCTGGCCCGCAACCAGAAAGTCGATTTGCGCGAAATATCGATTCTCGAACTGGTCCAGGAATATCTCAAATATATCGCCAGCGCCCAGACCCTGCGACTGGAGCTGGCTGCCGACTATCTGGTGATGGCCGCCTGGCTGACCTATTTGAAATCCGGCTTGCTGCTGCCCCGTGATCCGGAAATCGATCCTTCTCCCGAAGAACTGGCCTTGCGCCTGCAGATGCGGCTGGAAAGATTGAACGCGATGCGCGAATCGGGTTCCCGTCTTCTGGCCAGGGACCGGGTCGGCCGCGACGTGTTCATGCGCGGCGCGCCGGAAGGGCTGCGCGTAGTGAAGGACCGGCACTGGCAGGCAGAATATTATGATCTGATCACTGCTTATTCCCGGGTAAAAACGCGTAGTGCACCGGCAATCCACATCGTCAAGCAACGGATGGTCATGACGCTCGAGGATGCGCTTGCGCGGGTATCGCTGATGCTGGGCGAGGCTATTGACTGGATGGACATCCGGCATTTTCTGCCCCCCGGTGCACCGCCCGAACTCAGAAAATCCGCGCTCGCGTCCAGTTTTCTGGCAACATTGGAATTGGCCCGCCAAGGCAAGCTGGAATTGCAGCAGGAACATAGTTTTGCACCGCTTAGAATCAAGGCGACGACAAATGGATGAACGTGAAATGGAAGATACCAGTCTGATCGAACAGGGCTCTCAAGATATCGATATCGGCAAACGCGCGGTCGAGGCGACCCTTTTTGCCTCGGAAAAGCCGATGACGATCGCCGATATCAAGGCCTATGTCGGGGAGGAGCTGGATATTCGCGAGATACTGGCTGACCTTGAAGAGGATTATCAGCATCGCGGGATTGTTTTGATAAAAACCGGCGATCGCTGGCATTTCCAGACCGCGCAAGATCTTTCCCACCTGTTGCGCCGCGAACGGGCGGAGCTCCGCAAGCTTAGCCGCGCCGGCATGGAAACGCTGGCGATCATTGCCTATCATGAACCGGTCAGCCGCGCCGAAATCGAAGCGATCCGGGGTGTTCAGGTTGCCAAGGGCACGCTTGATGTTCTGATGGAAGCGGGTTGGGTACGCCCCGCCGGACGCCGCGAAGTGCCCGGCAGGCCGCTGATCTATGCGACCACCGCAGAATTTCTGACCCATTTCGGCTTGCACAGTCGCAAGGATCTGCCCGGTATTGACGAGCTGAAAGCCGCTGGATTGCTTGATCCGGTCGATCTCGTGCTCGAGCAAATGGAACTGGAAGCGGAGGGTGAAGCCGCGCCGGACCGGGATATCGACGAGGCTGAAACACAGGAGTTTGCGGACGATGATGGTGTTTTGCTGGAAAACGAGACCGAAAGCGCTTAAATAGGCTGCACAAGGAGAATATCGCATGCAACCGAGTGTTTGGCAGATTGTAATTGTAGCGGCGCTGGTGCTGATTCTGTTCGGCCGTGGCCGGATTTCCGAAATGATGGGTGATGTCGGCAAGGGCATCCGTTCCTTCAAGAAAGGCATTACCGAGGAAGAAGCGAGCGCGGCCGATCCTGCCCCCAAGATCGACAGCAAAACCGCCGACGCGTCGGCCGAGACCAGCAAAACCGCCGACAAGACGGCTGGTTGATCAGGCAGGCCTTCCGGTTCAGGGCCGCATAGAACATGTTTGACCTTTCCATATCCGAGATCGCGATTATCGCGATCATTGCCGTTGTTGTCATCGGACCCAAGGAATTGCCGCGCGCGCTGGCGACGGCGGGCAAATGGATGAGCAAGGCGCGCGGCGTGATGGCCAATTTCCGTACCGGGCTTGATGCCATGGTCCGCGAAGCCGAGCTTCAGGAAATGGAGAAGAAATGGGCCTCCGAGAATGACCGGATCATGAGCGAATATCCGGCGCTTCCCGATGACGGCGCTGCCGAAGAACCAAGGATGGAACCGCTCGACGGACCGCCTACGGATGCGTCCGACGCAACCGACGGCGGGCCAGATCTGCCGCCCGCAGGCGATGCCAAGCCGTGAATGACCAAAGCAAACCGGATTTGGATGGCAGCAAGGCGCCCTTGATCGAACATTTGATCGAACTTCGCCAGCGACTGCTGTGGTCGGTGGCAGCGCTGACCGTGGCCTTTCTGGTCAGCATATTTTTTGCTGACCAGATTTTCGGTATTCTCGTCCAGCCACTGACCGACGCCTTTCCGGCCGGCGAAGGAAAGCTCATCTATACCAAGCTTTACGAGGCCTTTTTCGTCGAGATCAAGGTGGCAATGTTCGCGGCCTTTTTCATCGCCTTCCCGATCATTTCAAACCAGCTGTGGGCCTTTGTCGCTCCAGGCCTTTACGCCAACGAGAAAAAGGCGTTCCTGCCCTTTCTGGTAGCAACGCCGGTGTTGTTCATCGCCGGAGCATCGCTCGCCTATTTCATCGTCATGCCGACCGCGTTCCGGTTTTTTCTGGGATTTGAAGGGACGGTCGGCGGCTTGCAGCAGGAAGCCTTGCCGGCGATGGGAGATTATCTCTCGCTGGTGATGCAGTTCATATTGGCGTTCGGCGTATGTTTCCAGCTGCCGGTCCTGCTGCTGCTGCTCAATCGGGCGGGCATCGTCAGCCGCCAGCAGCTAAAGGGAGTGCGACGCTATATGATCGTCGGGGCCTTTGCCCTGGCCGCGATCCTGACTCCGCCGGACGTGGTGTCGCAGCTGATGCTCGGCATCCCGCTGATCCTGCTCTACGAGGTTTCGCTGATGATCATGTGGTTCACCGAACGCAAGAAGAGCGAAATCGTCTCGTCCTAGAGCGGTGATGTGCTCCGCATCCAGTGCGGAGAACGTAAAAAGCTCTCTTAGTCGATCGCTCTTTCGCCAGCTTTACCTACCGATTCAATATCCCGGCCAGCACCCTTGACCGTGTTGCAGGCGCTGAGCAGGACCATGGTTGAAATCAAGATGGCGACGGTAAATTTCTGCATTTCAAAATATCCTAAAAACTGAACTTCGCGCTGATACGAATATCACGACCGGACAGCGGTACATAGTCTTTTGTGAACGAAGCGTGACGGCGAGCGTTCACATCAAAAATATTATTGGCCGAGGCGAGCAGGGTGACGCCGCCATCCTTGCCAAACGGCCGCCAGGCCGCGGTGGCATTGACCATCGTGAAGCCCTCGGTCGGGGTTTCGAAGGCAGCAACCTTGTTCTGGCTGCCGGACCATTCCACTTCGGCGCGCAAATCCAGCCGGTTGCTTTGCGCCTTGATCCCGCCGAGCAGCCGCAGCGGGGGTATGCGCGGAACCGGTCCACCGCCATCGTCAATCTTGGCGCGGACATAGTCGGCGACCCCGTCGGCGCTAAAGTCAAAGCCGCCGGACCGCGCGAAAACCGCCGATGCCGAAGCCTCGAAGCCATAATAGGTCGCGTCGCGCTGATAATATTGGAACACCGGCAGGCCATCTTCTTCGGCCCCGGTTTCCGCCTCGAAAATATAGTCGTTGAACAGATTGGCATAAGCGGTCGCGCTTAGCTGGACATCGTCGCTGTCCCAGCGCGCATATAACTCTCCGCCCCAGCTTTTCTCTGTGGTGAAATCCGGATTGCCGATCTCGAACGCCTGGGTGGCGATATGGGGACCGTTTGACAGCAGTTCCTCAGCCGACGGCGCGCGTTCCGATCGCGAAATATTTGCGCCGAACTTGAACGCTTCCTCATCGGGCGCGTATGCTAGGCCGATCGCGCCGGAAAGCGTGTTGAAGTCTCGATCAAAGGAAACGACATTGGCCGACACATTGGTCTGGTCAAAGCGCAGCGCGCCTTCCACTTCCCAGTCGCCCAGATCGGCTTCCTGCACCGCGAACAGCGCCCAGCTCTCGATGCTGTTCTTGGGCACGAAGGCTTCCGCGCCAATCGCGTTGAAATCGCGAACCAGAACCTGCGTCCCGATTACGCCACGCCAGC
This sequence comes from Parasphingorhabdus sp., assembly GCF_049667325.1. GTDB lineage: Bacteria > Pseudomonadota > Alphaproteobacteria > Sphingomonadales > Sphingomonadaceae > Parasphingorhabdus. The sequence goes on along the minus strand of NZ_JBATHY010000302.1, from coordinate 1,574 downwards.
CATCATGGTCCGCCTGTACCAGTTCCGCACGCGCCTCTATTCCGGACACGGAAAAGACGGTTCCGATCTCGTCGCCTTCGAATTCTATATGTTCATAGTCCGAATAGCCGGCCCGGAAATTCAGCGCCTCGAAAAATCCCCCGAGATTCACCCCGCCGCGCAAGTCGGCGCGAATCTGTTCCAGACCGATGGTGACCGGTCCTTCTTCCTCCTCTTCCGCGGCCTCGCCTTCACCGCCATGCGCATGGCCGGCTCCCGGACGCGCCGGAACGCCGTAATTCGTATCATAATAGCTGATCGAAAAGCCGAGATTGCCGCCATCGTCGATGAAAGCGGCGCCGACCCCTGCGGTCTGCGTGCGACTGGCGGTATTCGGCACCCGGCCGCTCAAATTGGCTGTTTCGGTTAATTCGGCGGCTTCATCAAGATGGCCTTCACCGGCTTCCTCCGTCGCTTCGGCCAGAACTTCAGCGCGCAGGACCGGTGACAGGACAAAGCCCGGCACCCGGACATCATTGGTATCGCGGAAGCTGCCGTCGGCATGGATCACCAGCTTGGCGGTCAGCGGCACATCGACCGATCCGGCGATGCTCCGGTCATCCGCCGCGCTGCCGTAACCGGCAATCGCGTCGAGATGGAAGGCGTCATCGGGAATATCGCGCGGGATGCGCTTGTCGATCACATTGACCGCGCCGCCAATCGCGTCACCGCCGAACAGCAGCACCGCCGGTCCGCGTAGCACTTCGACCCGCTGTGCGGTCAGCGGGTCGATCGTCACCGCATGATCGACCGAGGTATTGGATGCATCGAGCGCGCCAATCCCGTCGGTCAGCACGCGAACCCGTGGCCCCTGAAAGCCGCGCAGCACCGGGCGGGAGGAGCCGGGCGAGAAAGAGGTGGACGACACGCCGGGCAAGCCGGTCAGACTGTCGCCGATCTGGCCGCGCAGGTTTTCCGCCAGTTCATCGCCAGTCAGCACGGACGTCCCGGCCAATATGTCAAGCTGATCTACATAAGGCGCGGTGACGACAATCATGTCATCATCGTGGAAATCATCGGCCAGCCCGCGTTGCTGCCGCTCGGAGGCGGGCGCGTCTTGCTGGGCCAGGGCGGGCGTGACGGGAAAGGAGAGGATTGCGGCGGAAATCAGGAATTTTCTGTGCAACATGGTTCACTTTTCTATGGGGAAAGAGACGGGATACTGATTACGTGTAATGATATGACATATCAATTGTTAACAACAGCTGAGTCGTCAAAGCGATGCAAATTTGCTATAAACCGCCTTCAGGACAAAAGGAGAGGATGATGGCAGACTGGAAAGAAGACGGTTTTCACAGCGTAACCCCCTATTTGACGGTTGATGGCGCGGAAGCGGCGATTGCCTTCTACAAAAAGGCCTTTGGGGCGACCGAGCATATGCGGCTGCCGATGGGGGACAAGATCGGCCATGCCGATATCGTGATCGGCGACAGCCACGTGATGCTGTCCGACGAATTTCCGGACATGGACAAGCTTGGCCCGACCAAGCGCGGCGGCGCGACCGCGAGCCTGATGATCTATGTCCCCGATGTCGA
>NZ_JBATHY010000301.1:0-2099 GCF_049667325.1 Parasphingorhabdus sp. | reverse complement strand
GGTAAGAATGTTTTTGATATTTTGACGTGATCCCTTTGAATTACGGGGTTACGGTGACAGGTGCAATAACCCCTAAATAGTTGGCCTTTCAATTCCAGCGACAGGTGCAACATTTCCCATTCCTTCTCCCTGAAGGGCGAAGGTATAACACTCCACAAAAACCGCTTTCCTACACCCTCCCCGATTTCTTATTGTCGCAACCGGTCCCACGGGACAGGCTCTTTGACAATTTGAACAACAAAGCAACGCTGGCTGCTGTCCGCATGTTTCACCGGATCGATGTGGAGGTAATCTGGAAGGTCACACTCGGCACCTGCCTGGCGCCCTATAAAGGCAGGATATCTGCGGCTCAGGGGCAAAGGTCACCGAAAATAAAACGGGGCTTTTGCTGTAAAGTTTTAGACCAGGCGCAAAGCCACAAAGGCTGGCCGAAACCCACGGTCACTTCGCGGCTTCGCGTGATTCCAACGCGGACGCTCCCCACGGATCGGCGCGCAATCAGACGACCACAGCGTCACCCGATTGAGACAACGCATAGGCCTGCGTCCCCTCGGTCAGCACGACATCACCCTCGACGATCTCGGCAATCTTGATATCGGGCAGACCGGCAATCCTGTCATAGAGCGGCTTGAAGTCGGTCTCCACCGTCACCCGTAGCAATTCGTCGAGGCTCGGGATGACGAAATAATTCTGCTGGTAATCGTCGATCCGGTACTCGGTCCGCAACACCCGCTCGAGATCGAACATAATCCGGTTGGGGCTGGGATCGTCGAGCGCAAAGACGCTTTCGCCGTAGCTGGAAACGATGCCCGCGCCATAGATGCGCAGGCCCTCCGCTTCCTGGATCAGGCCGAATTCGACGGTATACCAGTATAGCCGCGCCAGTTGTTTCAGCGTGCCGAATTCCAGCGCCCTTAGGCCCCCGCGTCCGTAAGCCGCCATATAGTCACCGAAACGCTGATCGGCGAGCATCGGGACATGGCCGAAGACATCGTGGAAAATATCCGGTTCCTGGAGATAATCGAGCTGATCGCGGCGGCGGATGAAATTGCCCGAGACAAAGCGCCGGTTGGCTAGATGGTCGAAGAAAACATCATCCGGAACCAGCCCGGGTACGGCCACAACCTGCCATCCGGTGGCGGCCATCAGGATACGGTTGAGCTCTTCAAAATCGGGGATGCCCGGCTGCGACAGTTTCAATATGTCGATGCCGTCGAGAAACGCCTGCGCCGCCCTGCCCGGCAACATTTTCTGCTGGCGTGCGAACAATATGTCCCAGGTCTCGTGCTCTTCTGCCGAATAGGCTTGCCAGTCCTGATCAATCGTCCAGTCCGCATTTGCGTGCGGCGGCGGCTTGTCATAGACATGACTGTCGGGTTTGGCAGGTTCGGTCGTTTTGAGCATGGCGGTATCCTACATCAGAAAAGGTTTCAATGGCAACTACGGCGATGAAATGGCTGAAACGCGGTGGCGTTGCGATTGGCGCGATCATCGCTTTCTATCTGCTCGGGGCGCTGACCGGTAGCTTGATACCCGCCAATCCGGACTGGGAAAGCCCCGATGACGGAATAGAATTATTCATCGAAACCAACGGCTTGCACACCGGAATCATCATGCCCTTGTGGAGCAACGTCCATGACTGGACCGCCCTTGTCCGCCCCGAACATCTCGCTGATCCGTCCCGCTACGGCAGCCATATCCTGGTCGGCTGGGGCCATGAAGGCGTCTATCGCAACACCCGCGAGTGGACCGACCTCAGGCCCGGCGACGCATTGAGTGCGGTTTTTGGCAGTGATGATGTGCTTGTCCACGTCTATCACCTGAGATATCCACAGGTTTATCCCTATTATCGCCGGCGCCTGACAGTTAGCGAAGCGGAATATCGAAAAATCGCGGCAGCAATCGAAGCGAAATTCGCACTAGACGAACTCTATCGCTCCCAACCCTCGCCGGGCTATGGCAAATATGACCTGTTCTACAAATCACACGGCCACTATAACGCGTTCAACACCTGCAACAACTGGACCAGCGACGTCCTGCAACAGGCCGGCATCCGCACCGGTCGCTGGACCCCGTTCCAAGGCGGCGTGATGCGCTGG
>NZ_JBATHY010000300.1:0-3209 GCF_049667325.1 Parasphingorhabdus sp. | reverse complement strand
TCCAGCGACGGCCCGACCAGATGATGCCGCGCCTGTTTCACCATTATCTCCACCTCTTCGCCGATCAACCGCAAACGTCGACCGGACTGGCAGGATGTTGCGGCGGAAAACAGCGCGTTGATAAAATTGAGCGCCGCCATCCGGTTGGTCGCGACACCCGAACGCATCGCGCCGAAACTGCGTTCGATATAATGGCGGAAATCATCACTGAGCGGCTGCACCCGGTCCCAGTCATAATCCTCCTGCTCCGGCCCCCGGTCAAGGTCGCGGCTACCCAGTTCGGCCAGCGCCGCGCCCATCCAGTGCATGGCGGTGATCGCGGTGAACGGGTCGTTGATCCCCGGCGATAAAGCGCGCAGGGCAATCTCGACCAGTTCATCAATCAGATATTCCAGATCCTGTGTCGCCGTCCGCATCCCGCCCGTGCTGAAGCAATTGCGGATTTTATCGGCGATTTCCTCGTCTGCTTCGGCGCCGGATAGTTCGACTATCGGCACATCGGGATGGATGAAGTCTCCAGTGCGCACCTTTAACGCGATGGTCGCCTCATGCTTCCGGGCCACCTCGTCCAGCGTATCGAAGTCGATAATATCAATATAACCTCTGGCGCTGGCAATGACCGGCTCGCCTTCGGCCTGCTGCCGCGGTTCGCGTTCTTCAATTTCGCTGGGATAACGGTGCTTGATATCGCGGATCAGGCGCTCGCCAATATCTTTAAGCACGGTGTTGATGCGGATACTGGCGGGAATATGGTGGAGGAAATAGACCAGCACCGCGACCGCAAAAATCGCCATGACCATCGCCACCATCAGCGATAATTGCGGCGTAAACCCGGGCAAGAAGGAAGCGGAGGCATCGGCGGCAGAGGCGGCGCGCTCATCTTCATCACGGACAACGCGGACGACCATCAGGGCATAGACAAAGGTCGCGATAAAGGTCGCCAGGGAAAGCTGGTTCCCCTTGTCTTCCATGAAATTGGTCAACAGGCGCGGGCCGTAATTCCCGCTGGCATAGGCGACGGCGGCGATGGTGATCGAAAAGACGGTCGACGCCACCCCGATCATCGAACCGGCGATCACCGTCAGCGTCGTCCGCGCGCCGGCCGGACGGCTGACATGCAGCCAGTCATACGTGGTGAACCAGTCCGACGCGCCATTGCGGTCGAGATAGATGGTAAAAAACGACAGGAAAAACGCGATCGTCGAAAACAACGCCGGGTAGAACCAGTAGCTGGCATTGATGGACAGCAGAGCGGAACGGATACGGGCGATCATGGGATAACGCTAACCGATAACGGATTGAGGGGAAAGCAGGAATGCTTACGAGGACGAAATCCGCAATCGTTTGCATTTGGATAGGGGGATCGGACTGTCCGAAACTGTCATGGCTTGCGAGCGATCACCAATTGTGATAACTATGTGTTTCACATATACAAAGATGTGGAATTTGATCCGGATAAGGATGCGATCAACCGAACAAAGCATCGATTGCCGCTGTCTTTCGGGCAACGGATTTTTGATGATCCCTTTTACACAGTAACCGAAACAATTCGGCTTGGTGATGAGGAGGAACGCTTCAAACTGATCGGAGAAGTCGATGGCAAACTCTTCACGGCGATCCACGTGTGGCGCGGAGATATCGTCAGGTTCATCTCGGTCCGAAGGAGTAATAGCAGTGAACAAAGAAACTACTATCGCAATTCCGGCAGATCCGAATGATCCGGAAGACCGGGACGTCAGCGTAGCGGCGCTGGAGCGTGCCAATATGGGCCGTTTCATCCGCGTACTGCGTTACGACCTCGGCATGACGCAGGAAGAATTTGCGAAAGTCTACGGCATTCCGCTCGCCAATATCCGCCAATATGAAATCGGCCGCCACATGCCCCCGCCAGCGGTCCGCGCCTATCTCAAGGTAATTGCTGCGGAACCTGAGGTGGTGAAGCGGGTGATGGCGGGGTAGGTTTGCGTGCTTCCTTGGGGGAGTACGGCAAAGGTTGGCCGAAACTGGCAACTCATCACCCCATTTTGTCATTCCCGCGAAGGCGGGAACCCAGTTAGAACAGGCCATGCCAAGCGCCTATCATGTCTATATTCTCGCTAGCCGACGAAACGGAACTCTCTATATTGGAGTCACCGGCAATCTCGCCGCCCGCATCTTCGCCCAAAAAAACGGCAAGGGTTCAGAATTTACCGAGAAATACCGCGTTACCAAATTGGTCTATATCGAAACCTTCACCGATGTCCGCGACGCCATTGTCCGCGAAAAAGCGCTCAAGAAATGGAACCGGGGCTGGAAACTGCGTTTGATCGAAGAGAGCAATCCCGACTGGGATGATCTGTTCGATTCCCTAAACGGATAATAGGACCGTCAGCTAGCGCCAACTGGATCCCCGCCTTCGCGGGGATGACGAGGGAGATTGAGTCCCGAGAAAATATGTCATTCCCGCGAAGGCGGGAATCTAGTTCAAGCAATTTATGCCCAGAAAGCTTCTCGTTCCAAATCGAGCGCTGATTGGCCCGAACCATCCTCAGCTTGATCAAACCAACAAAAACCCCCGCCACGGCGTCTCGGAAAATTATCGACCTGCCTAATATCCTTAAGGTCCATCCACGTCTTTGCACTATTGAGAGCAGAAACGGAATGAGTCTTTCTGAATTCAACCCTGATCTGGTCGACAATTTTTAGCTCTGCGCGCTTCGCATCCAAGGCTTGAATAAATCGGGTAGTGTAGAAACCGTATAGTCCATCTTTCATTGGAATATTGATCCCTTGAATCATGACCTTATACTTTGGCACTCAATCCTCATGCGCCAGATCAGCCGGCCCCAAATCCCCCTGCCCGACTGTCGCGCTCGCCATTTCCATCATCCGGTCGATCGACTTGCTGGCCTGCAGGCGCAGTTCCTCGTCCATCTCGATCCGCGGCTCCAGATCACGCAGCGCCACATAGAGCTTCTCCATCGTGTTGAGCGCCATATAGGGGCAGATATTGCAGTTGCAGTTGCCATCGGCACCGGGGGCACCGATGAAATTCTTGTCGGGTACCGCTTTTTCCATCTGGTGGATGATATGCGGTTCGGTAGCGATGATGATCGTGTCGCCTTCAAAATCCTTGGCATATTTCAGGATCGCGCTGGTCGAGCCGACCAGATCGGCATGATCGAGAATATAGGCCGGGCATTCGGGATGCGCGGCGACCGGCGCGTCGG
>NZ_JBATHY010000299.1:0-5300 GCF_049667325.1 Parasphingorhabdus sp. | reverse complement strand
TGCTGACCAAGCCGCCGTCGCCGCTGCGGCCGCATCAAACGGCCCCGTCATTCCAGTCTATATTCTCGACGACGAAACGCCCAAACACCGCATCATGGGCGGAGCTTCGCGCTGGTGGCTGCACCGGTCATTGCAAGACTTGGAAGCAAGTTTGCAGGCTCTGGGGTCCCGGCTGATACTGCGCCGGGGGCGGGCTTCAGAGCATTTGGCCGAAATTGTCAAATCTACCGGCGCGGACGAGGTCCATGCGCTGCACCATTATGAACCGTGGTGGCGCAATGCCGAGCAAGCGCTGGAAAAGGCGCTCGGCGATGACGCGCGCCTGATCCTGCATGACGGCAATTATCTGCTGCCGCCGGGGACGGTGACCACGGGGTCCGGGACGCCCTATAAGATATACACGCCGTTCTGGAAGGCGCTGCGCGAGCATATGCCGCCAGCGGATGCCGTGGCTGCGCCTGACACGCTTGCCGCGCCGGATAACTGGCCTGGGAGCGACGGTCTGGATGATTGGGGCCTGCTGCCCAAGAACCCGGACTGGGCCGCAGCATTTGGTGACCATTGGCAGCCAGGTCAGGCAGGAGCCGAGGCCAATCTCGACGACTTCGCCGACAAGGCGGCAGAATATGACGAAGGCCGCAACCTGCCTTCCGAACAGCTTGTGTCCCGCCTGTCGCCTCATCTCCATTTTGGTGAAATCAGCCCGGCGACTATCTGGAACCGGCTCGCCGGGCAGGGCAGCGAGGTCGAGACCTATCTCAAGGAGCTGGTCTGGCGCGACTATGCGCAAAATGTCATTTATCAGTTCCCGCAATTTGGCGGCGAGAGCTATCGCGAGAAAATGCGCGACTTGCCGTGGCGCAACATGGACGATGCGCAGGTGAAAAGCGATTTCAAGGCATGGTGCCACGGGAAGACCGGCTATCCGATTGTCGATGCCGGGATGCGGGAATTATGGGCGACTGGCTGGATGCACAACAGGGTCCGGATGATTGCCGCGAGCTTTCTGGTCAAACATCTGCTGATCGACTGGCGCGAGGGCGAGAAATGGTTCTGGGACACGCTGGTCGACGCCGACTACGCCTCCAACAGCGTCAACTGGCAATGGGTCGCCGGCACCGGGGTCGACAGCAATATGTTCGTCCGGATCATGGCGCCGCTCAGCCAGTCGGAGAAATTCGATGCCGGTGACTATATCCGCCAATGGGTTCCGGAGCTGGCAGAGATTGATGATCCCTATATCCACGATCCGGAAGAATCAGGATGCAAGCCGGAGCAATATCCGGCTAAGATCATCGGACATCGCGAAGGGCGCGAACGGGCGCTCGCGGCTTATCAAGAGGTGAAATAATGACTGGCCGGATGAGTGGAAAATTTTGTGTGGTCACCGGAGCCGCCCGCGGCATCGGGAAGGCGATTGCCAATGCTTTTGTCGACGAAGGGGCGACTGTGCTGCTGACCGATTGCGATGCGGAGACGTTGGCAGCCGCTGGTGACGAATTGAATTGCGAGACTCTGCTTCTGGATGTGCAGGAGGAAGCGGACTGGGACCGACTCTCCGCCTTGCACCCGACGGTCGACGTCGTCGTCAACAATGCGGGTGTGACCGGATTCGAAAATGGCGTTGGACCGCATGACCCGGAACATGCCTCGCTCGAAGACTGGCGCGCGGTGCACCGGGTCAATCTCGACGGAAGCTTTCTCGGCTGCCGCTATGCGATCCGGGCGATGCGGGAAAAGGGCGTCGGGTCGATTATCAACATATCGTCGCGATCCGGACTGGTCGGTATTCCCGGAGCCGCAGCTTATGCCTCGTCGAAGGCAGCCATCCGCAATCACACCAAGTCGGTCGCGCTCTATTGCGCGCAGCAGGGCTGGCAGATCCGCTGCAATTCAATCCATCCCGCCGCGATCATGACGCCGATGTGGGAGCCGATGCTGGCCGAAGGCGAGGCGAGGGCGGCGTCGGAGCTGGCGCTGGTACGCGACACCCCGCTACAGCGTTTTGGCAGGGCGAGCGAAGTGGCGGCGATTGCGGTCCTTCTGGCGTCCGATGAAGCAGGCTATATCACCGGTTCCGAATTGAATATCGATGGCGGCATTCTGGCCGGGTCGGCCGCCGCACCGGGATCATGAACTAAGGGATAGTTCTACGTTGCCAAGTGGTTAACGCTGGTCCATATTTACCCGCATGAATGTCGAAACTCCGAAACGCGGGCAGCATCTGCTGGACGCACGCAAACGATTCGCCACCGGTGGTGGCTTTTTCGCACGCCTTTTCGCGCCCGGCTTTCATCATATTCTAGACCGGATCGATGCCGGAATGGATCACGGCACGTTCGAGGGCAAGCTGCCCGACGGTACAACCAGGATATTGGGTGGCCGCGGCGACGGACCGATGGTCGAGATCACGTTGCACAGCTGGAACGCGTTGTTGCGATTGATCAACGGCGGGTCTGTCGGCTGGTACAGGGCATGGGAATTGGGCGAGTGGGACAGTCCCGATCTGGTTTCGGTGTTCGACCTGTTCACCCGCAATCGCGAGGGCCTGAAAAACACCGGACGCGCATCGGGTTTTTTCAACTGGGTTGTTCGGCGACGGCACAAGAAGCGAGACAATGACAAGCGACGCGCACGTCAGAATATTCAATATCATTATGATCTCGGCAATGATTTTTACCGGCTCTGGCTCGATCAGAGCATGAGCTATTCCAGCGCAATATTTACTAATAAAAACAATAACTTAGAGGCTGCGCAAGTTGACAAGATCGAGGCAATTGCGCGGCGCCTTTCGGCGAAGCCTGGCGACAGTATATTGGAAATCGGTTGTGGCTGGGGCACGCTTTCGGGCAGCCTGGCGCGCGATCATGGTCTGGAAGTAACCGGGATTTCGCTTTCCGACGAACAAACGGCCTGGGCACGGGAACATCATCCCGAGGCGCAATATCTCATTCAGGATTACCGCGATGTCGAAGGCCAATATGATGCCATCGCCAGTGTCGAAATGGTGGAAGCGGTCGGCCAGCAATATTGGCCCGATTTTCTCGACTGCATAGCGCGCAATCTGAAGCCGGGTGGCCGTGCGGCGTTGCAATATATCACGATCGCGGATGATATTTTCGAGCAATATGCAGCCAGCGCAGATTTCATCCAGACCTATATATTCCCTGGCGGCATGTTGTTGTCGGAAAGCCGGTTCCAGGTTCTGGCAGAAGCGCGTGGGCTGCAGTGGACCGATCAGAAAAATTTCGGTCTCGACTATGCGCAGACCTTGAAAATCTGGGGCGAGCGGTTTGACGAGGCGGTCGACCGCGGCGCATTGCCGACCGGATTCGACGAAAAGTTTGTCCGGCTGTGGCGTTATTATCTCGCTTATTGCGAGGGCGGATTTCGTGGCGGCGGGATTGATGTGGCACAAGTGACATTGATAAAGAACCGATGAGGAAGGTTTGAAGGATAAAGGGTCGATGAAAATGGGAGAGCGGGACGATGAGAGATTTTGTGAAACTGGCGATGCTGGGGATTGCTTGCATCAGCCTGACAGCCTGCGAGAAAGTCCAGAAAGTCGCGGCCGATGCTGCCGGCTTGCCGACTGACGAAAACGTGCTTTTCTGGACCCAGGACCAACGCGACAACGCATTCCGCCAGATGGAACTGTTGTCCACCACGCGGACGATCGAAGCGGGCGATACTATTCGTGTTCTCAAATTGGGCGTTCCGCTCCCCGCGACCTTGCCGGTGCCGGACGCTGGAGCGGGTACCGGAATGTCGATTGACCAATATATGGCCGATCAGCGACTGGCGGGACTGGTCGTGTTGCAGGATGGCAAGATCCGACTTGAAGAATATCGGATGGATTTCGGTCCGGACGACCGCTGGACCAGCTTCTCGGTCGCCAAGTCTTTGGTTTCGACGCTGGTCGGCGCTGCGATCAAGGACGGGTTTATCAAGTCGCTCGACGATCCACTCACCGACTACATCCCGGAGCTGAAGGGCAGCGGCTATGACGGAGTGACCGTAGAGCAATTGCTGACGATGACTTCAGGCGTAAAATGGAACGAGGATTATGAGGACAAGGACAGCGACGTAGCGCGGTTCAACACGACCAAGTCAAAGGATGGCGTCGATCCAGTCATTCTCTATATGAAAACGCTGGTCAACGAAGCCGAACCCGGCACGCGCTGGCAATATAATACCGGCGAGACCAATTTGATCGGTGTTCTGGTGGCCAAGGCGACGGGAAAATCCCTCTCCGAATATCTCTCTGAAAAAGTCTGGCAGCCTTATGGCATGGCCAAGGATGCGGTCTGGATATTGAATGATGGCGGCAAGGAGATCGGTGGTTGCTGTATCTCGGCTACCACGCGCGATTTTGCGCTTTTCGGCCAGTTTGCGATGAACGGCGGGAAGATTGGTGACAATATGGTCGTACCGGATGGCTGGTATGCCAAAGCCGGTACGAAGCAGGCCGATATCGGCGTCGATGGCCGCGGTTATGGCTATCAATGGTGGACCTATGACGACGGCAGCTATGCCGCGCAGGGTATCTTTGGTCAGGGCATCTTCATCGATCCTAAACGCAAGCTTGTGATCGCCGGCAATGGCAATTGGCCGCGGGCGACGCCGGATGACAAGAAGATCGGGCGCGATGCCTTCTATAGCGCGGTGCAGGCTTATCTCGACAGTGAAGCGGCTCCGGCCGAGTGACCGCGTCTAGCTGACTGCGAACCGTTCGCCGGTTTCAAAATCGCTGGCCAATATTTCTACCAGCCGGTCCGCGACGACGGACGGTAGCTTCACGCTTGCAGGATCTTCGCCCGGATAGGCGCTGGCGCGCATTTCGGTGCGGGTCCGGCCCGGGTCGACGATTGCAGTGCGAATCTTTCCCAAATTGCGCATTTCTTCACCGTAACTGAGCACAAGTGTTTCAAGCGCGGCCTTTGAAGAGCCATAAGCGCCCCAAAAAGCGCGCGGGTCGCGGCCGACGCTGCTGGTTATCGCGATCAGCCTTGCGTCGCTACTCTTGCGGAGCATCGGATCGAACCCTGCTATCAACGCTTGCTGCGCGATCAGATTGAGGGTCAGAATATTGTTGAATTCCTTGCCATCGATAGCCGGAACCGGTCCTAGCGTGCCGAGCATGGCGGCGTTGAGGACCAGCATGTCGAGCCCGTCCCAGCGGCTGGATATCGCGGTGGCCAGACGTCCGATACTGTCGCCATCGGTCAGATCGAGCGGAGCAATGGTTGCATTGCCACCGGCCTCGTGGATTTGCTCCTCGATCTTTTCCAGGTCGTCCG
>NZ_JBATHY010000298.1:0-2391 GCF_049667325.1 Parasphingorhabdus sp. | reverse complement strand
TCGCTCTTGCCGCCGATCGGTGGCAGCAGCAGATAGGAGTCGGGATTGGCGACGAAGCGATAGGCCGCCACTATCGCCCTGATGCTCTCGGGTTGCCCTTTCAGCCAGTCTTCGAAATTATTCACATCCAGTATCTGGATGGTGCGAGCTGGCTGGCCGGAATCGGCCTCTATCAGTGGCTTAAAATCAGTCATTTGATCGCTATAGCTACAGATCAGGCCAAGTGCGAGCGTCTATTCCGCAGCAATGACTTCTGCTTCTGTTTGCTTGTCCGGAAGACGGACCGCCGCCACACCGGGCCTGGAAAAGACCATGGCCCCGTCATTCACAGCCTTGTACCGGAGATTGATGATGTCCTTCGGAAAATTTTGATTCAGGCGCCAGGGTTTGCGATCGCCCTGTTTCGGCAAATTCTTGATCGCCCGCTGGACATAGCCCGAGGTAAAATCGAGCATCGGTTCTGTTCCCATCAAACCGTCGGATGGCAAGGTCGGGGTCGCAATGGGCGTACCGTTCTTGTCCATGAAATTCAGCAGTCGGCAGACATATTCACTGGTCAGGTCGGCTTTCAACGTCCAGCTGGCGTTGGTGTAGCCCATCGTCATCCCGAAATTGGGAATGCCGGAGAACATAACGCCCTTGTAATTGATTTTTTCACCAAAATTGACAAGTCGACCGTCAACCGAAACGGTCGCGCTACCCCCAGTAAGCATTTTCAATCCCGTGGCGGTTACGATGATGTCCGCCGCGAGAGTCTTTCCGGATTTCAGCTTGATGCCGTCCTTTGTGAATGTTTCAATCTGATCGGTAACGATCGATGCTTTGCCGGATTTGATGGATTTGAACAAATCGCTGTCGGGAACCAGGCACAATCGCTGATCCCAAGGATTATAGCGCGGAGTGAAATTCGTCATGTCAACGTCCGGGCCCATTTCCTCCCGCACCATTTTGAGCAGCCTGTCCTTGAAACCCTCAGGCTTCGTGCGAGCCAGATTGAATGTAAACAGGCCCCACAGCACATTTTTCCAGCGCGTAAGCAAATAGGCAAGCTTGGCCGGCAGGACTTTTCTGAACCGCAACGCCCATTTGTCCTCTCCCGGCAGCGAAACGATATAGGTAGGGGAACGCTGCAGCATGGTGATATGTGCCGTTGTCTCCGCCATTGAGGGAATCAGTGTTACCGCCGTTGCCCCACTGCCGATCACAACAACTTTCTTGCCAGCAAAGTCCAGATCCTCGGGCCAGAATTGCGGGTGGACAATCTGTCCGGCAAAATCGGATTTGCCGGGAAAATCGGGACTATGGCCTTCCTCATAGCTATAATAGCCGGAGCACATGTGGAGGAAATTGCATTTGACAGTGCTGATCGAACCATCGCCATGCCGGAGGCTGACCGTCCACAAAGCGTCTCCGCTCGACCAGCTGGCATCCACCACTTTGCGGTTGAACCGGATCTTGTCCTCCAGATCATATTCGTCGACGGTTTCGTTTAGATATTTGAGGATCGACGGCGCGTCGGCGATGGCTCTGCGCGCGGTCCAGGGTTTGAAATTATAGCCCAGCGTGTACATGTCGCTGTCCGACCGGATACCGGGATAACGGAACAGGTCCCATGTCCCGCCGAGCCGCTCTCGTGCCTCGATAATCGCAAAGCTTTTGCCGGGGCATCTTTTGGTCAGGTGGACCGCGGCGCCAATACCGGACAGGCCAGCACCGACGATCAGGACATCAAGAATCTCATTTTCCATCCAGCCACCCTACTGACATGAATGTTAGTTGGCAAGTGAGGGGATTTAGGCGCTCCTATTCGCTGATCAATGTCAGCGAACGAAACAGGCTCTGGTCGAGGGTTCCGTCAAAACGGCAGCCGATATGGCCATCCTTGCACCAAATCGTGGTTGCTCCGATCGGGCTGCTGCCGTCGAAGCGCAGCCAGAGGCGAGTGCCCTTGGCAAGTTTGGTTTCACAGGCCACGCGGCAACCATATACCGAAATGTCTACCAGTTCGCCTGCCTTGGCCGGTTTGCCTTGCTGCCTGATTGCGGCGCGCTGTATCTGGACAGAATGGCGGAACACCTTGCGCTGTTCGATCTGCGCCGGTTTCACTGTGCGATATTGCGAATTCATATAGCCCATGTCAGCCCCTCGAAGAAGAGCTTAGCTAATTCTACTCAACAAAACGTTAAACAAACAGAAGATGATTCCAATTCCTGCCGTCAATCGGCAAGACTATTCCGCGGCCTCGAGAGTCGCCTCGTTTTCGCCCTCGGCTCGCTGAGAATTTGGGCCATAAAACTGGATCACGCCGTCATCGACCGGATCGTTGAGCAGGACATTCCTGTCGAACAGATAGTCCTGGTTGAGCTTCCACGGCATCGCGGTGCTGTTGCG
>NZ_JBATHY010000297.1:0-3979 GCF_049667325.1 Parasphingorhabdus sp. | reverse complement strand
ACCCCATTCTGCCCAGCTGCCATCATATAGCGCGGCTCTCTCGGCGCCGGCGACAGCCGCTGCAAAAGACACAACCGCTGCGGTCATTCCCGTGCCGCAGGTGGTGACGAGCGGTTTTGAGAGATCGACGCCTGCGTCAGTGAAGACCGCCTTGATTTCGTCAGCGCTTTTCCATGTTCCGTCAGCGTTGAAGAAGCTGCTGTGGGGAATATTGGTCGAACCGGGAATATGACCAGAGGCCGTATCGCCGCGAGGGTCAGGTGTTTCGCCGCTGAACCGGTCGGCAGGCCGGGCATCGACAACCTGCTCGTCCTTGCTGTGCAAGTTGGCGAGCATATCGGCCTTGGTGCGGACGTCCTTGTCGTCTTTCCAGACCGTGAAATGGCGGTGGCGCAGCGCTTCCTTGCCAGTTTCAAGCGGCCGGCCTTCGGCCTTCCATTTTGCAATGCCGCCATCGAGAATGGCGACTTCGTGCGCACCAAAAATCGTCAGCATCCACCAGGCGCGCGCTGCGCTCTTGAGCGGACTGTCATCATATAATACTACGCGGCTGCCATCGCCCAGGCCGAGTGATTGCATCCGGCTGGCAAATTTCTCGGCCGGCGGGAGCATGTTTTCGACCGGATTGCTGGCGTCGGTCAATTCACCGAGGTCCATGAAGACCGCTCCAGGGATGTGGCCGGCCTCGTATTCCGCTGCAGGATTACGTCCGGCATCGGCCATGAACTTTGTCGCGTCGACAATTCGTAAGTCGGACGCGCCCAGTTCGTTGGCCAGCCACTCGGTCGTTACCAACAATTCCATATTAAGCTCCTCATGCCCGCAATTATTTGCGCTTTTCGTCCCGCCGTTTAGCGATTCGATTTCCAGACGTCGAGGCTATAACGCATTGTCCGGCGAATCCACCGCTTATCTGGTTTTTTTACATGGGATATTGTCAGCGGCATAGGCGAGTTGCGATAGCAATGAGCGCCGGTCGCTAACGGGAGCGAAAGCAATCATCCTGCCGTGAGCGGGCGGTGGCCAAGCGGCGCAAAGCCACGAGGACCCAGATCCAGCCGGAAAGGCGCCATTTTCGGGCGCGGTGGCTGATGCTCCTGGCCAACGAGATAGGCTGCGGTCTGATAATGCTGGAAACCGGCGCCATCGGTAAATTCGATCGAGATTTGCACCAGCGGTACAAACAAGGCTTGCGAGCGGAACATAATCGGATGGATGCTGGCCAGGGGAATGCGAAATTCCGTGACGAACTTTTTGGTTTCGCCGACCGGAAGATTTGAAACTGCGCCCAATGGCGAGAGATCGGCTGATATCGGATTGTCGGTGCCGTCTTCCCCGGCCTGAACCATCGCGCCGGTGACCCTGATGCCGGTCAAGACTTCGTTGCCAGGGTTGGAGAGCCTGAGTTCGAAACCCACAACCGCGTTGAACAATGTCGCATTGGCCGAACGCGGCTGGAAGCTTATCGCAACACCTGGCGCAGGCTGTAGTGGCTCCGGAAGCTTTACGATGGGGCCAGTCTGCCGGGTTTTCGACGCACCCGCCTTTGGGGCAGACGATTGTTTGAGGGACGCGCGGTGTGCTCGCCACAGGTACATCGCGCCGAGCAGAATAAAAAACAAGCCTGCAACCAGCAAAAGATACCAGTCATTGGCCGGGGTTGCCGATACCGGGTCTGCAGGAGCTTCCGGCAGAGATGGACGAACTTCGTTTTTATTGGCTGGCACGCCTGTCGAGTCGCGGCGCTGATCCACAACGACGCCCGGCTTCTCTTTCGGAAGATCCGGCTCCGGTGGAGATATTGCTTCTGTAGCGGGCAAGCGAACCGGGTTCTGCCTGACCGTCTGTTGCGCTTGACGGTCCCCGTTGTCGTTGGCGGCCGGTGCGACCGTCGCATTGCCCGGTTCCGGCGCGGCTATTGCCGGTCCGGTGCGCGGCGCGACAACAGGCGGTCGGGCAATCGGAATTTCAGCATCAACGGGTCCCTGCAGGACCTTTTCTTCCGGTCTGCTATCGGGGCCGGGCGGTAGTGAATAGTTTTCCAGCGGTGGCCGGATCCGCGGATTGGGCACAAGATCATCGCTCGGCGACTGAGCCAAAACGACAGCGCCCGGGAACAGTGCCAAGGCCGCGCCCGCCAGTATGGATCTGAAGCAATAATATGCGATCGTCTGAAAAACAGTCATATCCCTGTACATCTCCGGATCAAATTGCCGCCCGAAGCGCTGAACCGCCGATGAATGCAGCGGGGTGATGACATGAAGCGCCCCGTGCACTAGATAATCGGAATGACCAATGATCCTTCCCCTCCGCCAGCCCCGAAATTCCTGGGCAAGGCGAGCACACTTCCTTCCTCTCCCGAAGAGGCCATACTCGACTATGTGCCAAATCCGCGCGCTGGCGAACTCTATCTCACGCGCTTTGCTGTCCCCGAATTCACGTCGCTGTGCCCGGTGACCGGTCAGCCGGATTTTGCCCATTTGGTGATCGACTATGCACCGGACCAGAGCATCGTCGAATCGAAATCGCTAAAGCTGTATCTCGGGTCGTTTCGCGACCATGCTGCCTTTCATGAAGATTGCACGGTCGGAATTGGCAAGCGCCTGTTCGACGAGATGAATCCGAAATGGCTGCGGATCGGCGGTTACTGGTATCCGCGCGGTGGAATCCCGATCGACGTTTTCTGGCAATCGGGTGAGCCGCCCAAAGGTCTGTGGATTCCTGAACAAGGTGTTGCATCTTATCGAGGACGAGGTTGATGACCCATAAATTCTACGGTGGACCACTGTCGCTCTATTCCGGCAAGGCGCGAGCCTATCTCGACTGGAAAGGGGTGGATTACCAAGAAATCCTCAGCTCCACGGAAGTTTACAAGACGATTATTGTACCGAAAGTGGGTCGTCCGGTCATTCCGGTAATGGAAACCGACGAAGGGGAAACGCTTCAGGACACAACTTTAATCATCGACCATTTCGAAGCGAAGATCAGCGGCCCCTCGGTTTATCCTGATACACCGAAACAGCGACTGGTGGCGCTGCTTATGGAAGTATATGGTGATGAATGGCTGGTGATCCCGGCGATGCATTATCGCTGGAACTATAATGAAGAATGGGTCTACGGCGAATTTGGCGCGGTCGCAGCGCCCGAGGCCAGCAAGGAAGAACAGCTGGCAATCGGCCGCGAGCGCGGGCAAACGTTCAAGGGCTTTTGCCCGATACTAGGGATTAACGAACAGACCATTCCTGGGATCGAAGCCAGCTATGAGGCATTGCTCGCCGATCTCGACCGGCATTTTTCGCAATATGACTATCTGCTGGGTTCGCGACCCTCGATTGGCGATTATGGCCTGATCGGGCCGCTTTATGCCCATTTATACCGCGACCCCGCATCGGGCGAGATCATGAAACGCCTGGCTCCGAAAGTTGCCGCGTGGGTCGAACGGATGGTGGATGTGCCGCAGCCGCTTTCGGGTGAATTTCTGCCAAATGATGAAGTTCCGGAAACGCTGATACCGGTGCTCGAGCGGATGATGGGCGAACAGATGCCATTCCTCCAGAAAACCGCAAATATGTTTGCAAGCTGGGCCGACGCCAATTCAGGCGAAGACATTCCCCGAGCGGTCGGCATGGCAGAATTTCATATCGAAGGCGTTTCGGGTCAGCGTATGGCCCCGCCATTCAGTCTATGGATGCTGCAGCGGCCGCTCGACTTTTACCGGAGTCTCGACGCAGCGGCCAAAGCGTCCGTTGACGATCTGCTTGGGTCTGTCAAAGGCTCGGCAGGGTTCGGCGAATTCAAACCGGGTCCCCGACTCCTATTTGAAGATTTCAGGTTGAAGCTGGCCTAATCTTTGTCTCCGCTTTCGTCTCCACCGGCTTTCCAGGCGGAAAGCTGCTGCGGAACCAGTGCCACCAGGTCATCATAGGCAACCGATACATCGATCAGGTGGAGGCCCCAGTCGGACAATATTGTATCTCCG
>NZ_JBATHY010000296.1:0-4595 GCF_049667325.1 Parasphingorhabdus sp. | reverse complement strand
TATCTCGACCGGCTTTTGCCGGTCCATTCTTAATCCCACGGCGCTCGATGCGTCTGGCCAATACCCGTTCATAAACCGTCTCCAGCAAACCCGGCCCCAGGTCCTTATGAATCCTGAACCCGCAATCAACCGCGACTGTCGCCAAATATTCAAGCTTCTGCCCCAATCTCCTACCTCCGATTGACCCTTCCGGTCATTCAGGCGGTCGGTCTCGCAACCGGTCGAGCTTTGCGCGGACGTCCTGCAACAATGGCAATAAAGCCGCCAAAGTCTCGCGAGACAATGCAGCATCGGCGTCCGCCAGCGGCTCCGCCAGCCGCTGCAAGCAAATCTCCCGCATTTTTCGTCCCTCTGCCGTAACGGACACCAGCTTGCCTCGCCCGTCGCCGGGGTCCGGCTTGATGGCGACCAACCCCGCTTTCACCATTCGCGCCAAAGTACTGGTCATCGTCGGGCGGGTGATCTGAAAGGCGCCGGCCAGCTGCGCCGGTGATTGGGCCTCATGACCCAGCCGGACAAAATGATTGAGCACAGTGAACTGCGCGATAGTCATGCCTCTGGGTAAGACAGCAGTGAACGACGCGCTGGTCAGCTGGTTGATGATCCCGATTTCGTTGAAAACCTCAAAGGCCAGCGGATCTTTTTTGCTCACCACCGGCGCGCCTAGGCAAGATGGGTGGCGAGCGGCCAGCGCGGGCTGGGTCCGATATCCGGTCCATAGCCGACGCGGGCGAGCATCTGGACCCGTTGCTCCCCTTTGGCACCGAGCAACCTGTGCACATCGCGATAGGGCCCGGCGACCGCCTCATATTCCTGCAGGCTCTGGCTCATCGGATGCATGGCAAGTCCCAAAATGGTTGCCTGCAGATTGGCGCGGACATATTGCCGGCCCGCCTCGATCTGGTCAGCGCGGCTATTGCCGGGCGAGGTGATCCAGATCAACGACGGCACCGAACCATAAGTTTCGCGCAATTGTTCGAGGCCGACCGAAAAGGCCCGGCTGGTAGGATCTGCAAGCTGCTCGCGGTCGATCTGGCCGGTGACGATACCGGCCTCGATCAACGGCCCGCTAAGGGATATGCCGTCGGGACTGGCATCGATTTGTTGATGGCCGATCCGCATCAGGTCGACGCTTTCGCGATGGGGCTTTGTGGTGGTCATTTCGATATCGACGGCCGCAAGAATTTGCGTTCGCAACTGCGCGACAAATTCGGGATCAGCTGAAAAGGAACCACCGTCGACGGTGATCGTTTCAAGCTGGATATCTCTGACCTTTCTCGAAAGATCATAGACCTCCTTGTTGGAACGCCGCTGCGTGATTGCGGAAAATAAATGATCGCGTTCCGCGCCCTCTATCCTGCCAAATTTGACCCGGGCCACCGGACTGTCATCGAGGCGGGGCTGCGCTTCTCCGTCCGGAAATATTTCGGTCTCCATCGCATAGCCACGCTCGGATGCCGTGATTCGTGCGACCTCGAGAAATGTTCCAAAACCGATGGTGATCTGCCGGTCAAACGGGTCGGTGGCGGGCAGTCGCTTGGCAAGATCGCAGCTGATCTCGGCTTCGTCTTCGCCGATCAGACGGATGACCCAGGGCTGCCGGTTATGCGGGTTGGGAGCGAGGATGGCGTGGCGAAAGGCGTCGAGCCGGATATCGTTCAGCGGCGCTTCATCGACGTTCCATGGCGCAAAAGCGGTCTGCGGCATTCTTGTGACCCGCCAGACACCGCCCGCACTAACCAGAGCGAGACCACCGAGACCTGCACCCAAAACCATCCTGCGACTGACCATGTGAGAAACTCCGATTTGGTTAGATAAACTAATATTTAGTTTGATATCTAATTAAATGCAAGAAACGCCAATACCGATAAAGCCTTCATTCGATCATGAGAGATTCGTCATCCCGGCGCAGGCTGGGATCCGAACCAATGGCAGTGGGTGACGGAAGATCGCAAACAGACGCCAGATCGGTTCAGGCCCCCGCCCTCGCTGGGGTGACGATATGGATGAGTTAGGCTGTCAGAGAAAGTCAGGCCGGTTATCTGGACCTACCCAGCCACCAGCACCACAAACAAGCTCTCCACCCAACCACTTTTGCACGGTCCGTCATAATTGCGTTTCGCGCGCACCGGAGAGGATACACCGCAATCGACCGAACCGCCTTCGCCGGCGACCGCGCCGGACTGCTTGTCATAGACGATGCCGAACCATTGCTGGTCGTGGCTGCGGGTGCAGACATAGACTGTCTGGCCAGCGAGGAGATTGTCGATTCTTTCGGCTGCATCAAACGGCGCGCTTAGCACCGGCAACGAACCGCTGACATGGCCGCCGACTTCGCCAACCGACTGACAGGCATCGAAACGGGGACCGCCTTCGCCAATACGCACGGGTTTGGCCGATGGTCCGGTCACGACCCGCTCGGTCCGGCCGGTCGGGTTTTCGAGATAGGAGCTGCTTTCAGCCAGATCATCGCTGACCTCAGTGGATTCGGAACAGGCGGTGGTGGCCAAACACAATAAGGAAGCGGCAAAAAGGGTTCTGATCATCGCAATGGTTTAGCGCAAAAGCGGGGCCCTTGGGAAGCTGCGATTATATTGTTGCACAAGACCGTTCGGCCGCTCGTCACAACACGATCTGGGTTTGCGTCACTACTGCCACCAGGGTCCCGTCTTCCAGCGTGATTTTTGTCTGCCACACCGACTGGCGCCTTCCGACCTTGAACGGCGTGGCCTCGCCATAGACGATGCTCCCTACCGGCGCCGCGCTTAGAAAATTGGTCTTGCTTTCGGATGTCGTCGTGCCGTTTGATCCCTCGGGCAGATTGGCAAAGCCGCCGAATGCACCGAGCACATCGGCGAAGGTCATCACCGCGCCGCCGTGGATGCTGGGACTGCCGCGACCATTGCCGGCGGTGCATATATCCGGCCGGACCAGCATTTCGCCGCACACCTTGTCCTTGTCCATTGCGGTGATGGTGATACCCATGGTTTTGGCAAAAGGGACCATGTCGGCTGGATTGGGCATATTTATCGACCTTTTTTGAATTGATTCACGCGAAGCCGCGAAGAAGCGATGGATGTCGCACAAAGGCACGAAGGCACAAAGGGATTTTGGTGACATGGTCAAAAATCCCGAGCCTCCAGCGTTTTGCTCCTCGATTATCGCTGACTTTTATGGCTTTGCGCGCGAATTTTTCGGATAATCGGAAATCAATATAAGTCATTGATTTTATATATTTTTAATATCGCAAAATCCTACATTTCCCTTGGGTTTGCGGGTTCCAGCGGCTATGGTCCGGCGATGAGTGACATTAGCAAAAATGAAATGCCGGAAGATGCTTCCAAGTCTTCCAATCAAAACGAATATGGCGCCGATTCGATCAAGGTTCTCAAAGGCCTGGATGCGGTTCGCAAGCGCCCCGGAATGTATATCGGCGACACTGATGACGGCAGCGGCCTGCATCACATGGTGTTCGAGGTTTCGGACAATGCGATCGACGAAGCGCTCGCCGGGCATTGCGACCTAATTCTGATCACGCTCAATCCCGATGGCAGCGTTTCGGTCGAGGACAATGGCCGCGGCATTCCGACCGGCATGCACACCGAAGAAGGCGTGTCGGCGGCCGAGGTCATCATGACCCAGCTCCATGCCGGTGGCAAGTTCGAGAATACATCTGACGACAATGCCTACAAAGTGTCCGGCGGCCTGCACGGTGTCGGCGTTTCTGTGGTCAACGCACTGTCCGAATGGCTGGAACTGGATATCTGGCGCGACGGCAAAGAGCATAATATGCGCTTTGAATTTGGCGAAGCGGTGCGGCCGCTGGCAGTGGTTGGCGATGCTCCACCAGCGGACAACGCAACCGGACATAAGAAGGGCACGAAAGTGACCTTTTTTCCGTCTCCCGCGACGTTCAAGATCACCGAATTTGATTTCGATAAGCTCGAGCACCGCTATCGCGAGCTCGCCTTTCTCAACAGCGGTGTGCATATCATCCTGCGCGACGCCCGGCATGAAGAGGCGAAAGAAATCGACCTGTTCTACGAAGGCGGAATCGCCGCATTCGTCCAGTACCTCGACCGCAATAAAACACCGCTCGTGCCCGACCCGATCTCGATCCACGGCGACCGCGACGATGTCATCATCGACGTCGCGCTGGAGTGGAATGACAGCTATTATGAAAATGTCCTCTGCTTCACCAACAACATACCGCAGCGCGATGGCGGCACCCATCTGGCGGCGTTCCGCTCGGCGCTGACCCGGACATTGAACAATTATGCCGAAAGCTCCGGCGCGCTCAAGAAAGAGAAGGTCAAGCTGACCGGCGACGATATGCGCGAAGGGCTGACCGCCATCGTATCTGTCAAGCTGCCCGACCCGAAATTCGGTTCACAGACCAAGGACAAGCTGGTCTCTTCCGAAGTGCGGCAGCCGCTGGAAAGCCTGATGGCCGACAAGCTCGCCGAATGGCTCGAGGAAAATCCGCAGAATGCGGCGATGGTCGTGCAAAAAGTGATCGACGCCGCTGCTGCCCGCGAAGCGGCGAAAAAAGCGCGCGAACTGACGCGGCGCAAGGGCGCGATGGATATCGCCTC
>NZ_JBATHY010000295.1:0-6183 GCF_049667325.1 Parasphingorhabdus sp. | reverse complement strand
ATCATAACCCGCATTCCCAAGGGATGGACCTGTTTCAGCGCCTGCAATTTTGTGTTCATGGGGGGGCGGGCCAGAATTGTTGAATCCGGCGCGCATTTCATGGTCCATATGTTCACGATGACCGGTGATCGCGATGCAATAAATTACAGTATCGAGATGGGTACAGATTCCACGGTCGGTCTGATCGGTGAGGTGGAGCAGGAAAGCGCCCTGCTCGCCACAGAAGATAATGATTTTCTGATCCGTATGGGCGTGTCACGCAAATTGCTCTCCGAAGTCATGTACAAGACCAAGGCGGTCGCCAATGGTGACGGAGACAAATCCACCCGCCGCTGTCTGACCCAAGAGGAAGCGCTTCGGTACAATGTTGCCAATGTAACGGGCTGAATTGACGTGTGCCCGCCTCCGGCCTCTAGAAAATGACAGCCATGCTTTTGCTTTTCTTTTGAAATTATGCCGTTAGCATGAGCGAGCTAATCGGGGAGGCAGGACGATGCGTCATATTGCGATCATAGGATCGGGCCCTGCAGGCTATTATTCGGCAGAAGCGGCGCAAAAGAAATATGGCGATGAAGTCGCCGTGGATATCATCGATCGCCTGCCGGTTCCCTTTGGCCTGATCCGCACCGGCGTGGCCCCCGATCATCAATCGATCAAGGCGGTGTCACGGCGATACGAGAAAACCAATCTCGGTGACAATGTCCGTTTTATCGGCAATGTCACCGTTGGTGAGGATGTCACGATTGCGGAATTGCAGGGCCTGTACGACGCCGTCGTTCTGGCCACCGGCGCACCCAATGACCGGAAGCTGGACATTCCCGGCAGTGATCTGGACGGGGTAATCGGAAGCGCGGCTTTTGTTGGCTGGTATAATGGCCACCCGGATTTCAAGGATCTCGATCCGCCCCTTGATGGTCGATCGGTCG
The DNA here is from genome assembly GCF_049667325.1 of Parasphingorhabdus sp. Lineage (GTDB taxonomy): Bacteria > Pseudomonadota > Alphaproteobacteria > Sphingomonadales > Sphingomonadaceae > Parasphingorhabdus. Next base: position 5,257 of record NZ_JBATHY010000295.1, on the reverse strand, counting down.
CGATTATCGGCAACGGCAATGTTGCGCTGGATGTCGCGCGCATATTGGCGAAGACCGAGAGCGAATTTGCAGGCAGCGACATTGTCGGCCATGCTCTCGAGCAATTGAAAGCGAGCAAAGTTCAGAAAATCACCTTGCTGGGCAGGCGCGGTCCGCATCAAATCGCAATGACGCCCAAGGAACTGGGGGAGCTCGGACATCTGGAGCAGGCCAGGCCGATAGTCGATCCGATCGATTTTCCGGACGAAGGCGCGGATGCGATGCTGGAGCCGGGCATGCGTAAATCGGTGACGCACTTACGGAGCTTCTACGAACGGGCCGGTGAATTGCTCGACAAGCCGGTCAAAATCGATTTCGATTTTTTCGCGATGCCGGTTGAAATCCACGGGGACGGCAAGGTTGAAAAGATCATCGTCGAGAAAACCGCGCTGGACAAGGATATGCGGTCGACCGGAACCGGCGAACGTTACGAACTTGACTGCCGGATGGTTATCAGCTGTATCGGATATCGCACGCCGCCGATCGAAGGCGTGCCCTATGAACATGGGAGAGGACGCTTCGCCAACACCGATGGACGGATATTGCCAGGCCTCTATTGCGTCGGCTGGGCCCGACGCGGGCCTTCGGGAACGATCGGGACCAACAAGCCCGACGGCTTCGCGATTGTCGATGCGATCGCGGAAGACATCGGTTCGGGTGACCGAAAGGAAGGGCGCGAGGGGCTTGATCGCCTGTTTGAATCGCGCGGTGTAAAGACCGTCACATTTCGCGACTGGAAGAAAATTGAAGAAGCCGAAATTGCTCGCGCAAGGGATGGGTCTCCGCGCGAGAAGTTCATTGACATTGCCGACATGATTGCGGCGCGGGACTAGCCGGGCAACCAGTCCCGCAATATCGCATTCACCTTTTCCGGCGCTTCCTGCTGCACCCAATGGGACACGCCGGGCAGCCGATGCAGTTCAAGATTGGGCACCCATTCTTCGGTTCCGCCGGTGCAGCGGATATCGATCGCCGTATCTTCCTCTCCCCAGACCATCAGCGTGGGAACCCGCACCATGCCATCGCCAATCTCCCGCCCGTCTTTGGTTCGAAGCAACGCGCGATAATAGTTGATCATCGCGCGCAGAGCGCCGGGGCGGCTGGCGGCATCGGCATAGATCTGTAAATCTTTTTCCGGAAAGCGGGATTTGTCTATCGCCATTCTGGAAAACGCCCGTTTGATCCGTAATGCGCCGTCCAGGCCGAGCAGCCATTCGGGCAGCCATGGCAACTGGAAGAAGAAAATATACCAGCTTTTCCTGAGCTGATACCAGCGTCGCAATTCGCGCTGGGCGCATTTGGGATGGGGCACATTCATGATCACCAGCCGGGTCAGTGGCCGGATTTTCAGGATCGCGAAATGCCAGGCGATGATCGCGCCCCAGTCATGCGCGATCAGGGTAACCTCTTCCGCGCCGCTGGCATCGATCAGTGCTGCCACATCCTGGACGAGCGTGTTGAGCCGGTAGGATGTAACGTCATCCGGTCTGCTTGAGCCGCCATAGCCGCGTAAATTGGGAGCCCAGACTTTATATCCCATTTCGACCAGCAGCGGAATCTGGTGACGCCAGCTATAGTTGAGTTCGGGGAAGCCGTGGAGGCACAAGGCGAGCTTTTTGCTTTCGCCCGCCTGCGCGACTTCAAACGTCTGGCCATTGGCCTCGACCCATTTAATTGCGATGCCGCTCGCCGCTCCCGGCTCCCATGATGCTTTTTCTATCATGTGCAAATCGATAGCAGCAGGTAGCTTTAATCATCCAGTTAAATCTGTTATAGCGGCCGCAAATGTTGAGGAGAGAGTCGATGCATGATCTGGTAATTCGTGGCGGTACAGTGGTTGATGGCACAGGCGGCGCGCCGTTTGTTGCCGATGTAGCGATTGATGGTGATCGGGTCTCTATGGTCGGGACCGTGACCGCAAAAGGGCGCGACGAGATCGATGCGACCGGCAAATTTGTTACGCCCGGATTCGTCGACATCCACACCCATTATGACGGGCAGGCGACGTGGGACGATGAAATGGCGCCGTCGAGTTGGCATGGCATCACCACGGTTGTGATGGGCAATTGCGGTGTAGGCTTTGCTCCGGCCAAGCCGGACCGGCACGACTGGCTGATCGGCCTGATGGAGGGGGTTGAAGATATTCCCGGCACCGCGCTGGCCGAAGGCATGAGCTGGAATTGGGAAACCTTTCCCGAATATCTTGATGAACTGGAGAGAATGCCGCGCACCGTGGATGTTGCGACCCATGTGCCGCATGGCGCGGTGCGTGCCTATGTGCTCGGCGACAAGGAAAAACCGGGCGCGGTGCCGACGCCGGATGAAATCGACCAGATGTCGCAAATCGTCGAGGATGGCCTGAGAGCTGGTGCTTTGGGTTTCTCGACTTCGCGCACGATCCTGCATCGCAGCGTCGATGGGGAACTTGTCCCTGGCACCACTGCGACCAAAGAAGAACTGATCGGCATTGGCCGCGCGATGGGCCGGGTTGGCTATGGCGTGTTTGAAATGGCCAGCGATCTCAACAAGGAATGGGACGAATTTGGCTGGATGGGCGATCTCAGCCGCGAAACCGGCATGCCGGTAACCTTTGCCGCGCTGCAGTCGATCGCCAAGGAGCAGTCCCTGGACGAGCAGATCAGCAATATGCGCGCGGAAAATGACAATGGCGCCAATATTGTCGCGCAAATAGCGCTGCGCGGAAACGGGATCGTCATGGCGTGGCAGGGCACTGTGCATCCCTTTGTCCGCCACCCGAGCTGGATGGCGATGGAAGGGCTTAGCTGGGATGAAAAATATGCCAGGCTCAAGGACCCGGCATTCAAGGCGCAATTGCTCGGCGAAACCGCCGAGATGCCGGAGCAGGTTGATATCGTTCCGGTGTTCATGGTCATCACCCAGGGTTGGCCGATGCAGTTCGAGATGGACCTCGATTTCAACTATGAACCACAGGCCGACGAAAGCATCGCCTCGCGCGCCGCCGCCGCTGGCAAACCGGGCGCGGAATATGCCTATGATCTGATGATGGCCGATGATGGCAAGGGGTTCATCTATCTGCCCTTGCTCAACTATATGGACGGCAATCTCGATTTTCTGGAAGAATTGCAGCAGGTCGACGACACCGTGAACAGCCTGTCCGACGGCGGCGCCCATTGCGGGACGATCTGCGATGCTGCAAGCCCGACCTTCATGCTCGAATATTGGGTGAAGAACCGCAAACGCGGTACGATCAGCATCGAGAACGCGATCAAGCGGCAATGTCTGGATACCTCCAGATTATACGGTCTGAACGATCGCGGGCTGCTGAAGCCGGGCTATCTCGCCGACGTCAACGTGATTGATATGGAGCGGATCAAGCTTGGCAAGCCGTGGCTGGCGTTTGACCTGCCGGCGGGGGGCAAACGGTTACTGCAAAAGGCCGATGGCTATGATTATACGATCAAGTCGGGGCAAGTGACCTTTAAGGGCGGCGTGGTGACCAATGCGCGCCCGGGCGGATTGATCCGGGGGCCGCAGATGGTCGAGATCCTGGAGGCTGCGGAGTAATTCGGAGCAATCAGAGCATGGAGAAACAGCACTCGTCACCGATCATTTTGATCGATGTGGACAGCGATATATTCGATATTGGTCGTGACCTTTCGGTATCCACGCGGCCCCGCAAGCCGGGGCCACCGGAACGCATCGACGGCATGACTGTCGGGATCGTGACCGTGGAAGGTGAGGGGCCACATGGAGGTGAACGCCATCCCGATGGAGATGAAATCCTATATGTCATTTCAGGAGAACTGATACTGCATGCCGACAATCTTGGCCAACCAATCCGAGTCGGGGAAGGCAAGGCCTGTATCATTCGGAAAGGCGAATGGCATCGAGTGACGGCTGAAATTCCGACCCAAATGGTTCACATTACTCCCGGTCCGCATGGTGATGCGAGGCCTCGCTAACTGCGATACGGTTAGGCTGGAGGGTAGATCCGGCAGCCGCAATTAGTCGAGATGTTAGAGGGTGGGGAGTAGGCTGTCGGCTCAATAGGAGTCCTTTGGGTCCTATTCTGGTCAAACGAGTTGTAGTAGTCTGTGTTAATCAGAAAGCGGATTGTAAAAATTCGCGAGCAAACGGGGTCGCATTTTCCAAAGGAGAAAATGTGATGATTGCAGTTGATTTGGATGTCTTACACAGCATTATGCCGCGCTTTTCCGGCACCAACCATAGCAACCAGGCGCGTATCGTCGAGGCCATTTCCGGCAGCATGCAGGAAACGCTCGAAAAATACGAGATCAATACCGCTTTGCGTGTGGCGCATTTCCTTGCGCAGATCGCACATGAGTCCGCTGGTTTCCGAACCACCGAAGAATTTGCCTCGGGTGCCGCCTATGAAGGCAGAAGCGATCTCGGCAATACCCAACCGGGCGATGGCCGCCGCTATAAGGGCCGCGGATTGCTACAGTTGACCGGACGCGCCAATTATCGCGCGCTTGGCCCGAAGATCGGGCTGGATCTGGAAGGCAATCCGGAGTTGGCCGCGGAGCCGGTAACTTCTCTGGTCATTGCCTGCGAATATTGGAAAGATCGCAATATTAATCGGCATTGTGATCGGGATGACTTGATCCGGGTGACCAAAGCGGTGAATGGCGGCCTCAACGGGCTTGAAGATCGCAGGCGCTATCTTGGCAAAGCAAAAACGGCTTTAGCGCGGGTCGAGGCGCTCGCTCACGAGGCAAATGCCAAACCAAAGTCTCGCCCGGTATTGCGTCGTGGTCTGAAGGGAAGTCAGGTCGCTGAACTGCAGGCATTGTTACGCAAAAAGGGCTATATGGTAGCCATTGACGGGGATTTTGGACCGGCGACCGAGACTATTGTTCGCCAATTCCAGAAGAACAAGAAGCTCGGTGCGGATGGCATTGTCGGCCCGAAAACATGGAAGGCACTCGAAGGTTAGGAGCCGTCCAGAGACATTGGGATGCACGATTGCCAACGCCATTGTCTTGGTGAATTCCCCTCCCGCTGGCGGGAGGGGTTTTTCTCGTTGAAACTAAAATGCTTTCTGCCAACCGACCGTCAGCATCCAGTCCCCGGTCAGCTGGGGACCGTTGACATTCTGGTAGATCGGCGCCCCCAACTCGATACCGAGCCGATGGCCGACAAGCGCTCCATGGGTGGCGACGAAATTGACGCCGCCGAGGAGGTCGACCCGTTCTCCTCCGGAAAAATCAGGATT
>NZ_JBATHY010000294.1:0-8611 GCF_049667325.1 Parasphingorhabdus sp. | reverse complement strand
GCAATGGCGTCGCTGATGCGCTGGAGAAAAACGGCCATCAGGTGACCCGCGTCGATATGGACCGTAATGTTGCCCTCGTCCTTGACGGCATCCGGCCTGATGTGATCTTCAACGCGCTCCACGGCGTGCCGGGCGAGGATGGCAGCGTGCAGGGGATGCTCGATCTGATGCAGATTCCCTACACCCATAGCGGATTGGCAACGTCGGTCATCGCGATCGACAAGGAACTGACCAAGCAGCAGCTTGTCCCTGCCGGTATCCCGATGCCAAAGGGCAAGGTTGTTTCCAGTGCCAGCCTCTATGAAGCCGATCCCTTGCCGCGCCCTTACGTGCTGAAACCGGTCAATGAAGGCTCGTCTGTCGGGGTTGCGATCGTCACCGATGAAAGCAATTACGGTAATCCGATCGGACGCGATGTTACCGGCCCGTGGCAGGAATTTGACGAATTGCTCGCCGAGCCCTTTATCAAGGGCCGCGAACTGACCACCGCGGTTGTCGGCGGAAAGGCGCTGTGCGTGACCGAATTGAAAACCGCGCAGGGCTTCTACGACTATGCCGCCAAATATACAGAAGGCCTGACTCAGCATGTCTGTCCCGCCGAAATTCCGGCAGATATAGAAAATCTGTGTCTCGACTATGCCTTGCGTGCTCATCAAGTTCTGGGGTGCAAGGGGACGTCGCGCACCGATTTCCGCTGGGACGACGAACAGGGCCCGGCCGGTCTGTTTGTGCTGGAAACCAACACCCAGCCCGGCATGACCCCGCTCAGTCTGGTCCCCGAACAGGCGAAGCAGATGGGAATCAGTTATGAACAGCTGGTCGAACTGATCGTGAGAGAAGCGCTATGACAGCCACCCAGAAACGCACCAATCGCACCGCCAAGGGCAAGCCGCGCAAATATGCGAAACGCAAGGTCAAGAAAGTCTCTATTTTCGACAAGATCCTGCGGGCCATGCCGATCACCGAAGCGCAGGTGCAAAAGGGTCTGACATGGGCGCTGGTCGCGGTGTTCATTCTGGGCGCCTATAGCGTCGCTCATTATTCCGGGATCAACGAGCGCATCAAGATCGAGGTTGCCGCAGCGGTCGGCAACGCCGGGTTTGAGGTTAAGCGGGTCGAGGTCAGCGGTGTCAACCGGATCGACGAACTGAAAGTATATGAGATCACTCTGGCGCAGAAAGACCGTTCGATGCTGCTGGTCGACATCGACGAAGTGCGCGAAGATCTGCTGGCCAATGGCTGGATCAAGGACGCCCGGATTTCTCGTCGGCTGCCTGACACGCTGGTCGTCGACATTGTCGAGCGGGAGCCGGTGGCGGTCTGGCAAAATCAGGGTCAACTCTCGCTGATCGACAGGACCGGTTATCCGCTGGAGCAAATCAGCAGGGAAGAAATTCCCGATCTGCCGGTGATCGTCGGCAAGAAGGCCAATTTGAAGTTTACCCAGCTGGATTCGCTGCTCGATGTTGCGCCTGCGCTTCGCCCGATGGTGACCGGCGCAACCTGGATCGGCAACCGCCGCTGGAATCTCGAATTTGACAGCGGGGAGACGCTCGCCTTGCCCGAAGGCGAAGAAACCGCATCGGCAGCGTTGCTGAATTTTGCGCGCATGGATGGCGTCAATCGGCTGCTCGGGCGCGGGGTTGTCCATTTTGACCTGCGCGATGCCGAGCGCGCTTACTTGCGGATGCCGCCAAAAGAAACGCCGGTTGATCCGGAAAGTTGATGGCATGGTGACGAAATTGATTGGGATGAGGGACTAGAAAAATGGCAGCACGGGTAGAAAAAATCTTCACTGCACTGGATATCGGCTCGTCCAAAATCTCCGCGATGATCGCCGGGAGGATGGACAATGGCGAACTGACCGTCCTTGGTACCGGCCAGCGGGCCAGCAAGGGCGTGAAAAGGGGCTATATCGCCGATACCGAAACGACTGAACTGGATGTCCGCGATGCCGTCGAGCAAGCCGAGCGTATTGCCGGGACCAATATCGATGATGTCTGGGTCAGCTTTTCCGCTGGCGGCCTGCAGAGCATGCTGACTTCGGTTGAAACCGAACTGGGTGGGCACCGGATCGAACAGGAAGATATTGATCTGCTGCTCGACGCGGGACGTAACAGTATCGACCCGAAGGGCAAGATGGTGCTGCACGCGCAACCGGCGCTCTACACGCTTGACGGCCTGAATGGTGTCAAGAAGCCGAAAGGCCTGCATGCCGACCGGCTTGGCGTGGATATTCATGTCATCCTCGCCGAAGGCTCGCCGGTCCGCAATATCGATATGAGCGTGCGCGGCGCGCATCTGAACGTGAAATCGATCGTCGCCTCCCCGATCGCAGCCGGTACCGCCTGTCTGTCCAGGGAAGAACGCGAGCTGGGCGTGGCGCTGGTCGAAATGGGCGCGGAAGTGACCAATGTATCGCTCTTTGCCGGCGGAATGCTGGTCGGTCTGACGACATTGCCATATGGCGCCGCCGATATCACCGATGATATCGCCTCTTCCTTTGGTCTGCGGCGCGCGCAGGCCGAACGGATAAAGTGTTTCTATGGTTCCGCCACGACCAGTCCGCGCGACAATCATGACGTCATCAATCTGGACCTGGAAAAAACCGCCGAAAGTGCCGATGAAGACGGAAGGATCACCCGGGCGCAGCTGATTGCGGTTATCCGCCAGCGGCTCGATCATCTGATCGGAGAAATCGGTCGGGCGCTCAAGGAACTCGGCTTTACCGGACCGGTCGGCCGACAGGTTGTGCTCACCGGCGGCGGAGCCGAACTCAAGGGCATTGCAGATTATGCCCAGTCCGCTTTGGGGCGGACGGTGCGCATCGGTCGTCCGACCGGCCTGAGCGCGCTTCCCGAAGCCCACAGCGGTCCGGCTTTCGCTGGTCTCGCGGGGCTGGCGCTCTATGCATCGCAGGATCCGGTTGATCTGCGATCCATGTCGAGCAACCAGCAGAATGTTTACAAATATGGCGGATCGGCGGTGATCGGGCGGCTGATGTCGGCGATACGGGGAAATTTTTAGAAAATTTGACAAATAAATTAACTTTTCGGGTGATTCCGACACGAAATTTGTGCAAAGCGTTAACGAAATATTACAGCACGACAAAATGTCTCGGGAGACAGTGAGATGAGTATCAATATTGGACCGCCGGAAGTCGAAGAACTGAAGCCAAAAATCGCGGTTATCGGAGTTGGCGGAGCGGGCGGCAACGCCATTGCCAACATGATCGCAGCCCAGGTCGAGGGCGTTGATTTCATTGTCACCAACACCGATGCGCAGTCGCTCAACAGCGCCACTGCTGAACGGCGTATCCAGCTTGGACCCGATATCACCCAGGGCCTTGGTGCAGGATCGCGCCCCGAGGTAGGTCGTGCAGCGGCGGAAGAAACCATAGAACTGGTCGAGCAGGCTCTGGAAGGCACGCATATGTGCTTTATCGCGGCCGGCATGGGCGGCGGTACCGGAACCGGCGCCGCTCCGGTGATTGCCAAAGCGGCACGCGACCGCGGGATATTGACGGTCGGCGTGGTGACAAAACCATTCACTTTTGAAGGCACACGCCGGATGAAAGCGGCCGACGCAGGCATCGAGGAACTACAGAAGAACGTCGACACTTTGATCGTCATTCCGAACCAGAACCTGTTTTTGGTTGCGAACCCGAATACCACATTCAAGGAAGCCTTTTTGCTCGCTGACGAAGTCCTGCAACAGGGCGTCCGCGGGATAACCGATCTGATGGTCATGCCCGGCCTGATCAACCTCGACTTTGCCGACGTGCGCAGCGTGATGCACGAAATGGGCAAGGCGATGATGGGCACTGGCGAAGCCGAAGGCGATGGACGTGCTCTCGAGGCCGCAGAAAAGGCCATCGCCAACCCGTTACTCGACGGTGTGTCGATGAAGGGTGCCAAGGGCGTAATCGTATCGATTACCGGCGGCGAAGATATGCGTCTGATGGAAGTCGACGAGGCAGCCAACCATATTCGCGAGCTTGTGGATCCGGATGCGAATATCATCTGGGGTAGCGCGTTTAACGCAAATCTCGACGGGCGAATCCGCGTGTCGGTCGTGGCCACCGGTATTGACAGCGACGGCAGTATGTCCTCATCCGCGCCGCCGCCATCCTTCGCCATGGGCAGTCCATTGCAGAAGAAGGAAGATTCTTCGCCGGCACCCAGCTTTGCTTCGTCGATTGCCAGCGACGAGGATGAACAGCAGCCGGACTACGAAGCCGAGACCGAAAATGGCCCGGAAGCCGAAGCTGAAGTCGACACGGAAGTTGAGTTCGAGGCTGAGCCAGAACTGGAATCGGACGTTGATTCAACTCCCGCTCCTGTCGCGACCTACGGAGATGACGAGGAAGATGACGAGGAATCGACCTCGCCGCCGTCGTTCGCTTCTCTGACACCCGGCATGGCGGCGGTAAAGCCGGAACCGGAGGAGGAAGACGAACTGGTCCTGGGCGATGATGCCATTCAGGTCGACGAAGGTGAAGAGGTCGCTGCGGGCAACCAACCGCCACCGGCACCGCGCGTTGCAACTGGCGGCGGCACATTGTTCGAGCGCATGTCCAATCTTACGCGAGGCGGATCGAAAACCGACGAGGATGACGATGGAGAGGAAGATAAATCCTCCGATCCACTCGACATTCCGCGTTTCTTGAACCGGCAAAATAATCAGTAAATTCCGGTCCGGTTCAAGCGGATTTTTGCTCTGATGGGGCGGCACGAGGGAGTTTGTCTTTCCCGTGCCACCATTGGCCTTGCTGGATGGCCGGAACGATTGATTTCATGCGCAATCATTCCTTTATATGTCTTGTGAAACTCAGATATAAAATTTTACTGGTCGTGTCTGCGGCGCTGGTGGGGACAACTGTCCCCCATCTGCCTGCTGTTGCCCAGTCCAGCAGCCAGTCCAATTCCGATGACCTGCAGGATGCGCTGCGCAGGATCGCGCGAGATTCCAATGACTCCTCTGCACTGGCGGATGCCGGACTGGCGGCGCTTGAACTGGGCGACATGCGCGCGGCAATCGGTTTTCTTGCCAAAGCAGACCAAATTTATTCCTCCAGCGGTCGGGTGAAGGTCGGTCTCGGAAAAGCGTTGCTCGCCGAGGAAAATCCGTTTGGTGCGCTCCGTTATTTCGACCAGGCGGTTGCCAATGGCATTTCGCTGCGCGAAATTGCCGCAGATCGCGGTCTCGCCTATGACCTTATCGGCCGGAACCGGGCGGCTCAGAAGGATTATGAGCTGGCGATGCGCTATGGCAGCAACGATCAACTGGTTGCGCGCTATGCCATTTCGCTGGGCATCAGCGGTGATATCGAACAGGCCGACGCGCAGCTCGCTCCCTTGCTTCACAAAAGCGACCGGGACGCCTGGCGAAACCGTGCGTTTATTTTTGCGATGAATGGCAAGAAAAAGGACGCGAACAATATAGCCGATCAAACCATGGATCGGAGGATGGCGAAGGCAATCAAACCGTTTTTCGATCGTATGCCCAAGCTGACAGCAGCGCAGAAGGCAGCTGCCGTCCATCTTGGCCACTTCCCGGCCAGCGAGAATATCGGTGTCGACGTGGCGGCGGTTCAAATGGCTTCCAACATGGCAGTCCGCGGCGGCGATGGTGCGGATGCGGGCCTCATTCCGGTCGGGGAAGCTTTGGGCTCGAATGCCGACCGTCCCCGTGTGCTTGCAATGCCGGACAAGTCGCCGCGCAGGCGGCCCGGTGCGGCAGATCGCAGAACGCCGGACCGGAAGTCAAACCGGCGTCTGAAAAAGAACGAAGTGGTTGTGTTGTCTCGGGCAGATTTGCCGGCTCCGACGACCACAGAGTCCGGTCGTGCACCGGTTTTTGCTCGCGCAGCAGAGACGCCCGCTCCAACATCTCTCCCCGAGACGGCCCCGGAACCTCCACCGGAAGTCCGGCCCGAGCCGATGCCTGCGAAAAATTTGCCGGATCCGGTCGAGGCTGCCGTAATCAAACCGGGCATCGAAATGTCTTCCCCCGGTTTTGAAACGGCTCTCGGTGCCAGCGATCCTCCGGTGCTGGTGTCTCAAACAATAGAGCGCAAGGTTGACATTGGCGGTCGGCAACCCGTTTCCCGGTCTCCGGTTCAGCCGCCGGCGCAGTCAGCGGTGACGAACCCGCTTGCAGCTTCGACGGAAACCGCATCTCCTGTCAATCTGATCAATTTCGACCTTGCACAATCACGGCCGGCAAATCTCGAAACGGCAGCGGCAGAACCTGCTCTCAAACCGCTTTCCGAAATTATCGGCAATATCAATATACCGGAGAGGGAAACCAGAACCGAGGTGGTTCCGGTTGATCTCGATGAAATCGAACCGGCAAAGCCGCAACCCAAAATTGTCGCCAAACCCGTCGAAAAGGTACCGGCCAATCCCAAAGAACCGGAGCATCCCAAGCGCTATTGGGTGCAGATCGCGACGGGATCGGATCTGCAGGCGTTGAAATTCGACGCTCGGCGGATGGCCAAGAAGCACAGTGATCTGTTCAAGGGTCACAAGAGCTGGACCTCGCCCTGGGGCAAGACCCGGCGGCTGGTGATCGGACCGTTTGACGGTTTCAAGGCCGCCAAAGCCTTTGAAGCTGATTTCCGCAAGGGCGGCGGTGATGGCTTCGCGTGGGCGAGCGCTGATGGTGTCGAGGTCAACGAGCTGGCCAAATGATCCCGTTGAAAAGCTATGCCAGTGATCCGGCGAACAGCCGGGGGCGGTTGCACGACGAGAAGCGCGATGTCACCCGCGGCCCGCGTGACGATTTCCAGCGCGATCGCGACCGGATCATCCACTGTATCTCCTTCCGCCGGTTGCGTCACAAGACCCAGGTGTTTGTCGCACCCGATGGCGATCATTATCGGGTCCGGCTGACCCACAGTCTGGAGGTTGCACAGATCGGGCGGACGCTCGCGCGGGCGCTCGGCCTCAACGAAGACCTGACCGAAGCTCTGTGCCTCGCGCATGATATCGGGCATCCGCCTTTCGGGCACGCCGGGGAAGATGCCCTGCAGGAAGCCCTGACCGAATTTGGTGGTTTTGATCATAATGCCCAGACCATCCGGACGTTGACCAGGCTCGAAACTCCCTATCCGCGCTGGGACGGGCTGAACCTGACATGGGAGACGCTGGAAGGCCTCGCCAAGCATAATGGCCCTGTCGACCACCCCACATGGGCTCTGGCCGAGGCCAATGATGCTATGGATCTGCATCTGCAAAGCTGGCCGTCTCTGGAGGCCCAGATCGCTGCGATCGCCGATGATATTGCCTATGACAATCACGATATCGACGACGGGATAAGAGCGGGGCTGCTGACATTGGACCAGTTGCTCGAACTGCCCTTCATTGCCGAAAGGTGGCAGGCAATATGCGACCGGTTTGCCGATGTTCCGCAAGCCAGGCTGTTGCCCGAGCTGATCCGCGACCAGATCGGGCTGATGGTCAATGATGTGCTCGAAACCACACAGGCGCGGATTGACGGGCTTGACGTGCAATCGTTGCAGGATGTGCGGGAGGCGGGACAGATGATTGGCGGATTTTCCGACGCAATGGCGGAAAAAGAGCGTATGCTGAAGGGATTCATGTACGAAAATCTCTATCACCACCCCAAGCAGATGGCGGCGGCCGAAGAAGGCAAGATGATGGTCGGCGATCTGGTGAAAGCCTACCGCGACCAGCCGGAGCTGATGCCGGAGAGCTGGGTTTCGGTCTTGCCAGAGATCGAACCGGCGCGAACCAGACATATCGCCGATTTTCTGGCCGGGATGACGGATCGATACGCCAGAAACCGGCACGGGGAAATATTTGGCGAGCGTCATCGAGTAAAGTGATCCCGTCACCCCGGACACGGCCGAGGCCATCACAATCGAACGAGCCCCGCGAATATTGCTTTTGATACCGGCCTTCGCTGGTATGACAGCTCAATTATATCCAGAACGCGGAGACCCTGAACATGGCCGATAAAATACTGATCGTCGGAGCAACCGGCCTTATCGGCGGTCTGCTGACCCGTAAACTGGTCGAGCAGGGCGTGGACAAACAGATGCACCTGTTGGTCAGGCGGCCCTATCGGGAGGATGTCGGCAAGGCAAAAATCCATGTCCAGCTGCAGGAAAACTGGCCCGCTACAATCGCCAAGATCAAGCCCGATATCGTGATATCCTGTCTCGGCTCGACGATGAAAAAGGCGGGGTCGAAGGAAGAGTTTGCCGCGGTTGATCGCGATCTGGTCGGTGCCGTGGCAGCGGCGGCCAAGGCGGCGGGCGCGAAACAGTTTATCTCGATATCATCAACGATGGCGGACAGCAGCGCATCGAGTTTCTACCTCAGGATCAAAGGTGAAGCCGAAGACCTGCTCCGCGCGCAGAGTTTCGATCGCCTCGACATCATCCGCCCCGGCCTCCTGCGCGGGGAACGGGTCGGCGACAATCGCCTCGGCGAAAGCCTCGCCATCGCTGCAAGTCCGATCATGGACTTGATGCTGGTTGGGAAATTCCGCCGTTACCGGTCGATACTTGCCAGCGATGTTGCTGCGGCGATTGTTGCGCTGATGGCGGAAAGTGCGCCGGGGTCATATGTGCACGAGAATG
>NZ_JBATHY010000293.1:0-3873 GCF_049667325.1 Parasphingorhabdus sp. | reverse complement strand
CCACGAGATCGCCTTGGCAATCGAGCGCCAGTTCTTGATCTCGGGCGCCGCCTTCGGGGCCAGCGCTTCTATCTCGGGTCCGAAGACCGGATGTTCGGGATGTTCCTTCATTTGCGGGTTCTGGGGGAGAATGGGGGGATTGTCGAGGGAATATGCGCGGGGTGGGGGCAAGGCATTCCGTTCGCTCTGAGCTTGTCGAAGTGCACGTATCGGCGTGAAATGTCCTTCGACAGGCTCAGGACGAACGGATGCTCGCTCCCAGCGCGACCCGCCTGCCCCTAAATCCCGCCGTCGGTGACCTCGTAGCCCGCGGCTTCCAGCCCGGCCTTGAGCGCGGCGCGGCAGGTTTCCAGATCGTGGGCCTCGGTCGAGCGGACGACGAAATTGGCGCCGACGGTGCCGTCGCGGAAAAAGGGGTAGCTGCCGATGACGCAGCTTTCGTGCGCCTTTTCGGTGTCGCGGAGGATGCTGGCGACCTCGCTTTCCGGGGCCCAGGCGCCGAGCGTCGTCGAGAGCAGGGGCGCGCCGCCCTCCAGCGTGCCGGTGAGCGCGTCGAGCATGCCGGCGGTGATATGGGGGACGCCGGCCATCAGGAACATATTTTCGATGCGGATACCCGGGGCGCCGGACATCCGGTTCTCGATCAGCTCGGCGCCGTCGGGGACGCGGGCCATGCGCAGCCGGCCTTCGTTGATCCCGCCCCGGCTGGCATAATATTTCTCGAGGATTGCGCGGGCGGCGGGGTGGATGATGACTTCTACGCCAAGCGCGCTGGCGATCGCGTCGACGGTGATATCGTCATGGGTCGGGCCGATGCCGCCGGTGGTGAAGAGATAGTCGTTGCGGGCGCGCAGGATGTTCACCGCCTCGGCGATATGGTCTTGATCGTCGGCGACCACCCGGACCTCGGCGAGGCGGATGCCCTGGACGTTGAGCCAGCTGGCGACCTGCGCGATATTCTTGTCCTGCGTGCGCCCCGAAAGGATTTCATCGCCGATCACGATCAGCGCGGCGGTCCATATTTTTTGCTTTGTCATGGGGCGTCTATAGAGCGGTGCGGCGCGATTTGGGAATATGTTATTTGGTGCCGGTGGCGCGGGCGGTCCCGGCGGACTGGCGCGCCGGGCTTGCCGTGAAATCGCTGTCCGGGGGATGGGCGATCCGGTCGAGGTCAATCTCCCTCCAGCGCGGCGTGCGGCCGAACCGGGCGTTGAACTGGTAGTTGAAGGCCAAGGGCGCGCTGGCCCGGGTGCGCAGGTCGCTGCCATATATGGCCTGCACCTGCTGCGGATCATAGCCCATCATCGCGAGCACGGTCGGGAAAATCTGGAAATGGCTCGACCGGTCCCTGCCCTGCCCGGCGGCAACGGCCCAGTCCGGGGCATCGGGGCGCGGGGCGGCGGACGGCGATTCGAGCACGACCAGCGGGACCAGCCCCTCTTCCGGCTGCGGATCGGGCGAACAATGGGTGACCACCCCGGTGCCGCCGCGCTCGTGCAGATTCTGGCCGTGGTCCGAGGTATAGATGATCGTCGAACCGGTCAGGTCGGCCTCGCCGAGCAGCCGGTCGAAAAAGGCGCCGACATTCCACAACAGGGTGTTGCGATAGGCGTTGCGGTAGAGCACCCAGCTTTCCTGCGAGCCGGAGAATCCCTCGCGGTCGCCGGTGTCCGTGATGTGGAGGAACTGGCCGCGCGGCAGCACCGGCTTGTAGCGCATATAGGCATCGGGATATTTGTCGTGGATCGGGAAATGCGCGCCGATCTTCTGGAGATAGATGAACTGGCGTTTGCCGTCGTTGAGGAATCCGGCGAGCGTTTCGGCGGCGGCATAATCGCGGCGCTGGACCGGCACATCGTCAAACTCGATCCACTGGTCGATATCGCGCAGTTCGTTCTTGTCCATCAGATTGTTGAATATCCGCTTGGTCCGCGGAACGTCGATATAGACGGTCTCCAGCCCCGCCTTTTTGGCATAGGCCCAGATCGACGGCATGGTGCCGTTGATCCGGCGATAGGCGTCGCGGGTGCCGCCGTGACGCAGGGTGTAGTTGACCGCCGCGCTGCAATGGGAGATCGACGCGGCGAGGCCGAAATTATGGACCGCGACCCCGCTTTGCGGTGCCATCAGCCCGCTGCGCACGCCCTGCGGGCTGTTGATATCGAGATAATGGCCGGAGATGCTCTCGTCGACCAGCAGGACGATATCGCCATCGCCGTTCGGCGGCCGGACTACGGACAGCCTGACCGGCTCGCGCGGCTTGATTTCCTCGGTCGCCCGCTCGTAGCCATAGAGCAGGGAATAAGCCGCGCCGGCATAGCTTGCCGGCAGGCCCCGCGCGCCATCTCCGCCGCGCATGAACAATATCCCGGTCAGGGCAAACAGCGCCAGCAACGGCACCGCGATCAGCTTTTTGCCATGCGCCTTTGCCGGTCCGCGACCGTTCAGGCCGATGCCGAGCAACAGCAGCAGCCCCTGAACCCCGCCGATCATCATCGCGTCGGCATATTGGCCCCACGCTTCGTGCAGCGATCCCGATGCGTTGACCATGCTGATAAACGCGTCATAGGGCATATGGTCCCCGGCGGTCCGTTCATAGGTTGCGACGATGATCCCGGCGAGCGAGATCGCCGCGGCCATCGCCCAGCGCACGGTCGCGACGGGAATGAACGCGGCGCTGAATATTCCGGCCAGGCAGACGCCCAGCAGCACGCCATAGGCGGCCAGCCCGAACGGCTGGAATTCGGGTTGCACCAGAGATTCAAATCGCGCGATGGTCTGCGCCGTGCCGAGCAGCAGCGCAGCCGATATCAACGCTATTTTCAGTTTTGCCAGCATGGCCCCGCCTGTCAAATCAAAGGCCATGACCTAGCAAATTTGTGTTAAATAACTGAAAACAGTTGCACGGCAGGTCTCGCATATTGGCGATTCCGTCGCTATATAGGCCCGATGACAGACTATCTGACCGTAGAAGACACCACCCCATCCGCGCGCACCGGCGCGATCAAATTGCACGGGCCCGAGGGTTTCGAAGGCATGCGCAAGGCCGGGCGCCTCGCCGCCGAGATACTCGACAGCCTCGTCCCCCATGTCCTTCCCGGCGTGACCACCGGCGCGCTCGACGATATGGTCCGGCAACAGGCGTTCGCCGCCGGAGCGGTCCCCGCGACCCTCGGCTATCGCGGATTTACCCACAGCTGCTGCACCTCGATCAACCATGTTGTCTGCCACGGCATTCCCGGCGACAAGAAGCTCGCCGAGGGCGATATCGTCAATATCGACGTCACCGTGATCGTCGACGGCTGGCACGGCGACACCAGCCGCATGTATCTGGTCGGCAAGACCCCGATCAAGGCGAGCAAGCTGGTCCAGGTGACCTATGAATGCCTGATGCTGGGCATCGAGCAGGCCAAACCGGGCAACCGCATGGGCGACGTCGCCCACGCGATCCAGAGCCACGCCGAAGCCCACCGCTATTCGGTGGTCCGCGATTTCTGCGGCCACGGGCTCGGCCAGATGTTCCACGACGCCCCCGAGGTGGTCCACGCCGGCCGCCCCGGCACCGGCCCCGAGCTGCGCCCCGGCATGTTCTTCACCATCGAACCGATGATCAATATCGGCAAATATGCCTGCAAGATGCTCGACGACGGCTGGACCGCGGTCACCCGCGACCGTTCGCTGACCGCGCAGTTCGAGCATAGTATCGGGATTACCGAGGACGGGAACGAGATATTTACGAAGAGCCTGACCGGGTTGGATGCGCCGCCTTATTAGGATTTTTCGGACACGCCGGGGGATGGCAGCAACCGGGTGGCATGCGAACATTGCTTGCTGCGATCTTCAACGGCGGCTTCAACCCGTCAAAGCAGATAT
>NZ_JBATHY010000292.1:0-2161 GCF_049667325.1 Parasphingorhabdus sp. | reverse complement strand
ACGTAGAACATTGCGCCCTGCTGATCGGCAACAAAAGCAAAGCGCCCGACACCGGGTATATCCTTTGGTTCCAAATGGACACTGCCGCCCGCAGACAATATCGCTTCCGCCATCCGATCGACATCTTCGACATTGATATATCCTAGCCAACAGGGCCGAGCGCCATTAGCAGTCATTTCGCGCGTCAATGGCATCAGGCCGGCAACGCTGCTGCCCTTCATCGAAATTTCCCGATAGTCGACGTAGGCCTGACCGCTATCGGCAAAATCCCATCCGACCAGCGGTCCGTAAAAATCCTGCGCGGCGTCGGCATCGCTGGTCAACAATTCATACCAGATGAAATCACCATGTTTATTGGTCATTATTCCTGCTCCTCATGCTCCCAACGAGACGACCGGTTCAAAGCCGCCGAAGATCAAACGCTTGCCATCGAAAGGCATGGGATTCTTCTTCGGATCCATGCGCGGATCTACCTCGTCCGGATCTTCCATCATCGCTTCCAATTTTGCCATGCCGGCATCCCTCGTCGCCTTGTCGGGCCACTCGATCCAAGAGAAGACGACGCTTTCGTCATCTTTGGCCTTAACCGCCTTGCGAAAATCGGTAGCCTTGCCTTCGGTCACATCATCTTGCCAGCATTCGATTACTCTTGTGGCACCCATGTCGACAAACATGCTGTCCGCGGTGTTGGCGTGATCGATAAATTTCTGTTTGTTGGCGGTGGGTACCGCGATCACAAATCCGTCAATATAGCTCATTTTTCTCTCCTTCGTCGCTTATTCCTGTTTCTCACAAATTTCAGCAAGCTGGTCTGCAACCGCTTTCCAGCCATCGGCAAAGCCCATTTCCTCGTGCTGCTTTTTTGCCTCAGCGGTCCAGTGGCGCGCGCTTGCAGTATAACGGGTGCCGCCATCTTCCAGTGCAATCTCAAAAATACCGATCATGAACGGGCTTTGCGGTTTCAAATCGGCTGTGACCGCGTCGGTAAAAGCAAAACGCTTGCCGTCGATTACCTCGAGAAAAACACCTTCACCCTCGTGGCGCTCTCCATCAGGTCCGTGTATGATTGTATAGTTACGGCCACCGGCGCGCCAGTCCTGCTCGATGATCTCGGTGGTCCACGGCTTCGGACACCACCACTCGGCTGTCCGCTGGGTAATCACCGACCAGACTTTATCGGGGGCCGCAGCGATCAGGCGGGTGACGGAAAGTTCGAGCGTGTCGAGGCTTGCTTTCGGGTTGTGATCAGACATTCTCATTCCTCCAGTTGTACTATGTCAGCCTATGGCCGCCTCGATCGCGGCAATGTCGATCTTCTGCATCGGCATCATCGCTTCGAAGGCGCGCTTGGCAACGGTCCCGCCTTGCGCCATTGCGTCGGTCAGCGCGCGCGGGGTGATTTGCCAGTTGATACCCCATTTGTCCTTGCACCAACCGCACGCGCTTTCGGCGCCGCCATTGCCCACAATCGCGTTCCAGTAGCGGTCGGTCTCTTCCTGAGTTTCGGTATGGATCTGAAACGAAAAGGCTTCGGTGTGCGGGAATGCCGGACCACCGTTCAGGCCGAGGCAGGAGACGCCCATTACGGTAAATTCAACCGTCAGTTCGTCGCCTTGCTTGCCACCCGGAAAATCGCTGGGAGCGAGATGGACGGCATCAATCCGGCTGTCTGGAAAAGTCTCCGCATAAAATTCGGCCGCTTCCCTCGCAGCGTGATCGTACCAGATGCACATTGAAATCTTGCTGGTCATTACCCTATCCTCCTTGCTCAGCTCGATATGTTGAAAATTGCCTCGATATATCTGCGCAAATGACGAACACTCTCGCGCGCTTTTTCCGGATCCCCTGACGCCTTTGCGATCACAAATGCCCCCTGCAGAACGGTCTGAACATGCCAGGCCACGCTTTCCGCGGTAATATTGTCGCGAATCCCGTGCCGGTCTATTGCCGCCTGGATATCAACCGTCAGCGCCTCGCAATAGGCGGTGATGCTCGCCCCGCTCGCTTCGCGGAGCAATTCGCTGCTCGCAAAAGTCTCCTGCGCCATCGTGCCGACAAAACAGGTAAAGCCTTCTGCAGGGCCGTCAATCATCGCCATCCGCATATCAATATGGCCGAGCAGTCGTTCGAGCGGGTCATCCAGCTTGGTATAGGGCGGGAG
>NZ_JBATHY010000291.1:0-1648 GCF_049667325.1 Parasphingorhabdus sp. | reverse complement strand
CTTCGGCCTGCAATTTGGTGCGCTGGAGATTGTCCTGAAAGCGCTCCATTCTTTTGGCGTTGTTATCGACCGACACGACTTTCCAGCCGGCACTGGCCAGCTGCATGGTCTTGCCGCCGGGGGCTGCGCAGAGGTCGAATATCGTCCGGCCCTCGCCTTCCCCGAACAGGCGCGCCGGAATCGAGGCGGCCAGATCCTGTACCCAGAAAGCGCCGTCATCAAATCCGGCGAGCTCGGTGATTGGATGACTTGGAAGCATCCTGAGATGTTTCGGGGCCAGTTTCTCGCCTTCCAGAGTGCCGTTGTCATCGGATTGGAAGCTGAGGTCGAGCGGCGCAGGCTTGGCCCATGCCCGGCAAGCAGCATTGGCGACATCCTCGCCCCAGTTGTTAGTCCAGCGGTCCAGCGTTTCGCCCGGAATTTCGGGAAATTCGGGCAGTTTCAATGCGCCCGACTCGACGCCGCGCATGACCGTTGAGAACACGCCGTGGACCAGACGGCGCGGGCCACCGTGGACCAGCGGCAAGGCGGTGGAAATCGCGGCGTGCTGCGGGGTGTCGAGGATCAGCACCTGCGCCAAAGCAATGCGCAGCGCCATCCGCGCCTTGGCATCATCGGCAAGCCGGTTGCGGGTCGCGCTGTCGATCATCGCGTCGAGCGCGGTCATCCAGCGCAGCACATTGGCGGCAATATTGTGGGCCAGCGCCTTGTCCGACGGATTGGACAATTTTCCGGTCGCGGCGGCCATCGCCTGATCCAGCGTCTCGCCGCGCCGGCAAACGGCGTCGAGCAGGCGAATGGCGGACTGGCGCGTAGCGAGACCGGGGATGGCGTTGTTGGGTTGGTTCATCCGCGTCGCTTTAGCGACACAATGGGGTCATGCGAAGCAATTTAGTGGTTTTGCGCGCAATCGGTTCAACAGCTCTCGAACGATTCGGGCCGAAACCCTGTCGCAATCAGCGTGCCAACCCTACCTCGTCGGATCCAGCGCGCTAGGCTTACGCAAACGCCCCATGTCGCCAATTTCATCGGGCCGGGTGGACCAGCCGCCGGAGCCGCCTCCCAGACCGCCGCCACGCGCTATTTCCTGCAAAGCCGCGATCCGGTCTTCGGTGGCGGGATGGGTGGAGAACATCTGGCGGACGCCGGCGGGCACGATGTAAAGCTGGGCCGCTGCCGGGTTGCGCTCGGCGACCGGGTTGGGGATGCGGGCCGCTTCGCCGGAAATCTTGCCAAGCGCAGAAGCCAGCGACAGGGGTTTGCCGCTGATCTGCGCGGCGGCGGCATCAGCGCCGAATTCGCGGGTGCGGCTGATCGCCATTTGGACGATCATCGCCGCAAAGGGCGCGATCAGAACGGCCATGATCCCGGCTATGCCGCGGTTGCTGCGGAAAAACATCCCGAAATTGGCGAGCATCGACACCGCACCGGCAATCGTCGCGACCATGGTCATGATCAGCGTATCGCGGTTCTTCACATGGCCGAGTTCGTGTGCCATCACCCCCTCGATCTCGTCATGGCTGAGCATTTTGAGCAGACCAGTGGTCGCGGCCACCGCAGAATGTTCGGGATCGCGGCCGGTGGCAAAGGCGTTGGGCTGGGCCTGGTCGACAATATAGACTTTCGGCATCGGCAGCCCGGCGCGCTG
>NZ_JBATHY010000290.1:0-6670 GCF_049667325.1 Parasphingorhabdus sp. | reverse complement strand
TCGGCTTCCCATGCGGGCGTGCGCCAGTCGGCCTCGCCAACCATGACCATCGTCGGTGTTGTCACGTTGTTGACGATGGAGAGAGGCGAACGGCGCCAATATTCCTCCGGTTGTTCCCAGGGCTGGGCGCGAAACCAGTGGCGTCTGACGAAACGGGCGATGTCCCCGGCCAGCGCCATGCTGGTCCAGTTGATCACCGGTTTGATCGTCGCCGCCGCTGCAAAACGGTCGGTTTTTCCGACGGCCCATGCGGTCAGCACGCCGCCACCCGATCCGCCGGTGATGAACAAACGCTCTTTGCTGACATAATTTTTTGCGATCAGGGCGTCGACCACGCTCATCAGATCATCATGATCATTGCCCGGGTAATCCAGATCAATCAGCTGCGCAAAGGCTTCACCATATCCCGTCGACCCTCTTGGATTGGCGTAGACTGTGACATAGCCTTGCGCTGCATAGCGTTGAATTTCAGCGGCAAAATAGGGGCCGTACATCGTGTTCGGTCCGCCATGGATTTCCAATATCATCGGAAAGGAGCCATCGGGCTTGAAATTCGGGGGCAGGGCAACCCAGGCTTCAATCTCTCTTCCGTCATGGGTCGAAGAAACCTTGATCTCCTCGATACGGGCAAGATCCAGGTGACCTAGTGCATCCTCGTTCAGCCGAGTCAACTGGCGACCGTTGCCGCTGCCGCGGGTCAGGGCGACTTCGGCAGGCCGGTTGGTGCTGCCCTTGGTATAAGCGATCATCGGGGAGCTCCCGCCGGCCTTGCTGGCAACCGAGAAGCTGCCTGCCGCATAGGGCCGGCCCAGCGACGTGCCGCCGATATCCTGGATCAGGCTGCGGACATTGCCCGACAGGTCGATAGAAACCAGCGTCAATATACCGTCGACTTCGGTCTGACCGATCAGCGCCCGGCTGTCCGGTCGCCACGAGATCGCCTCGACCGACCGGTCAAAATTTACGGTCAGATTTTGCACGTTGCTGCCGTCGGGCGCCATAAGATAGACGTCGGTCTGCTGATAGGATTTCAATCTGTCGTCATATCCGAGATAGGCGATGCGCGCACCATTGGGGGAAACATTTGGCGCAAAGTCCGGACCGTCGCGCTGGGTCAGTGGAGTTACTGTCTGGCCGGCCAGGTCCAACCGGTAGATCTCGCTCTCGATCGGATCAAGATCGGCGTCTTCACTTTCATTTCCGGTGACGAGAAGTGCGCCATTGCCAAGCCATTGCGGCGAATCAAAGCCATTTATGCCATGGGTGATCTGCCGCGGCGTGCCGCCCTCGGCATTCAAGGTGAAAATCTGGGTTTTGCCTTTGGGCAAATAGCCTGCTCCATCGAAACGGAAAACCAGATCATCGACAATTCCGACCGGTTTCGCCCAATCGGCCCCTTCAGGACTTTTGGGTGGCTTGGCAAAAGTAGCGCGCTCGTCGTTTACAAGCATGGAAAAGGCAACGGTTTTTCCATCAGGCGACCAGACCGGAGCGCCGGGACCATTTTCCAGTTGCGCGAGCGAAAAGCTGTCGCCGCTATCCTGATATCGCAAGCGCAATTCAGGCTTTCCGTTGTTCGACGTCAGATAGATAATGCGGTCACCTGCAGGGGACCAGCGGACCGAAGAGCTCGAACCTTGCCCGCTTACCAGCGGCCGGTGATCGCCGTTGCGCGTGTCGATCGTCCACAAATCGCTGACAACCTGATCGGCGAACTTGTCCATCGATTTGCGGGCATAGATAATCGTGCTGCCATCCGGCGAGATCTGCGGATCATCGGCATATTCCAGATCAAATACGCGTTCGGCGGTGAACCGGCGGCTGTCATCTCCACTGCTGGCGAGAGCCGCAGTGGCAAAGGATGGCAGGCTGCATATGACGAGCAAATAACGCGTTTTCATCGTGATCCCCTGAATCTGTTAACTTTCTTATGAGGAAAACCGACGCCTTGCCAACCCGAAACAATGGTCTCGGCGGGCCTGTATATATGGCTGTGCCTCCTGTCGCTCAGTCCAGTCCCGGTTTCCCCCGCATCTTTTTGACATTGGATTTCTTCTTCTTTGTATCGACGCGCCGGGCCTTGGCGGCTCTGCTTGGGCGGGTTTTGATCCTGCGGGCATCGCGCTCGTAGGCCTGTTCAACCATCTCGTTCACCCGCCGCCGGGCTTCGGCCCGGTTGGCCTCGCGGGTTCGATAGGCGCGAACCGTGATGATCAACTCGCCGCCGCTGGTCATTTTGCGCCCGGCGAGCGTTTTCAGTTTGCGAAAGGCGTAAGGTTCGAGGCCCAATGCATATATATCGACCCGCATCTGCACTGTGGTAGCCACTTTGTTGACATTCTGGCCTCCAGGGCCGCTGGCGGCCAGAAACGTCTCGGTGATCGCGCTTTCAGGGATATCAACCATGGACGCTTTCTAGCGTCATGGGCCTCTTCGCGACAGGGCTTGTTAACGAAGCCTGTGATTTGTTGCTAAAAATTGATCATTCTGTTGTCCTTATGCCGCGAAATGCGATCCGTTTCGGACAAAATCGGACTATTTTGACCCTCAATCGGCAAAAAGTTAATTTTTTTTTCGGCGGACTCGTGAGGCCTGAAACGACTCATTCCTGCGGGTTGTAGAGTCATTGACCTGCTCGCGACTCATGCTCAAACCTGCCTTAGGGAAAAATTAACCTTTTACGTTCATTGATCTTATGGTTAATAAATGATCCATCGGGTCGGCACAGTGGTCGATCTGGAGCGAGTAAATAAGAAAAGGGGCTGCCTGATGCGCGTGCTGCTGATTGAAGACGAACCAACGACCGCAAAAGCGATTGAGCTGATGCTGACAACCGAAGGTTTTAACGTTTACACCACGGATCTGGGTGAAGAGGGCCTCGATCTCGGCAAGCTCTATGATTATGACATCATATTGCTCGATCTAAATCTGCCCGACATGCACGGTTATGATGTCCTCAAGAAGCTGCGCGTTGCCAAAGTGCAAACGCCGGTTCTCATTCTTTCCGGTATCAGCGAAATGGACAGCAAGGTCCGCAGCTTTGGTTTTGGTGCCGATGATTATGTCACCAAGCCGTTCCACCGCGACGAGCTGGTTGCCCGCATTCATGCTGTTGTTCGTCGTTCGAAAGGCCATTCGCAGAGCGTCATCCGGACCGGCAAGCTGGCCGTTAACCTGGACGCCAAGACGGTTGAAGTAGACGGCAATCGGGTTCATCTGACCGGCAAGGAATATGCAATGCTCGAGCTGCTCTCCCTCAGGAAGGGAACGACGCTCACCAAGGAAATGTTCCTCAACCATCTTTATGGCGGAATGGACGAGCCCGAACTCAAAATTATCGACGTTTTCATCTGCAAGCTCCGCAAGAAACTGGCTCTGGCTTGCGGCGGCGACAATTATATCGAGACGGTCTGGGGTCGGGGCTATGTCCTGCGCGATATCGAAGAGGAAACCGCACCCACCGCACAAGTTGCTTAGTCGACCGAATATTCACTACCCAAAACTGGTCTGCGTATCGGACCTAAATACGGCGGAACTCAAGGGTTTCGCCGTTTTTTTATGCGCTGGTATCAAGATACCAGCGTTCCGATCCCTGAAGCGCCAGCGCGGTCAGTTTTTCGGAATAATATGCGCCGGTGTCGATACCGATGCGGGTGCCGGTTTCCACCACTTCATCATTGATCGTATGGCCGTAGACGATGATTTTCTCGTGGGCTTCCTGGGCAGACAGAAATTCTTCGCGGATCCAGCGAAGGTCTTTCTGGCGCTGTTCGGACAGAGGCACGCCGGGACGTATGCCGGCGTGGACAAAGGCATAATCGCCGATGATGATCTGGTCTTCGAAGCCCGCAACAAAATCGATGTGGTGTTGGGGAAATAGTTCAGGAATGCGTAATGCCAACTGGCTCATGTCTAGCTCGACATATTCCTTCATCGTAATCTCGTAACTCAATATCGTTTCACGTCCGCCGATCCGGTTGAAGAAACGAACCGCTTTTTCATTACCCTTGGTTGCGGCCAGATAGACTTCTTCATGATTGCCCATCAGGAAGCGGACATTACCAAAAAGTTCTTTTGTCTGCATTGCTGTGTCGAGGACACCCGCGCTATCCGGTCCCCGGTCGACCAGGTCACCCAGGAAAATAATCTCGCTCCGCGCATCATCCCTATCCGCATCGTCCTTGACGATCTTGTCCAGCAGCAGTTGCAAAAGGTCATTGCGGCCGTGAATGTCGCCAATCGCATAGACTCGACGCCCCTCGGGGATGGTCGCGCTATCAATCGGCCGAGCAGGTGCTTTTTTGCGTAAAAGGCGATTCAACATGATGTTAAATAATCTGTCCTGAGAAACGGGGTTTCAAGGGTAGAGAAGTATATTTCTGTTTCAGGCGCCCGTATAGCGCAAAAAGACCTGAATGGTTGCTGAGGATCGTCAGCTTTCGACGATAAAGCTAAGGCCTGCCTTGTCTTCCAGGCGTTGTACCAGCTTTTTGCCCATCAACGCCCCCGGGGTCCAGACACCGCCGCCCTTCTTGATCTTGTCCTGGGCGAGGCACAGCGCCGCTTCAGCGATCATCTTGCAGGTCGAGCCATAGCCAGGGTCCTTGTCGCCCTTGACGCACAGGCTTGCCGTCTCGCCGTCTGCCGTTTCGCCGAGGAACAAAAGATCATAATGACCATTTTCGCGTTGTTCTTTGGTCGGGCCTTCGCCCGGTTTGGGAGCATCGGCACCGCCAAAGGGGTTGGCCTTGGCGAGCATTTCGGCCGCCTGTTTGCCGATATCACCGGGACTGGTCACAACCATCTCGTCATATTTGAAATCTTCACCATAAGAAAAATCGAGCAGCATATTGGTCCGGTGGACATTTTTCGTATTGATCGGCGCCATGATGAACGGTGCGACCCAGCTGTCGATGGTCTTGTCATACTTGGGGATCAGCATGTTGGGCTGATCTGCGCCCTTGAAACCCGGGGTCAGGCCGAAGCTGCTGGCCAATATCTTCACCAGCGCCGGGTTTTTGGCCAGCGCCTTCATGGTTGCGCCCAGACTGGCTGCCGTCCCACCGGAGAAAGTGCCTTCCATGGCGCGGACCCGGCCTCGGATCCGGTTCGCAGGTTTGCCGAAGCGCTTGTTCATTTCCTTCTGCAGCATCAGGACGCCTAGATCGAAGGGAATAGAATCAAATCCGCAGGAAAAACAAATCTGTGCACCCGATTTCTCAGCCGCTTTCTGATGTTTGTCGATCATCTCGCGCATCCATCCGGGTTCGCCGCAGAGATCGACATAATGGGTACCATTACTGACGCAGGCGTCAACCAGTTCGTCGCCGTATAACTGATAGGGTCCCACTGTGGTCAAAACCACTTTGGTACGACTGGCCATCATGTCGATGGAAGCGGCATCATCGGAATCGGCGACGACAAGCGGCGTGTCCTTGGGCGCGCCAATCAGATCGCGAACCTCTTCGAGCTTTTGCAGACTACGCCCTGCCATCGCCCATTTCGGAGCGTCTTTGGCAGTGCCATATTGTTGCGTCATATATTCGGCTACAAGACGGCCGGTATAGCCGGTTGAACCATAGATTATGACATCAAATTCTCGGGTATCGGACATGTGGGCGCTCCTGCAGGTTATTTAACCGGTGGGTTAATCAGTCCATCTATGGCCTAGAGCTTGGCCAGAGTCACACCTTTTTGCCGCATATATTTACCCGAACGGTCAGCATAACTGGTCTCGCAAGGTTCATTGCCTTTGAGGAAAAGGAACTGGCAGGCGCCTTCGTTCGCATAGATTTTTGCGGGCAGGGGGCTGGTGTTGGAAAACTCCAGCGTCACGTGACCCTCCCATTCCGGTTCGAGTGGTGTGACGTTGACGATAATCCCGCAGCGGGCATAGGTGGACTTGCCAAGGCATATGACCAGCACGTCGCGCGGAATCCGGAAATATTCGACCGTCCGTGCGAGAGCGAAGCTGTTGGGCGGGATGATGCAACAGTCGGTTTTGCGATCGACGAAGCTGTTTTCGGCAAAATCCTTAGGGTCGACAACGGCGTTGTTAACATTGGTAAAAATCTTGAATTCGTCCGATACTCGCGCGTCGTAGCCGTAGGAGGACAGGCCATAGCTTATACAGCCTTCGCGCTTCTGGCCTTCGACAAAAGGCTCGATCATGCCGGAATGTTTCGCTTCATTGCGGATCCAGCGGTCGGATAATATGCTCATATATGATTCCTGTTGGTGGTCATGGTCGCACTACGTTCCAGTTTATCGGGCCGTCAACCCCGCTGATCCGGCGCATATCGGAAGCGCGCCACATCACCCAGGGTTTGGTGGCATAGTCGGGCGGAAAAAAATTGGCTTCGAGCCAGAATGTCCGGTCGATTCCGCTGCTGATATTGTAAAGCTCTTCGAAGTCGCGCGATACCGCGAGAATGGCGGGCTTTTCGCTATGGGCCTCGATCTGGTTGAGAAACATATTCAGTTCGCTGAGTACCAGCGCGCGGCCAGGGCGGTCACCGCAGCCATTGTCGAACGCCAGACGGACGGCGGGCGGGAGCATATTCTCTCCGCGCGGGACGGTCGTGACGAACATTGTCGCCTGATCCGTAGCCAGCCGGCAGAGTGAATAATTGTGGAGCGCGCCATAGCGTATTCCGGCTTCCCGGGCGCC
>NZ_JBATHY010000289.1:0-4509 GCF_049667325.1 Parasphingorhabdus sp. | reverse complement strand
CGCGATTCCTTGGCCAGCAAAGCGCCCACGACCGAAGCCGGTATGCCGGATTTTTCACGCAGCCAGTTTTCTGCCCGCGCCGAAACATTATCCAGATGGAGCCACATTGGCGTATTTGCGATATCGGTCGTATCGACTTCCGCCCAGCCACACAGTCGTCCGCCACCCTTGCCATCCAATATGCATCCGAATAACAGGCCGTCCTCTGGTTCGAGGTCATGAACACGGGATTTGATCACGGGTGCGTCAGTCATTGGCTGCTCATGCTCTTGATCGTTCCTTTTTACTTCCCATCGGGAGGCCGCTGTGAACTCATTTCTCCCGCGGCGATGGCGGTCGCGTGATGCTGGCGCCAGCTTTGCGCTTCGATGAATATCCGTTTCACATCCGGAAATTTTTCTTTGATGACCCGCTCAAAATCGGTGATCGCCTGTTCGACTTTATCAGCGGTTAAGCTGTCATCGAAGTCCACGCTGGCGGCCAGTAATATGTCCTGCGGTCCCATGTGCATGGTAAGAATTTCGTTCAGTCCCGTGATGCGTTTATCGGTCGAAACCAACTCTCGGATACCGGCAACAACCTCTGGAGAAGCGCCTTCCCCGATTAGCAGTCCTTTTGCCTCAATCGCCAATAACACCGCTACAAGGGCCAGGACGACACCAATGCAAATCGATGCGATTCCATCCAATATGGGCAGGTTGAATATCTGCGAACATAGAATCCCGATGAATGCGATCATCAGCCCCAACATCGCAGCGCTATCTTCAAACAATATCGTAAAAACAGTAGGGTCCTTGGAATTGCGAACCGCCGAAAGGACAGACTGATCACCACGCGTCTTTTGAAACTCGCGAAATGCAATCCACCAAGCGCCTCCTTCAAAAATCATCGCCAGGATCAAAACACCATAGCTCCATTCGGGCGACTGGACCGGCTGTGGATCACCAATGCTGTGAATTCCTTCATATATAGAAATACCGGAACCGACCGCGAATATCAGGATCGCAACTACAAAAGTATAGAAGTATAACTCCATTCCATAGCCAAATGGATGTTTTTCATCAGCTTTCCGCGTCGCGCGTTTCATACCAAAAAGCAGCAATATCTGATTGCCGCTATCGACGACGGAGTGCACGCCTTCACTAAACATGGCGGAGCTGCCGGTGATCGAAGCGACCACAAATTTCATGACCGCTATCAGGCTATTGCCTGCCAATGCCGCGTAAACGACTGTCTTTGAACCTGATGCCATATAAAAGGCGGCCCCCTCGCCGCGAACAAATACCCTTCACGACAATCCACCTTGCGTCAAGATAATGGGTCTAGATCCAACAGTCCTTCCGGACTCGGCCCAAGGTCACCACAAGGTCCCTTTTGCAGTCGAAGCCACATGGCTGCCCAGCTTGAAAATCCGCGTATAAACTGCCTAATTTCCGCATTGCAGCATTGCTGTTGACTTGGGCACGCTGCTTTCCTAAACGGACCGCGCCTTGGCGGGTCGGCCTGCTGTTATCTATGGCTCTTTTTGGCGCTCTTCGGGGCTTTTAAAGGGGCGATTATGGCAGCAAGCGAATCTGATCGGGATCCCCTCGAAGAGGATGTGCGGGTTTCATCGCTGGAAGAGCGACTGGAAACGGCACAGAATAGAGAGCGGATCAAAGCGGGGCACCGAAACAAAGGGCCGGACGAAAGTCAGCGGCTCGGCGCGAGGGTGCTAAGCTATCTGATTGGGGGCGTGGCTGCTGGTTTCTTCCTCGGGTGGCTTTTTGACACCTGGCTTGGAACGACGCCATTGTTCCTGTTGTTGTTCTTCTTCCTGGGAACGGGAGTGGCCTTCAGGAAAATTTATGTGATTTCGAGCCCACCGGTAGATGACATCGGAACGGCTATAGCAGATGATGATGATTGACGATCAGGGGTTAGATTAGTGGCTACAGAAGGCAAAATTGATCCTATGCACCAGTTTGAAGTGCAGCCCATCTTTGATGGCTTCACTTTATTCGGTCAGCAGATCAGTTTCACGAATAGCGCGCTCTGGATGTTCCTTGTCCTGGGGCTTCTCTATGTGTTCATGATGGGCGGAATGAAGCGCGAGCTGGTTCCCGGCCGCTGGCAGATCATGGTCGAGGGCGTTGTCGGTTTTGTCGACAATATCATTGCCACCAGCATTGGCCCCAACGGCAAAAAATATACGCCCTGGGTTTTCACCCTGTTCATGTTCATCCTGTTTTCCAATCTGCTCGGCATGATGCCCTTTGGTATCATCCCCGGCATCCATCCATTCACCGTCACCAGCCAGTTTACCGTAACCGGCCTGCTGGCTGCGATCAGCTTCTCGATTGTACTGATTGTCGGCTTCTGGAAACATGGCTTCAAGTTTTTCAGCCTGTTCATCCCGCACGGTACACCGGTTGTGATGATCCCGCTGATCTTCATGGTCGAGCTATTGTCCTTCCTTGTACGCCCCTTCAGCCTCGCGTTGCGGCTGTTCGTTGCGATGATCGCCGGCCATATCCTGATCAAGGTATTCGCAAATTTCGTCATCCAGGCGATTGACGCGGGCGGTGCCAGTTGGGGTATTGCGGTTCTCAGCATTATCTTCATCGCCTTCGTCAGCGCGCTGGAACTGCTCGTTTGCGCCATTCAGGCCTATGTTTTCGCTCTTCTCACATCGCTGTATATCAACGATGCGGAAAATCTTCACTAAGTCACTTTCAATCCCTAGTTTTACAATACGGAGTTAAAAAAATGGATCTCTCTTCTGCACAAGTTATCGGCGCTGGCCTGGCTGCAATCGGCGTTGGTGCCGCTGCTACCGGTGTTGGTAATGTTTTCGGTTCCTTCCTCGAAGGCGCTTTGCGTAACCCGTCTGCGGCTGACGGCCAGCAGGGACGTCTGTTCATCGGCTTCGCGGCTGCCGAATTGCTCGGCCTGATCGCTTTTGCTGTCGCAATGATCATTCTCTACGCTCCGCCAGCTGTTACAACAGCAGATGTCGTTGCAGTAGAAGCAGCGGCTGTCGATGCGCCAGCAGCAGTCGAAGCACCGGCAGAAGCAGCAGCAGAATAATCTGCTGAATGCGTCGGCCTTGTCCAGCTTGGCCATATCGTCGGTTTTGCGTCTTGAATTTACAGGTGAATAATGCCTCAAATTAGTCAGCTCTTGGAAGTCTATGGTAGCCAGTTTTTCTGGCTGCTGATCGTGATCGGAATCATCTATTTTGGTATTGCCAAAAATATGGTGCCCAAGATCAGCAAGACGGTCGATGACCGCCAGAAGCGGATCACCGGCGATCTTGCTGCAGCTCAGGCTGCGCAGGACAAGGCTGAAAAAATTGAGACCGATTATCGCACCAGTATCAATGATGCACGGGCCGAGGCGCTTGGCAATGTCAACGAAGCCAAAGCTAGCGCGGCGAAAAAGAACGAAGCTGCGGTCAAGCGGGCCGATGCCGGCTTTGCCAAAAAGGCCGACGAGGCCGATGCCGCTTTGAAAGCCGCCAAGACGGCGGCTCTCAAGGAAATCGAAATCGTGGCGGCTGAAGCAGCGCAAGCCATTGTCGCGACGGTTTCGGGCGCCAAGGTTTCGGCAGCAGATGCAAAAAAGGCGGTCAAGGCCGCTTTCTGAGCGCCTGCTGAAGGAGATAGAATATGCTATTGACGATTCTGGCAGAAGGCGCGGAAGCAAGCGCACTCGGACTGAACGCAACCGGATGGGTTGCTGTAGGCATGCTGATCGTATTCGGCATCATGCTATGGGCAAAGGTTCCCAAGATCATCGGAGCAATGCTCGACAAGCAGATCGCCGAGATCAAGAAGACTCTCGACGAAGCCGCCAATCTCCGCAAAGAAGCCGAAGCTTTGAAAGCGGAATATGAAGCGAAGACCGCTGGCGCGCAGGCGGAAGCTGAAGCGTTGATGGAAGGCGCCGAAAAAGAAGCCGCTGCACTGGTCAAACAGGCAGAGGCCGATACCAAGGCGCTACTCGCCCGTCGTAAGAAAATGGCGGAAGAAAAAATTGGCGCGGCAGAGCGTTCTGCCATAGCCGAGGTTAGGGCCAAGGCGGCAACCGCCGCAACCCAGGCAGCGCAGGCTCTGATCGCCGCACGCCATGATGCAGCTGCGGACAAGGCTTTGGTCGACAAAGCCATTGGCGATATCGGCAAGGCGCTGAATTAGGCCACTGTCGTCCCCGTGCAGGCGGGGTACAGTTGTCAATTCCGGTTTTTTCCAACCATTCATTCGAGGTTCCTGCTTGTACGGGAACTATGATGTGATTGATTCTGGCAATGCGCACGATGCGCGCTTAGATATGCCCCATGTCCAAGGCTGACCGACCCGACCAACCCAATGCCGCGTCCCGTTTCAACGAGGACAAGGCGACCTATGCGGTGCGTGGGGAGGGCGATACGCCCGATCTCGAAGCCGGAATGGCGGCTATCCGCGAGGTGTTGAACACGCTGCCCACGCGGCCTGGCGTCTACCGGATGCAGGACAAGCGCGGCGATGT
>NZ_JBATHY010000288.1:0-6302 GCF_049667325.1 Parasphingorhabdus sp. | reverse complement strand
ACATGCTGCATTTCAGCGATAATCGGGTCGACGATATCGCCGTACCGCGCGCCGATATGATCGCCATCGAGGAAAGCTCCCCGTTCAGCGACTTTGTCGATATTTTTTCCGAACACGGACACAGCCGGATCCCGGTTTATCGCGAAAATCTCGATAATATTATCGGCATGATCCACATCAAGGATATTTTCGCGATTGTCGCCAAGGGCGGCAAATATCCCGACGATATCACTCCCTTCCTCCGGCAACCGCGCTTTGTCCCGGAATCCATGGGTGTGCTCGATTTACTGGCCGAGATGCGGGCGACACGCACCCATCTCGCGATCATTTTCGATGAATATAATGGCACCGAAGGTCTTGTCACGATTGAAGATATTGTCGAGGAAATTACCGGCGAGATTGAAGACGAGCATGACGACGAGCCGGTGCCTATGCTGGTCATGCTGGACGATGGCATGTGGGAAGCAGATGCCCGAGCAGAACTGGACGATGTTGGCGAAACCATTGATCCGGCGCTCGAAGAAATTGACGAGGATGTCGATACGATCGGCGGTCTGTGCTTCGTGCTGGCGGGACATATTCCCACGGTCGGGGAACGGCTGGAACATCCCAGCGGCTGGGTCCTGGAAATTACCGAAGCCGATGATCGCCGGGTGACCAAATTACGGTTGCACCCGCCAGAGCAGGATCAAAAATAGCAAATTTACTGGCCTGCCAACTGCTTCGCCCGAACCCGCCAGGTTTCGCCGAGTATCTGATTTTTCGATAGCGCGATAAGCTCAGCGGTCTGTCCCTTGTGCTGGCCACCGATAATCATGCCAAATAACCGTTCCAGTGACCATTCAGGATAAGGCCGCGCCTGTTGCACCAGATCGTCGCCTGCCTGCACTCGACCTTCTTCCAGCACACGAAAATAGCTACCGGACTTGCCGGTCCTGACCACAGTTTTCAGCACATCAGGTTTGCCAAATCTGTGATTGAGTTTCCAGCACGGTTGCCGCGCATGGCTACATTCGATGAGCGCCTCCCCAACCCGAAAAATATCACCGAGACAAAGCCGCTCTTCGCTCAATCCAGAGCAACTGAAATTTTCCCCAAATGCTCCCGGTTGATCGAGCACAGCCACATCCGGATATTTTGCCTGCCAGAAGGAGTAATGTTCCAAGGGATAGAGATGGATGGCCTTGTCCCGCCCGCCATGATGCAGCGGATCGGCAACCTGATTGCCTTCCAATCCATCAAAACCAAGCGTCAGCGGCCTATCAACTTTGTCTTTGGCGATCGCGCTCATTTCTCCATCGGTACCAAACGCGCTTGGCGTGCCAATCAACAGATGCTTGAGTTGGGTCCGGATCATCGTCGCGTGCTAGCTGACCAAGTTCATATTGGCAATTTCCCCCTGACTATGCTTGAAGGCGCGGATGGAAATCAGTGACCTTCGCATTGCCCTTTATAGCGGCAATTATAATTTCGTGCGCGATGGTGCTAATCAGGCACTCAATCGGCTGGTGGACTATCTGCTACGCCAGGGAGCTGCCGTTCGCGTCTATTCGCCAACTACCGACACACCCGCCTTCGAACCCACGGGGGATCTGATCAGCGTACCATCTGTCGCTTTTCCGGGTCGCGGTGAATATCGCTTTCCTACCCGCCTGTCAGGTGACGTGCGGAAGGATCTGGAACAGTTCAAGCCCAATATCATGCAGATATCGAGTCCCGACCGGGTCGGACACAAGATGGTCTCATGGGCCCGAAAGACCAACATCCCGGTGCTGGCCTCGGTGCACACCCGGTTCGAAACCTATCCGCGCTATTATAATCTCGCCTTTCTGGAGCCGGTGATCGAAGCGATTTTGCGCCGGCTTTACCGCCGCTGCGATGCGCTGGTGGCACCGTCAGAATCGATGGCCCAAGTGTTGCGCGACCAGCGAATGAACTATGATGTCGGCATCTGGTCGCGCGGCGTTGATCGCGAGACATTCAATTCCGGCCACCGTGATATGGCCTGGCGTAGATCATTGGGTATCGCCGACGACGAACCGGTGATCGGTTTCCTCGGTCGGTTGGTTATGGAAAAGGGGCTGGATGTCTTTTCCGATGCCATCGACGAGTTAAAACGCCGCAAGGTGACGCACAAAGTGGTCGTCATCGGAGAAGGCCCCGCCCAGCAGTGGTTCGAAGACAGAATCTCCGGTGCCATTTTTGCCGGATTTCAACAGGGCAGCGAACTCGGCCGGGCGGTTGCCAGCATGGACATGCTGTTCAACCCCTCGATTACCGAGACTTTTGGCAATGTCACGCTCGAAGCCATGGCCAGCGGGCTGCCCGTAGTCGCAGCCAAGGCCACAGGCAGCCAAAGTCTGGTCCGGGACAAAGAGTCCGGGAGGCTTGTCCCACCCGGCGCAATTCGGGACTTTGCCGATGCGTTGCAATTATATTGTGACAATGTCGACTTGCGTACTGCCCATGGGTCTGCCGGTGAACGGCGCGCCGAAGAATTCAGCTGGGATCAGATCAATAATACCGTGGCGCAAACCTATATGCGTCTGGTCCGCCAGCGGCGGGCTGGTCATGGCCCGATCAAGCAGGCTGCTGTTCGATAACCATGCAGGGGCTGTTTGACGATAATCAAGATCAACAGCGTGATCCGGAAAACCCGCCGGATGCTCCGCTAGCCGACAGGCTAAGGCCGCGCCAGCTTTCGGACATTGTCGGTCAGGATCATCTGGTAGGCGCCGAAGGTACTATCGGCCGGATGATAGCCGCGGGAAAGCTGTCCTCGATCATCCTTTGGGGACCACCTGGAACCGGCAAGACCAGTCTCGCCCGGTTGCTGGCCGATCAGACGGAATTGCATTTCAAGGCAATCTCTGCGGTATTTTCCGGCGTCGCCGATCTGAAGAAGGTTTTTTCCGAGGCCGAGATGCGGTTTCAGTCGGGCAAGGCCACCCTGTTATTTGTCGATGAAATCCACCGCTTCAATCGGTCCCAGCAGGACAGCTTTTTGCCTTATGTCGAGCGAGGCACGGTGGTTTTGGTCGGTGCGACGACCGAAAACCCGTCCTTTGAATTGAATGCCGCCCTGCTCAGCCGCGCCCAGGTACTCATCCTCAACCGGCTGGATGCCGATGCGCTAAGCCAGCTTCTGGAAAAAGCGGAAAATCTCGAGGACAAATCCCTCCCGCTCACCGCGAACGCCAAAGAGGCCCTGATCGCCAGCGCCGACGGCGACGGCCGGTTCCTGCTCAATCAGGCCGAGACGCTTTTCTCGCTGAACATCGCAGATCCGCTCGACCCACCCCAGCTCGCCAAAATTCTCCATCGGCGCATGGCTGTCTATGACAAGGATCGTGAGGGTCATTATAATCTGATCTCGGCGCTGCACAAAGCATTACGGGGATCCGATCCCCAGGCATCGCTTTACTATCTGGCGCGAATGCTGGTGGCGGGAGAACAGCCGCTTTTCCTGCTTCGCCGGATCGTTCGTTTCGCCAGCGAGGATATTGGCCTGGCTGATCCGCAAGCGCTGGTGCAGGCGCTGGCCGCCAAACAGGCTTATGAATTTCTCGGCAGCCCGGAAGGCGAATTGGCGATCGTCCAAGCCTGCCTCTATTGCGCAACCGCTCCAAAATCCAATGCTGCCTACAAGGCCCAGAAAGCCGCATGGAAATCCGCCAAGGATACCGGTTCGTTGATGCCGCCGCAAAATATACTCAATGCACCGACCAGCCTGATGAAGGACATCGGCTATGGCAAAGGCTATAGCTATGATCACGGAACAGACGATGGCTTCTCGGGTGACAATTATTGGCCGGAAGAGATGCAACCGGAACGTTATTACCAGCCTGTAGATCGCGGTTTTGAACATAAGATCCGGGAACGGCTTGATTATTGGGAGAATTTGCGTGCTGAAAAAACTGGTTAGTATTTGTGTCGCTGGCGCGTTATTTCCGATCAGCGCCCTTGCCCAGGACGAAGAGCCTTCGCGCTATGACCGGGCGTTAGCCGCCGGCTATAAAGCCCAGTTCATCTGTTCCGGCCTGTGGAATGGCGGCAAATCGCTCGCCGATATCAAGGCCGATGAACTGACAGGGATTTACGACCGGATAGCCGATATCGTCCCGACATTGCCCGAAGAAATAGACCATAGCGAACGGCAGGTTCGCGTCCCCTTTGCCGATGATGCGCCACCGCGCGTCGCCATTTGGAATCGCAAAAATGGCTGTACTTCGATGCCGATCGGCTTCGGGGGACTGAAAACTGGTGGCCCGTTGAGCCAGCGCGAATATATGGATGATCAACCTTGGCCGATGGGAGATATCACCCCGCCCCCCGTTCAAAGCGCTTCCGAATTTGCCGCGCGCGTCGTGACGGAACGGGCGTTCGATGCCAGCACCTATGGCGCAGGCAGCAAAACCAGCGGCGTCCTGATCGTCCACAAAAACAATATCCAGGCCGAACAATATAAAGCCGGCCATGATCTTCATACGGCCCAGCGGACGTGGTCTGTAGCCAAATCCATCGCTGGAACTCTTATCGGCCACTCCGTGCAGCAGAATATGGTCGATGTGAGCGCCAGAGCCAGCTTGCCACAATGGCAGAAA
Organism: Parasphingorhabdus sp.; assembly: GCF_049667325.1. GTDB lineage: Bacteria > Pseudomonadota > Alphaproteobacteria > Sphingomonadales > Sphingomonadaceae > Parasphingorhabdus. Next base: position 1,698 of record NZ_JBATHY010000288.1, on the reverse strand, counting down.
TTCGGTGATCCGCGGAATTTTATTACCATCGACAATCTCATGCGCATGGCCAGCGGCTTGACTAGCGATACGGCCGGCAACCGCACAGACGGGATTTACATGGGTGCAACTAGCGTCAGCCAGCAGTCAACCAGCTGGTCCCTGCTAGATCAGCCTGGCACGAAGTTTCGCTATGCCAATAATGACACGTTGCTGGCAGTGCTCGCCGTTCAGGCGGCCCATGAGGATAAAAAATACAAGCTAAGCAACTATATGCCCGAAGAACATGATTTCGATCCGTTTGGCTTCTTCCAGAAACTCGGCATGACCCGCACTTATGCCGAAACCGACTGGCAGGACAATTATATCCTTTCCAGCCAGGTCTGGACCACTGCGCGTGATCTGGGGCGGCTCGGCCAGCTCTATCTCAACAATGGTGTCTGGAACGGAGAGCGCCTGATTCCCGAAAACTGGCGCGAATACGTCAGCAAACCGTCGGGGCCGCAGCCGGAAGGTCGGGATTTCGGCTATGGCGCAACATTCTGGCTGATGAACAATTCCGATGGCGTTCCGGCAGATGCATTTGCAGCCTTTGGTAATCGCGGGCAATATCTTGTAATCATTCCATCGCTCGATCTGGTGATCGTCAGGCGCGGCTATGACATGAGCGACGGTCGATTTGATATCGCGGCATTCACGCGCGACGTCATCGCAGTTCTAACGCCTTGACCCGCTATCGCGCGGCAGTCTGCACCGGACTGACTGGCCCAGATTCCATCCAGATACAGTCCACCGAACCAAGACCGCTGGCATCGGGAGAAGTGCGTATCGCGGTCAGGGCAGCGGGCCTGAACTTCCCCGACCTGCTGATGACCCGGGGCAAATATCAATTCCGTCCCGACCCTCCATTCGTGCCCGGGCTTGAAGCGGCAGGAGAGGTGACCGAAGTCGCACCAGACGTTCAAAGCGTAAAACCCGGTGATCGCGTCATGGCGGGCGGCAAGGGCGGTGCGCTCGCCGAGCAATGGATTGTCAGCGCAGCCGCTGTCTCCCCCCTGCCCGCAGCGCTTTCGTTCGCCGAAGGCGCTTGCTGGCAAAGCGCCGCATCGACTGCCTGGCATGCGCTGGTGGAACGGGGACATCTCCAACCGGGAGAAACGGTTCTTGTGCTTGGGGCGAGCGGCGGCGTCGGGATGGCGGCAGTAAAAATGGCCAAGAAAATCGGTGCGATGGTAATCGGTACCGGGTCCAATGAAGAAAAGCTGGAAGCGATCCACCACGCCGGGGCTGATCATCTGCTCGACCCGGCGGATGAGCAACTGGCGGCCAGAGTCAAGGCATTGACCGATGGCAAAGGCGTTGACGTGGTTTATGATCCGGTCGGCGGCGATCTTGCGCTGACGGCGACACGCGCCATTGCGTGGAACGGACGATATCTCATCGTCGGATTTGCCAGTGGCAACATTCCATCCTTTCCGGCAAATCATGTCATGATCAAGACCTATAGTCTGATCGGTGTCCGCGCTGGCGAAAGCCCCCGCCGCGATCCCGAAATGGCGAGACGCCAAAGTGCTGCGCTACAGCAACTGGCCGAACAGGGAGCGATGCGGCCCCATATTTCCCATCGTTTCTCCCTGAATGATACAGCAAAGGCCTTCGCCGTGCTCGAAAACCGCCAAGCGATTGGCCGAGTGGTCGTGGAGATGTTCGCAAGCACCT
>NZ_JBATHY010000287.1:0-11938 GCF_049667325.1 Parasphingorhabdus sp. | reverse complement strand
ACCAGGCGGTGGTCCGCCTCCACCCGGCGGTCCGCGCCTGACGGTGGCGTCACAGCTTTGCGCGCCGCCCTCAAAGGAGCACCCCTGCTGGGCGGTTAAACAACCGAGTATCTGGTTAGATCCCGCCGCGCCCGCATGATAATGATAGCCAAATTCCGCAGTGCTGTGACCCTGACAACTATCGAGGCTAGCTGGCGAATTGCCATTGCTCAGCTTGTGGGCGAGGATCTTGTATCCATCCATCGCCAAGCCAATCACCGGTGCGTCGCTATTGTTTGACACCTTTGAGGATTTATCGACGAGGCAATCGGTCACGGCATGATAATGATAGCCAACGTGCAAATTCACATGCCCGCCGCAATCATCAAACGGAGCAAGCGTATGCGCGGCCAATATCGCGTCAGTGGGAGCCGGGCCGTCGAGCCTGACGCCGTTTATGGCCACGCCCGCACCGCCCCGTGCCCGCGAGCTGGCATTTGCTGCAACGGGCCTTAGGGGAATGACATATGTAACGCTGCTACTCTCGGGCATGTAATCCAGCCGGCACTCGACGCAGTGGTTCTGGTATTTTTCGTCCACGTCTGGCCGAGCGGCGGCTGCACATTTTTCTTTGGTATCGGTCACGTTGATCTTGCCGGTGGAGACATCGTACATCTGCCATTTGTCGTCTTTGTAGAAATTTTTGAGGTCCGCGATAAACTTCCCGTCGGCGTCATAAACCTTGCCTTCATTCAGCCATATCCCCGACTTATCCGGGCCGTCACTGATATTGCGCGGACACCAGGGACCGGGGGTATAATTGGTCGGCTCCGGCTTCACGGTGATCGAGAAGCAAGTTGTTTTCGCGCCTTCGGATAATGTGCATTCAACCAACGACGGCTCGCCGACAATATTGGCACCGTCAAACAATTCTGAAGCCGCCTGCAAGTAGCTTTCGCGTTCAGCAGCCGACAGCGTTTCCAACGGGTCCGGCGAAAAATCGGACGGTGCTGTTGAATCTATACTGCACGATGCCAGTACGAGCGATGCTAGTAGCGGTAGGGTTCGTTTGATCATTTTTTGCTCCCGTCATTTGCCGGTCAGGATATCACACCCGCTTTGCTCGCCGGAGATATAATATCGCTCCGGAAGCAGGAATCAATGCAAGCAGGAAAAGCCATTGATCATGCCCGCCTGAAGTTTGTTTTTTTTCTTCGTCAACAGGTTCTTTCGAACTTGCTTTGGCAGGTTTGAAAAATCGGTGCTCGCTGTTTTTCGGGGTAAGAACCGCAACTTCCTGCGCGTCGTCCATTGTGGCGCGCAGTGCCATCCTGCCTTCGCCGTCACGAGTCCCGAACAGGTCGGTTTTTACCACCGGATTACGCGGGGTTTCATCAAATTTGACGCGGTGTAGTATCACCACATAGTCGCTATGATGATGGTCTCCATCGGTTTGCGGCGACATCACCATCAGCATGAAACCGGTTCCGGGCGTGCCATTGTTAGTTACGGTGAAGCGGGAGGTGAACTGTTGCTTGATCAGCTCTTCATGCGTCTGGATTTCCTGCGTGGAGAGCTCCCCGTCGCCATTGTCATCGATACCCACCAAAGCCGATGCCGGGACGGACACCACGAAATTGGCGGTGTCATCGACAATCTTCATTGTGGCATTCTGCTTGGGTAGCAGATGTGCTTGAGCCGTCGCCGATGTCAGCAGCAGGAAAATGAATAGAGCTGTTCGAGTGATCATTGTGGTGGCCGCCCGCCGCCGCGTTCGCCGCGACCGCGTCCTCTGCCCCGGCCTTCACCGCCTTGGCCTCCGGGCCGGCGCACTTCCGGTTGGCTGTCGATCGAGCCTTTCACACAGCGCTGGATATAGGGATAAGCGTCAGTGGCATAGTAATGATAAATGCCCTGCGGGAAATCCGGGGTCGCGCCAAAACGGCCATTGCACTGGTCGAGATCACCCAGTCCTTCGACAAATTCCCAGTCCTGCATAAACGCGCCCATTGGCACGATGGCGGCCGACGGCCGTCCCGTATCAGGGGTCTGTTTGAGCCGGTAACTGGGCTGCATCTCTTTAAGCGCGCCCATCATCACACCCGGATTGGGATATCCGTAACGCGCATAAACTGGAAAACCGTCTGCCGCCCAGCCGATCATGGCCATTTCCTTGCCAGCCTTCGCCGCATCGGACATCATGTTCACCGGCACGCCGTGATAGTGATAGGAGCCGGTTGGCTGCACATGGGCGTTATTCATATCCTCGCCAAAATCGAATATATCCTGTCCGAGCGCCTCGATATTCCAGCGACCACCGGAACCGGGGCCCAGCGGACATTGCTGCGGATCGGTAATATCATCCTTGCAGCTGCCGCCGGTTCCCGGATCGAACTTGATCCCGTTGAGACCCATGACCGGTTCCTTCACCCGCCCGCCCGGGCCGGAATATGTAACCGGCGATGTAGTGGCCGTAAAACGCACCTCTTGTTCGGATATTTTGTTTGGATTGGCCGGATTGGGAAACTGGCCGACTGCATGATCCGGGACACCATTGGCGGTTAGAAGCCGCTGGCCACGGTCACAGGACCATTTTGCCTTGCTGCTCAACCCAATCTGTTGGTTTGTTGCGTTGACCGAGTAGTCGCATAGGATGCCCGACGTATATGCCTGCGTAGAGGAAATTTGCGAGCCGCTATTGGACTCTCCCATCGGCGGGCCACCTGCACCGCCAGGGCCACCACCCCCGGGTCTGCCACCTGGTCCTCCGGCTGGGACACAAGCAAGCGGACGTCCTTCTGGCGCAAAACAGCTACCTGTGACCGTTTCGCCGTCCCGGTCTTGCGCTGAGCAAGCATCATTAGCCTGCTTTGCCACGCAGGCCTTTAGCATCGCCTCGGTTGGCGCGCCGCCAGCTCCACCTCCGCCTCTTTGCCCGCGAGGCGGGCCTTGCTGTGCACTAATCTGGGACGCTCCCAATATGGTGAGCGCAGTCGCTGCGCCAAATACTGTTGTCCAAAACGTTAGCTGTCGAGCTTGTTTCATATTAGTTGATATTCCCTTTCAAGCAGCGGCTCATATACGGATAGCTATCGGTGGCCATGTAGTAATAGATGCCGTTCGGAAATTCCGGCGTCACACCGGTGCGGCCATTGCAGTCATCGAGGTCGCCCGAGCCAGCCGAATATGTCCAGTCAGACAAAAACGCGCCGAGCGGAACCAGCGCAGTTGAAGGCCGCCCGGAATCGGCGACCGTGTCTTTGGCAAAGCTGCCCGTGCAGACTTTGAGCGCGGTGGTTGCATCCATTGCATCGGAATAACAAAAGCGACCATAGATCGGATAGCCATCACCAGCCCAACCAATCAGCACCATTTTTTTGTTGCTGTCGGAAGCGCCTGCATTGGTCAAAATGCCTTCGGGCATCCCGTGATAGTGGTAGATACCGCCAGGTTGAACATGCGCGTTGTTCATATCTTCGCCAAAATCGAATATATCCTGACCCAGTGCTTCTATGCGCCACTGATCAACCCCGCCGCCCAGATTGCATTGAGATGTTGCGGTTATGCTGCTCGCACAACTGCCGCCGGTGCCCGGATCAAATTTGACACCATTGCGCGCAAAGGCCGAAGCTCCGCCGGGGCCACCAATCTGGATGTTTGCTGTCCCCAACGTCGGCGTCAAAGTCATCGAGCCGCTGACCGTCTGGGCAGAAATCGTGTTCGGGTTGCCAGGGTTGGGAAAGGTGCCGACCGCATGATCGGGCAAGCCATTGGCGGTAAGGCTGCGGACCGTGCTGCTGCATGCCCAACTCCATGTCGCGGTCAACATTCCGGCCGCGCTGTAGTCGCCCATATAGCTTCCGCTATAGGGACAGTCGACGCTGGCAGTGGTGACCCCCGTAGGCGTCGGGGTCGGGCTGGGTGTTGGTGACGGGGTGGGTGTCGAGGTTCCGGGCAGCGTTATGCTCGTATCCGTGCCGCTGCTATCATCTCCGCCACAACCGGACAGCGCCAGTACCAACAGGCTTGATGTGGCCCACAGGGGCAATTTTTTTCCCAATTTGGTCAACCTATTTTTCCTCCATTCATAATATGGTCATGACGCAATATCTCAATTCCCATCGTAGTTCCGTTCATCAAACCATTGACGCATGATCGCCGCCTGACAGCCGCTGAACCCGAATGTTCCAACGACGGAACAACTGTTGGGACGACCGGATCTGGCCGCCTCGTCATGGGATGCGACAACCGAACTCCAGCTTTGTTCACCCGCCTCCTGTTTTGCGACTTCGCGAAGCTCCTTCGGGATGCGGTAACGCTCTGATTCAGGTCTCGTCGCGCAGACAACAATTTCGTCAGCTTCTGCCTCCGGGCATTTGTCTTCGCCATACGTTACGAGGACATTTATTCGCTCTGGCGTATTGATCTGGTCGGTAGTTTCTGCGCTGGCAGTGACGCAGACGAAACAGCCGGTCAGTCCGGTGACGAAAATTCTAACAAACATGGCACACTGCATGGATCCGACCTTTCAAATCATCTCGAGTCCCGACGAAAACCGACCGCTCAATATCAGAACTGTTACTCAACCTTCATTTTCGATTGCTGAACGCCGTTCCGATTCAATCGAACAACGATCAGACGCAAATAGTGGTGCCGCCGCATAGGCCCTCGGGGGAGGATCCGGTTTTGGCCATGGCAGCGGCACCTTCACCGCGAGCTGGCGTAGGGGACGCCAGCTTTGTCTGCGGTGTAACTCGTATTCATCAGGCCGACGCTAGAAACTGAACCTGAGAGAAAGTAACCCCTGAATTTCATCCTCGTCGACAATGTTAACTCCGCCGGAAGTAATACTCGCCTCCTGATAATTGACTCCGGCATTAAGCGAGAGGCCGCGACCAAGAGCATAAGCTGCGCCCAGCGATGCGGATTTTTCAGATTGACCGTCAACCTGACCGTAATGGCCTTCTGCCGAGAGCGTGAAATTGTTGATCTGCGTACGGGCACCGGCAGAGAGGAACCAGCGATCAGCATCGACCACCGACGACTCCATGCGTTCGTAACCTCCGCCCAGATCGAAAAGCGTGCTGCCATAGACAATCTCGCCCACCAGGCCGACACCCTTGGTGTCAAAACGGGTGGTCAGGTCGGAGGATGTATACCGCCCGTCGGCGATTCTTGCGGTCAGCCGGATATCATTCTTGTCGATCGGGCGCTGAAACGTTGCGCCCAGTTCAAAATCACCATTTTCGTCAACTGCTGCCGACAATATGCTAGGACCAAAGCGCCCGACATACGCGCCGCCCCACTCATCAAGACCGCCGTAGAAATTGTCAAAGGCAAGCGTGGCATTGCCCACACCGCGCGAACGGCGCGTCTGTTCACGCACCTGACCGGAAGTATTGCCGCCGATAAAAGTTCCAAAGCTGGTGCCGACAAAACCCGCAACATTGTCGCTATAGTCGTCCACGCCGTCGAAAACGCTGTTCGCGTCAGTGGCATATTGCCCGAAATAGGCGACCCCCAGAGTCCAGCGATTATCGAGTTGAGTCTCGGCGCTAATCTGGAAATTTCCGACAAATCCGATGCTGCTATCATCAGCCCCGTCAGCGCTTTTAATGTCAAGCGCGAAAGGTATGTCGACAAGGCCTGTAAGCGCGACGGTGACACCGCCGATATCCGTGGCCAGGGGTTCTTCGAGCGAGGACAGAGCGTCATAGTTCAGAGTGACTTCCTGCGCCTGAGCGGCGTTTGGAATCAGCACAACAAGGGCCGCCGCCGATCCGAAGAGCGGTGCTATTTTAAGTATTTTCATTGGGTTTATGCCTTTCGGAGGAACATCGTTTGGTGCGCATGGCGGGCGATTTGCCGGCCCGCTCTGTCCGCCGCGTCATGATCGGCTTTCCAGTGGACGCCGCCATAGAGACGGCTCCAGCCATTTTCTTCGGCGGCTTGCTCGAGATTGGTCCAGTGCCGGACCTTGCCTTTGAGCGAGGGCCAGAGAACCTGATCTGGCGATTCATGACTGAAGGTAACTTCATCGGTGCCAATCAACAATTTGGTCATCTCGACGCCGACAGCTCCGAAAGTAGAGTGGCCCGAGGTATAGCCGGGGAAATTTGGTGTCGGGATATAGCTTTCCCAATTGGCTTGCTCGACCATCCGCGGATCGTTGCTACCAAATTTGCTGCACCGGAATTTAATCGCCGTTTCCGGACGGATCACATCGTGGTGGAATTTGTTGTCCCACGCATTGATAGACGCATCGCACTGGGTTGCGCCCAGCAAAGCAAAGTTGCGCGCCATATCAAGAAAATCAAAACCGCGATCCTGCATGACCTGCATGGCGATATAGAGGAAGTGCCCGGGAGGGGTGATCCCCCATGGCCCATCTTCCCAAAATAGCGCGATCTCTGACTGATCCTCGGTACGCATGGTGCTGTCTTTTCCACCAAGTCTCCGGATCAGATCGAAATCTTCGGCAAATTCGGGGCTGGCCGGGTCAAGAAACGGGGCAGACCTAAATTGCGAACCGCTGGTCATTGTCCATGGCTTGATCTTGCCATGACCGGGAAACAGTCCGCGATCATAGCTGCCAACTGCCGGGCCAGGCCCTGCGCTATACGACGCACCGGTGGGCGTCCATTTGAGAACATCATTGCGACGTTCATACCGGCCCAGATAGTAGTTGGCTTTATGCGGTTCGGAACCATCATGGGTACGCATCTTGTTGATCGCCAGACCCACCTGACGACCCCACTTGACGCCAAGATCTTTGGCCTCGCCATCGGGAAAACGCTTTTTGAAACTAGCCCGCTCAAAAAGAAACGGCTGCTGGAAACATTCCGAGGCAACGGTGGCGAAGGCAACACCATAGGCGACCTCCGGATCAGCGCCTTGGGGCGCAGGGCCAAATCCATAGGGATCAGCATAGCGATCAATAATCGCGTTGGCGGCGACAAAGCCCGCCACCATTGGTCCGGCAAAATCGTAAGCTGCACGCGGCGGAGCCACGCGCTGATCGCGCACTTGCTGCATGGCGATGTCGACCCAGTGATAAACGGTGTTCTGGTTTTTTGGTTCGATGATTGCGGAGGCATAGCTGGAGCGCGAGCCAAAGGAAGCAGTCGAGCAAGCTGGCAATGCGGAAAATGCCGCTGCGGTGATCGTCGTGCCCAGCAATTGTCGTCTGTTCATTTGCATTCTAAACTCCATTGCTCGTGTCAGGGGACTGATTTCGTGCCCTTGCAAATACACGTCGCCACGGCGGTCAGAGACCCGCACAAGAAATTTAGAAATTTTTTTGGAAATTATCGAAACCGGCCTAATTCGGCGCGTTTTTAAAGGTCAATTTTTGCCGACAGGCGGATATTGAAGGGCCGCAAGGGTGTTTGCTGATCTTCCTGACGGATTTTGAACGGGTTTCCGAATGAAAACCGGTTGCCGCGCGTATTCGTAATATTATTGGCCTCAAGTCCGATTTCCCAGGATGGCTGGCGCCAGATCAGGGAAAGGTCAGCGCTTGCAAAATTGCCTTGCCTGACCTGTTGTGCTGCATCAATGTCGAGAACGGACTCCCCGGTATATTCAAGACTGCCAGCGGCAATCAGCTCGGAATTGTTGCCGATATCCCAATGATATATCAGGCCGAGCTGCGCCCCATAAGGCGGAATATTCGGCAGCATCGAACTGAGCAGTTCGTCTCTGGGCGTCACCCGCATCACGCGAGACTGGTTTAAAAAGAAAGCGCTGGAAAGTCTGAGATTGGCAGTCAGTTGAGTATCGGTTTGCATGGTCAATCCAAAAATATCCGCATCACCAATATTCCGGGTGATCGGAAATCCGATATTGTCAATGAGGTCACCTTGTACGTCGCGCCATTTCATGTAGCTCATAGCAAAGCTGAAATTCACGGGTGCGCCGGTGTTTAACCGACCCTTAAGTCCGGTCTCAAATGCATAAACTTTATCGGGATCAAATCGTGCTATTTGCGGATCTCCACCGGGTGTTCTCTCGATCGTGATCCCGCCGGTACGATATCCTTGCTGGTGGCGGATATAGGCAGATACGTCATCCGAAACACGCCAGGAAAGCGCGGCGACTGGCAAGAACCGCAGCGCATTGGTTTCCGAAGCAACATCATTTGTCGCCCCGAAGCTGCGCTCGGTATTGCCCTGCGAATATACCAGACGACCGCCGGCCATTACCGAAAGACTGTCATTGAACGCATGTTTGGCTTCTCCGAAAAGCGCATATTCGGATATTGTATAAACAATATTCGCGAATGGTGGTGGGTCATCGCCATTGAAATTGGTGACCAGCTGCTCGTAATCGTCCTGATGCCGCAGAGCGCTAAACCCGATCAACCATGATAGGGGATCGCCACGATTATCCGCAAGGCGCGTCTCGTGCGTGAACAGTTCGATTTCGCGGGTTTCATCATAGGCCTGTAGCGGGGGCGCATTTGGCCCTCCGCCGGAATCATAACGCGTGTCAAGATCGTGACTCACAATCCCGGTGCTCGATACAAGCCGCATATCTCCGATTGTACCGGCCATGGTCGCATTCAGACCCCAGATTTCTGCACCAAAAGGCTGCGCGATCGTGTTGTTTTGCGTCAAACCGGCGAACCGCGCGTCAATATAGTCCCCGTCGCGCGCTTCGGTTTTTTGCCCGAAACCCTGCACTTGCAAAGTCCAGTCAGATGATAGCTCGGAATGCAGCGCCAGACGACCTCCGGTAACCTCGCTCCGGTTGATATTTTCAAGCTCGCGCAGACTGTCATCGATATAGCCGCCTGACTGGCCCCTATATATCACGGCCCTTAGCGCTGCTGTTTCGGTTATCGGTACATTTGCCATGGCAGCGACGTCATAACCCTCCGCGCCGCCGCTGGTCGCCACTCCAGATGCCCAGATAGTTGCAGCAATGCCATCCAAATTCGGAACAGCCGGCGCCATCCTGAGAACGCCACCAATGGAGCCGGCACCGTAGAGCGTCCCTTGCGGGCCTTCCAGAATTTCCAGACGTTCCATATCATAAAGGCGCAGGTCAGGGTTTGACGCACTAAAGGTCAATCGCTGTTCGCCCAGATATAGTCCGATCGTCGACTGCGTCGGTCCGTTGAAGCTGCTGTCGGCAATACCGCGCACGAAGATTTTGTTCCGGCCCGACCCCAAAGCCGTGCCACTTGTAACGGGTATTTTGGACAGCAAATTGTCCAGCCCGCCAGCAGCTTCTCCTGTACTGACGCCCATGAGCGAAATGCTCTGGGCAGCGCCGGGATATTCGCGAAGCGTGTAATCCAGTTTCGTCGCGGTCACGACAATCGTCACCGGTTCTGGCGGTGGCGGGCGGGGCACGGCAACGGGTCTCGACTCTGCGCGCGCGGGCGGCACGTTGGGAACCGGCTGCGGTCTTACATTCCGACGCTCAATGCGAAACGTCCGGCTGTTTATTTGCCGCGCCTGATAGTCGGTGCCGTTTAATAACCGGCGCAGCGCGCTCGCAGCGATCATCTGCCCCTTTACGGCCGGTGTGCGAATGGAGGATAAATCACGGCTAGTCCCGACAACGGTGATATTTGCCTGCCTGCTCACGGTGCGCAAAGCGCTGCTGAGACGACCCGCAGGAATATCGATGGAGATTATGGTTTGTGCCTGAACGATATCGCATGGGCCGAGAACCAGGGCCATCAATAGAGCCACAGTCACGCATATTTTTTGAATGATGAAAAAAGTGGTTGTCTGAGGCATATGATGCCGGGGTTTAGGTTGTTAAACCTCGCCAAGCAATATTCAACTCGTCACAATCCACTATGCGTCACGTTGATCAAATCAACGATACTGGCATTTTCTGACCAGACCGTTGACCAGCAAGCGATGTGGCCGCTCCAAAATTTCCTTCGATACCGGCAGTCTCTTCGCCCAACCCGGAACGAACCACTTTGGCAATTCTGGAACGATATCCAAAAAGCATTATCCCGATGATTAGCATCGCTCCGATCAGAGTGAGGATGAAAAAGGCAGCGATAGCAAAAGTCAGCATGTCAACTTCCATGTAAAACCAAGACGAACCGATAGTTTTGCAGGATCTATAAATCGATGCAGGCGCTAGTCGCCGATGCGCCATCCTGATTCGGTTTTTTGGGCTGTCTCCCCCAAAACTGCCGCCACGTCGCTGATCACCGCTGCTTCGTCACTAGCCAAACTGATGACGCCGGTAATTTTTCGGTCAGACAATCGGCTTGCAACCGAGATGTTTGTGCCAAAATTGCGCTCGACATCGCCAATGACAGACTTGACGGTTCTGTTTTCAAAAACCAGCTGCTGATCTTGCCAGGCCAGCACGGCGTCTTGAGATATTTTGCTGCGTGTCAACGACCGGTTGTTCAATTGCATCTCGATTTGCTCGCCAGCCGAGACCAGAATTTTCTCTCGCTCCGGACCAATCATTACGGCGCCTTCGGTCACCGCAACGCGAAGCATGCTATTGTCGCGAATAACGTTAAACACCGTACCGTAATCCACGATTGTCAGGCCATCCACTTCCACCCGCAGCGCGCCCGGTCTCGGACTTTCAACACTGTAAGTTGCTTCGCCGCGCAGCATCCGGACGGTGGCTGCATCCTTGTCCAAAGCCAGTTCCGTATTGCCGTTCAAAACCATGGACACCGAAGAATTTATCGCAACCTCGCGAATCTCTCCATATTCGGTCTGCAAGGTTGCATATTGTGGAGATTGCGATCCGGGCCAGAAAATAATGGCGGCCAACAGCATTGCCGCCACAGCGCCAAATGCCGGCCATCTCGAAAACAGCCCAATCGGCTTGTTGTCATTGTCGGCGATTCCATCGTCAGCATGTATTTCCGCCAGTTCGGAACCAATCGCACCGAGATCTTCATCTGCCTCGACCGCGGCGTTATAGGCGGCCAAATGCCCCGGCGTTGTTTCCAGCCATTGGGCAAAATCCGCCCATTCGTGGTCCGGCATATCCGCATCGCGCTGCCGCAATAGCCAGCGCACGGCCTCCGCGTAGATATTGTCTGGAAAGGCATTATTTTCGTTCATATGAGATTCAGTCGCCACGCTCAGTCCAAACCCGCATCATTATTTTTGCGAAATTTATTTATCACCTGATATGCGCGCTGCAGATGCTTCTCGACCGCGCTGAGACTGATATTCTGGCGCCTTGCGATTTCCTTTTGCGTTATTTCGTTGATTCGACAGTCGATGAATATCTCCTTTGTCCTGTCTGGTAGCTTCTCAAGCTCGGACAATGCCAGCTTGAGCAGATCGCGCTCAATGGCGATTTTCTCCGGCGTCAAATTGTCGCGGCGTTCAGCGCTAAAATCGGAACCAGCCTCTGACCATAATGTGTCCCGCGCCAGTTTGCGCGTTGCCGATCGATGCGCGTCACGGGCGGTATATTCACACATTTTGTAGAGATAGGCCAATGGATTGTCGATCGGACCGGACTGGGTGCCGGTGGTTATTTTTATCCAGACATCCTGCAGCAAATCCTCGGCCAACCCGATATCCCGGGTACGGGCCGCCAAAAACCGCAGCAGCAACGCGCGATTATCTTCAAAAACCTGTGACAGGCCGCTTTTATTTTGCAGCAAAGGGAATTGTTTCGAGAATCATCTTGATGACATATTACTATGCGAGATCGAAATTACAAACAGGCACAAATGATTTGGCGGTGATACCTAGCCCCAAATCGGAAGTCTTTCTCTTTAGGTATTCCAATTGAGAAAAATGCGACACAAGCTAAACGAATGTCCGTTCTCACATTTTCTGCTGCTCAAAGCTGCCTGTCCGCTTCCCACCCATTTCCAGCCTTACAGCGCGCTCTGGCAAGGCGCCGATAGCGGACGGACATTAGGCAAAACCATAGTAAAATACGCGAGATAATGGGCCTAAATTGCTGGTATCGAAACATCTCCTCGGGATCCTAATAC
>NZ_JBATHY010000286.1:0-4587 GCF_049667325.1 Parasphingorhabdus sp. | reverse complement strand
GCCTGATGCCTATCAGCCGCAAAACCGACTGCCCGATTTCAATGCGCGTGAGGTCAGAATATCAAGCCCGGTTGGAGCATTGCCGGTGCAAGATATTCGGATCAGCAGTCCGGTTTCCTTGCCCGATGCCTTTCAGCCACAAGCGCGGAGCCCGCAATTCAATCCCCGCGACGTCAGGATTTCTGCACCCTCACCGATCGATCTCGACGCGATCAGAATCACAGAACCGGTTCCGGGACTGAACCAGCCACAGGCGCTGGGTATCGTTGCCGCAGTAAGCGGGACACCGACGGTCGTTACTGGCAGCACGACAGTGGGTTCGTTCGATGGCGTGCGCACTCTGGATTCTACAGGCCAATTTACGCTGCGCGATACTATCGAAGTTACCGCCACCGAGGTCGTTATTAACTGGGCACCCGATGACACGGGAATTGGCGGCGGATCGATAAACTTTCTTGGCGCGGGCAACGCACTGAGATTTACGTCGGACGGATTTAATTACACAGTTTTGAACCGAGTGCTTCCCGCAGACAGCACCCGCGCGATCCGCTTTGATGGCGCAGTACAAAGCTATATAGACAGCGCGGGCACCGTAACGGGCGGAAACATCTGGTTCTATAGTCCTGGCGGTATTATCGTCGGGGGTACCGGACGCTTTGATGTTGGCAGTTTACTGCTGACGACGACAGATATCGATATTAGCGGCGGCTTCCCCGGGGCCTTTGGCGGGACGATCAGCATAACAGGAGCTGTAGGCGGGGGCAGTGTCGTTATCGAGTCGCCGGTGGCAGTCGGACAGGATGCCGGCCCTCAAATCGAGCTTAGCGCCGCAAATAGCTACTTCGCCGTCGTCGCTCCACGCTTGGTTCAGGGCGGGAACGTCAGCGTCAACGGTGCGGTCGCTTATGTGGCGGCCGACCAAGCCGTAATGACGATCAACAATAATAATCTATTCGACATCCAGATACCGGTTGGTGCGGGAACGAATGATGCAAACGGCATCGTTCACAGCGGAACTACAACCGGGCCGACACCGCTCAATTTTAGCGACCGGCAGCGAATTTATATGGTTGCCACGCCAAAGAACCAGGCGATGACCATGCTTTTGGGTGGAACCATCGGCTATACGCCTGCGACGGCTGCATTTGCCAGCGAAGGCGCGATCATTCTCAGCGCTGGCGGCAACATCGATGTGCCTTTCAGTTCCAGCAACAGTATCGATAAAACCGTCGATCCGGCCAAGGATGCCAATATCGACATGAGTGGCGCGAATTTCACCAACTCCGTTGAAGCCTTCGCCAATAACAATATCAGCATATTCGCAACCACAGGAAGCGACTTTATCGGCAAGCAGGATGCCAACGCCGCAATATTCGATTTTACCGCTGGTGACAGCATCAACATTGGTGCCAATGGCGGCGGCAATGTCGACATTGTTGGCGATGTGACGTTCAATGCGGCCAACGCGATCAATATCGCAGTTGGTCCCGGATCGCAATTCAACCAGATTGGCGACCTGGTCCTCAATGCCTTTACCGCCACACAGGGGGGTGTCGTGGATATCGACATCACAGGGCCAGGGTTGCTGACCACTGGCTCTGGCCAGATGCTAATTGATGGTACGTTCAACATATTGGCGGGCGTCGACGGTATCGAAAGCCGCCGCGCGATTGTCGATGATGGCACCAACACATTTGGCGGTACGATCAATGTCGATATTCTGTCCGGCGGGCTCCTCGACATATCGGGCGGTCCACGGTTCGGCCAGTCAACCTTCAGCGCCAGCGCTTCTCCCAATCTGGGATTGGTCACGGGTGCCGACGCTGTTGGTGGTACCATAAATTTCAATATTATCGGCGCGGGCAGTACACTTGTCGCAGATGGATTCCGCGGACTTGAGTTGTTCGCCAAGGGCGATGCCACATCCACATTCCGCGGAACTTCTACAGGCGGCAGCGGCACAGGTGGTGCGGTCAATTTGACGGTCAACGGCGGCACGATCACAGCCAACAGACTAGAGCTAGATGCTTCTGCTGATGGATCGTCCAATGCCTCAGGCAACGTTAGCGAAAGCCTCAATTCAGCAGTCAGTGGCGACGTCATTGCAACTTTTGCCAATGCAACGCTAGCCATTGGGGAACTTGCACTCCTCACCGGTGCATCCGCCGCACGCTCGTATGATGCTACGGGCAATTTGATATCGGGCAATGCCACCGGTGGGGATATGAATCTTACCTTCGACAACACCGGCTTCAATGGAGACAATTTGGTGATAAACGGTAGCGCCTTTGGCGCTTCCGGCACGGTATTGAATGGCGAAGTTGCGCCCGGCGATCAGGGCAGTTCAAATTTCAACATATTGAACGGCTCCGTTCTCACCATGACGAGTGATTTTCGGATGTTTGGTAGCGGTAGTGCAGGTGCTGGCGGCTCATCAAGTTCCGTAGACCTTAACCTGCTGATCGACAATGCCGCATTCAATGCCGCAAATGTATTTTTGGACAACAGCCGCCGTACCAATGCGCCTGCGGGATCATCGGACGGGACGCCGGGCAATATCAACTTGACCATTCAAAATGGCGGCGCACTCAGCACGGGAATTCTCAGCCTGAACTCTAGTGCAGAATCCGGAGCCGCCGGCGGGCGGGCCACGGCTGGCGATATAAATCTTTTGGTCGATGCGGGTGCACTCACACTGACCGAAACTACGGGCACTTCCCTGCTGATAAACGCCAGCGGACTTGGTGCCAACAACGACGGATCCGGTGCGACCGGCGATCCCGGCCTGGGTGTCGGTGGAGACGTTAATGTCACCCTGCAGGGCGGCGGCACCATGATCATGGGTTCAGCCAATATCTCCGGGAATGGTCTAATTGCGGAGCCCGTAGACGGGCGTGGATTCGCGGCATCGGGTGAAGGCGGATCGGGAATTGGCGGGTCCGTTACCTTCAATCTTAATGGCAGTACTTTTGTAGCTACTGATTTGACAATTTCCTCCAACGGGACCGCTGCCAATGGAGGCGATTCCACGATCATTGACCCCTTCTCCGGTACCTTTCTGCCAAACACAGTCGGCAATGGCGGCACAGGGACCGGGGGCGTTGTGACCTTCAACCTGAACGGCACCGATGTCACGGTCAATAATCTGACAGTCAGCGCCGATGGAGCCGGCGGAAGCGGCGGCGATTCTCGCGAAACAGAAGGCACTCCGGCCGGCGATGGCGGCCAGGGCATTGGTGGCACTGCAATTTTCAATGCCAATTCTGGTAGCCTGACAGTGTCCAATTCCCTGACCGTTTCATCAGGCGGTTTTGGCGGTCAAGGCGGAACCGGAGAAGGCGTGGATGCCGGCAATGGCGGCGATTCCACCGGCGGGGCAGCAACATTCAATCTCGACGGTACCGCGGTTGTTGACATCGGCGCCGGTGGACTCACGGTAAGCTCGGATACCACGGGTGGAGCTGGCGGGTTTGCTCTGGTCGGCAATTCCCCTTCCCCCGCCCCGACACCGGCCCAAAACGCGGGCGACGGTGGTAATGCGGTCGCTGGAACAGCGACATTTAACAATCTTAGCGGAACAATCACCTTCAGCGACCTTACCGTCTCCGCAACCGGCACCGGTGGCACCGCGGGTCAGGGCGGTACACTTACTTTCAATGATGTGACCGGGATGGACGACTTTACAGAATCCTTCGTCGGCCAAATCGGCGGTAATGGCGGCAACGGAACGGGTGGCACCGCTATTATCAATCTCGGGCAGGATGATCCGAACCCGATTCAGTACACAGTCGACGCCAGCGGCTCCGGTGCGTCGGGTAGCGATGGAGTAAATGGCGGAAATGGTGGCGATGGTTTCGGCGGAACAGCCGCGATCAATGTCATTGATGCCACAGTTGTTCTGGATGATCCGACAATCAATGCAACTGCAACCGGAGGCGCTGGTGGAGTCGGCAGTGGCACGGGTGGCAATGGCGGCGCAGGCGGCAACGCCGCAGGCGGGACTGCCATATTGGATGTAACCGGGGCGCTTGGCGTTCTTTCCACAACAGGTGCGCTTACCATTATATCCGAAGCAGTCGGAGGAACAGGTGGAGCAGGCGGCGACAATCCAATCGATTCCGGGCCAACCGGCATGGGCGGGGATGGCGGCAATGGCGCGGGTGGCATCATTCAGGTTTCCGCCACCGGCGGTGCAACGCTCAACTATACGACTGACGGCATAACCAATGCGAGGGGTATAGCCGGCGCGGGCGGTGTTGGCGGCGATTCACCCTCCTTCGTTTTCCCCGGGGCCGGTGGCTCAGGCGGGGATGCTAGCGGCGGTAGTATTAGTTTCTCAGCCACTGGCGGAAGCACGTTTAACGCAAGCGGAAATGGTTCTGACAGCCAACTTCTTGCCGACGCACTTGGCGGTGCTGGCGGAGTGGGTGGCACCGGCATAGCTGCGACGGTGGGCAATTCCGGCAATGGCGGCGGAGCGGCAGGCGGAGCAGTCAATCTAACTGTCGATGGTGCTGGCAGTTCGATGAGCTTTGCGGAAAACCTGATCATTGATGTGGGCGGGGTGGCCTCTCGCGATAACGCTGT
>NZ_JBATHY010000285.1:0-11865 GCF_049667325.1 Parasphingorhabdus sp. | reverse complement strand
TTCCCCGTTTTCCCACCAGGACCGCGCGGCCCGGCAAACCGATGAGACTATTGGGTTCTACCTCAAATTCCGCACGCGCCTTTTCCAATTCGCCAAGCATCAGATAGGCGTTACCGATATCGCCGTGAACCGTACTTCGTTCGGGATTGAGTTTCAGGGCCTTTCGTCCAAGTTCAATGGCCTCGTCATACCGCTTCTCCGCATACTTAATATTCCCGGCGGACTTGAATATGGAAGGGTTAAGCGGATCGAGTGCTAATGCGCGTTGAATAGCCGCATCTGCCTCCGCGAAACGTCCGATGCGCGCGCAATATATCGCATAGCGACTAAAAACATCTACATCGCTCTTCGCCAGTGAATAGGCTTTGTCATAGGGTTCCCTCGCGCCTTTGACATCCAGCCGACCGTAAAACAGGGCATGGCCTAGAGCGGAAAAGCCGGGTGCGAATTTTGCAGCGATCTCAACGGCAAGCTGCGCTTCCTGCACTGCTTCATTATATAATGATTTGCGCTGCTCGGTTTGAGTAGTCTGATTGCCCAGAACAGCCAACGTACGCGACCGAAAAGCGCGAGCGGCTGCATATTTCGGATCTATGGCTATCGCTTCGTCAAATTTTGCAAGCGCCTTGCGATAGGATTCATCATCAATATGCAGTTCGAACAAGTCCCTGCCGCGCAGGTAGGAGTCGAAGGCTGCCACGCTCTCCGTTCCGCCTGCCTGTACCTGGTTTTGATTTCTTGACCCGGAGTCTATTGCCGCAGAAAGAGCCGTGGCCACCGCAATGGCAATTTCCGATTGCAACGCGAAGACATCTGTTAATGGGCGCTCGAAGGTCTGCGACCATTTGCTGATCCCCGTGCCACCATCAAGGAGGTCGGTTGCTATTTTGACTGTATCGCCTGCCTTTTGGACGTTTCCTTCAAGCAGAAACGAAACGCCGAGTTCGTCCGCTATGCTCTGGGCGTCACTGTCGTGATCACGAAACTGGTTTGACGATGTCTGCCCGACAACCTGCAGCAGCGCGTTACGCGATAGTTCCAGACGTATCTCTGAAGTCAATCCGTCTGAGAAATAATTCTGATCCGGATCGCCGCTGAGATTGGCAAAGGGCAAAACGGCAATGCTGCTGGAAGTCGAGTCACTTGAAAAAACGCCGTTTTTCCAAATCGCATATCCACTACCGGCAGCGATAACAGCTGCGCCGCCGAGCAAGGCGTTTCGGCGCGTCAACAGAGCTGCTCCGGACGCCTTCTGAGGTTCGGAAAGTTCCCTGTTATCGTGCAGCGCTGCGACCGCACGCAGCATATTTTGCATCCCGGGGCTGGCAGGCTTTTTGGACGACCGCGAAACGTCCAGGCATTGAAACTGTCCGAACCCCAGCGGCGGGTCGCTGCCATCGATCGAGAGCGGCACCAGTCTTCCGCTGTCCCGCCCCCGCGTTGCCTCGTCGTGAACCCAATGCGACCCGATCGACGTCTTCGACCAAAGCACCACTACCGCCTTAGCGTTTGCAAGCGCCTCTTCGGTGCTGTTCAAAAATCGTTCGCCGCCTTCCAGAAGGCCATCCCACCAGACGGAAAAACCCGCCTGTTCCAGAGCGTTCACTATGGAAACAGCCTTTTTCTTATCGACACGGGAATAGCTCAGAAAGACGGTATGGGCATTCGCCGAACCGTTCGTTGACGCATTTCCCTCGGCATTGTCGTCGGTCACCCTTGCCAAACCTCCATTATGCGAAGCAGCGATACACTTCCCGTCTAGCAAGTTTTTCAAATTGCAGAAAATAGTTTAAGGTGAACATATGGTTATTGCCAACGTAAAATGGATTTCGATTCCCTGCCATCTTGGCGCGACCCTGATTCTGGCGGCGCTGGTGTTTCTGACTACGGCCTGTTCGCCGGACGTGAACGAGCCGCCGAAACGCGATGCGCTCTACCCCAAGATCGTCCTCCAGACTCTGCCAACCAACGGCGTCGAGATCGCCGCATGGACGCCGGATGACAAATATATAGTGACGGCGGTCGGCCAGACCCGCTCGGTCGCCATCTGGGAGGTCGCCACCGGCAATATCATCGACCGCCTGATTCTGCCCGCCGACGACAACGAGACCGGTGTTGTCCGGCGGTTGAGATCCATGGAGGTCTCGCCCGATGGACAAACCGTCACGTTCGGCGCAGAGACCTCCTATTTTGCCGACAACCAGTTCAGCGCGCCCACTGCCCACCGTTACCGACTCGATCTGACGACAAAGAAAATAGTATCGGTGCCTGTGCCCGAAGGCACCGAAATTATTTGGACCGGACCCCAGATCGAAGATGCCGTCATGGCGCTCGGCGCAATTTATGAAGACGATGAAGAGTTCGGTGCGGAAAGAGCCGAGCAAATACTTCTTCCCCTGCCAAAATCACACAGCGGAAAATGGGCGTTGAAGCGATATCCGAAATCGGTCATTGATCTGCCCGACGGCAGCCCTGCAGAAGGTGGCATGGCCATGACCAGTGTCTCCGAGGGCACTGTCCGGCTGCTGGTTCATCCGCCGATGGTGAAATTCAGTAGCGCCGACCTTTCCCCCGATGGGCGATGGTTCGCCACCGCCGATGACAAGCTGATCCAGGAGGCCGACAACGGTCCGTTTAAAACGATCATCGAAGTCTACGATACGCAAACCGCAAAATTTTCACCTCAAGTCAGACTGGCCGGAAACTACGTCGGCATACAATGGCTCTCGACCGAGCAGTTTCTGGCGACACAAACCTCGTCCAGCCGCGAGCGCTATACCGATGGCAATGCGGAAGCAGAAGCCGTTCCCAATCCGGTTGCCGTGAAAATCGACGCCGAGAGCGGCCAGATGGTACAGCAATTGCCAGAGCGCTGTTACATGACCGCGCTGCCGGATGGAGGATTTCTCGGTGCCGGCATCGATAGTTGCTGGCCGGGCTACGGTCAGGATGTCGGCCTGCAAAGATACGATCCGACTGCACAGCAGTGGTTGTCTTTTGGAGATCTTAAACTCAAGGAATATGTGTTCATAGAGCGGTTGGCTCTCTCGCCCGACGGCAAATATATCGCAGTTTCTACCCACGACGAGGACGGACCTGTCACGCATTATATCCTGGACGCGCAAACCGGCGGGGAACTCCGTGTAAAACCCGCACCTGGTATCGACTATATTGATGAAATGTCATTCGATCCCGACAGCTCGCATTTGCGGATATCGGCGAACCGGCAGATTTTCACCTGGAATATGGTCGACGGAAAATGGTCGGAACTGCGATTTGAATCGCTGGATACGACTGTCTTGGCAAGCAATGGAAACATCCTTGCCATCGCGGGTGCAATGGACGACGTAATCGGACTATATGACATCGAGAGCGGAAAAACACTTCCAGCGCTGGACTACGGGAATATTACCGCTGGCGGATTCGTGCCCGGAAAGCCTCTTTTCTGGGCTTTCTCGCAGCAGGGCGGGATAAGAATTTGGGACACGCGGGACTGGTCTGAACTGCTGACCGCCTATTTTTTCTACAATCAGGGTTTCATGGCCGTCACGCCGGACGGCCGTTATGACAGCAATATCCACCCCTACAAGGCTCAGTTTCGCTGGCTTGTCTCGGATGCGCCCTTTCAGTCTCTCAACCCCGATGCATTCAGCCGGGACTATTATACACCCGGTATAGGCTATCGATGGCTGGCCTGTTCGATCGAGAAAATTTGCAAAGATGCTTTTGAACCCGTCAAGTCGATTACCAATCTGAACCGCACGCTGCCCGAGGTGACGATCCGCAGCGTCGAGCCAGGTTCCGATCCGACAAGGGCTACTGTAACCGTCGCAATCAAGGAGGGTGTCAACCCGGAAGCCACAAACGGCAAGACCCATTCAGGGATTTATGACCCGCGCATCTTGCGCAACCATCAACTTGTCCTTCGCTCTGCAAAAGACGCCCAGCAGCAGCGGCTGGACATCACCGCGTGGCGCAAAGTGAAGCGTATCGAGGCCGACGGCACCCATGTCCTGAAGGCGGAGGTCATGCTACCCAGCGGTACCGGCCCGCGCGACCGCACGCCGATTATCACCGCTTATGCGTTCAACGAGGACCGGATCAAGGGCGAGACGGCGGAGTATCGCTACCAACGACCGGATGTGCGGTCACAGGCACCACGCGCCTATGTGGTGAATATCGGTATCGATCATTACCGGCAGCAACGGTTGAACCTCAGCTATGCCGGTGCCGATGCGCGATTGATGGGAGAGCGCCTGGCTGATATCCACGGCTATGACACACGGCATCTTTCGATCTTCAGCACCGGCAGCAGGCAAGCCAGCGGAACGACCGGTCAGCCGGATTTTGTGTCGAAGAACATTCTCCGGTCGCTGATGGCTGTACTTGCAGGCGAGAATCGCGTTGCCAACCTGCGCGCCTTGCAAAAGCGGGGTATCAATGCTTCAATGCTTGAAAAGGCGACACCCGACGATCTCGTCATCCTGACCTATGCGGGCCATGGATGGGCGGACAAAAGTGGTGATTTTTTTCTTATTCCTTCCGAAGCGGAATGGTCATCGAGCGCAGGAACGCCGGAGCGAAAGAGCCTTATCTCCTCGAATGAACTGGCTGCCTGGCTGTTGCCAGTCGATGCAGGCGCGATGACCTTCATCATTGATGCCTGTCACTCCGCTGCTAGCGTGGAAAATGGCAGCTTCATACCTGGTCCGTTGGGTGACGTAGGACTAGGTCAACTCGCCTTTGATAAGGGCGTTCGCATTCTGTCAGCGACGCAGGCTGACGATGTCGCGCTGGAGGACGCGCGGCTGCGCCAGGGATTGCTGACCTATGCACTCGCTGGCGAAGGGCTGTTGCCGAGCGGAGGCAAGGCTGACCAGGATCGCGACGGGCAAATCCACATGACCGAATGGCTGAACTATGCGGTTCGGCGACTGCCGGCGCTAAGCGAAGAGGTCAGCGTTGGCCGGTTCAGCGGGACCAGCGCGCCTGGCACACGCGCGATCGTCTTCCACGAAGCTCCAGCAAACGCCCCGAAGCGAAAGGTGCAAAAGCCGTCTCTCTTCGATTTTACGATTGATTCCGATAATATCGTCTTGCGGAACCGCGGCGGATGACCCGTGCCCTTGTCCTCGTCGGTCTGATATTCGCAGGATTGGCATTGGGCTCTTGCCGGTCTGATACGATGCCGCACCCTGCGCGCGAATTGCACAACGTCAACAGCCTGTTCGTTGGCATTGATGACTATCGCTTTTCGCGCGAGAAGGACCCGAACTCTGTTTTCTCCGACCTCAAAGGTGCTACCGGAGATGTGGCGCGTTTCAAGCAGGCGCTGGGCGAGATATATGGTCTCGATCTCGATAGACATGGCAACGGAGCGTGCGATTCTTCCAATACCATCTCCAGAACCCTGACAAATGTCTGCGCGACCCGCGAGCAAATACTTGCGGCGCTTGATGCACAAATCGATGCGTTGCAACCGGGCGATACATTGCTTTTCTATTTTGCCGGACACGGCTCGCGATACCGGGATGACGAGGCCTTCGATCAGGACTCCGGCTATAATGGAACGATCCTGCCGCATGATGCGCGCAATCCCGACGGTTCACCGGGTGATATATTTGATATCGAGCTGAAACAGCGCAAGGACCGGGCAAATGCCGCAGGTATCAATTTCGTTTCGATATTCGATTCCTGCAATTCCGCCACCGCAACCCGCGATGGTGCCAGTGGGCAGGCACGCAGCGTAGCTGCCTTGGCTGGCAGCATGCCGGAAAATATGCCGCGCGCTTCATTATCATCGTCCGACGTCGGAATCGATGCAGGCTATTGGGTCCATCTGGCTGCTGCGCAGGATGGTGAAGAGGCACAGGAGACCAACAGCGGGGCAGTCGGTTCCCGCGCCGGTGTTTTCACCAGTGCCCTGATTGACACGCTAGGCCTGCCTGGCATGGCCGAGGCGACCTTTGGTGACATCATCCGCGAGGTACAGCTGAGCGTGGCACAAAAAGGCAATGTCGCG
Organism: Parasphingorhabdus sp.; assembly: GCF_049667325.1. GTDB lineage: Bacteria > Pseudomonadota > Alphaproteobacteria > Sphingomonadales > Sphingomonadaceae > Parasphingorhabdus. The sequence goes on along the minus strand of NZ_JBATHY010000285.1, from coordinate 5,843 downwards.
CAAAACCCCTCCGCCGAGGGAAGACTTACTGCCTCGCTGGGTGCAAAGGCGCGCGCGGCAAAGCTGTTCGACGCGGAGTTTGATGGCGATACGATCACCCTGAACAGCGGCAGCATTTCCGGCATTACAGTCGGATCCGCTTTCGCTTTTCATGCCAACCAGAAGGATGCAGTTTCGGACAAGAGCCCGCTCGCCACCGGAACGGTGACCAGCGTCGCTGAGACTAGCGCACAGATCGCCGTCGTCGACAAGTCTGAAACCGCACTACCGGAGCGGCTGGTCGCCGAAGAGACCGCTCATTTTTTCCCGGCGGATTTCATATCCATCACGAATGATTTACCCGAAGGTAAAGCCCGCAATGCAGTGAATAGGATGCTTGCGGAAACCGGTTTCGTCAAAGTCGCACCGGATGGCGTGGCGCATATTGCCGAAATCGACGGCGGCGGTCTTGTCCTGCGGGCAAGCGACGGGACGCTTCTGGCGGATGGACTGGGGAATGCCGGTGATCCGGCATTCCAGCCAAGGCTGGAAGTGGAATTGCGCAAGCTGGCGCGTGTACAACAGTTGCTTGCATTGCGTACTTCCATTCGTGAGGGCATGGACGACATCACCTTTTGCATCGCTCCCGATGGCTACCGACCGACCGCTTGTCCCGCGCTGGAAAAGGGCGGTGTCCGACAGCTCGGCGAAAACGGCCGCGTCACGGCTACGCTGGTCAACCGCAGCGACAAACCACGGCACATCTATCTGTTGGCAATCGACCCGCGCAACGCCATTGATCTCATTTTGCCCAAACCGGACGAATTCGATCAGAAAGTTGCGCCCGGCCAGCCTTATCGCCGCGGGCCATTTTCGTTCGATCTTCCGGGTACATACCGCTTTCTGACAATCGCAACCGACACCCCGATTCGCGCAGACGCCTTTGCCCAGGCCGGAAATGGTGTTCGTGATATCGGTGCCTGCATTTCCCCTCTCGAAAGGCTGCTTTGTGCGGCGAGCCGCGGCACACGCGACGCGGGTGTGACGAGTGTAGGAAACTGGTCAGCTTCGGTTGCTTCGGCCATCGTCGTCGATGGTGATATCACAGCCCGCTAGCGCCCGTCGGATAGCGAGAATGTAACAACCTTGCCCGGGACTACCTGTTGCTTCGCGGCCACGATCCAATCGTCATAATGAGACACGCGGGTGTAGACGACCGGTTTGCCTGCACCACATCCCTTCGCGAAGGAGACGAGCCCGACCAACGTGCGTCCATCGCCATCCTGCCGGGTCAGCGGCCCACCGCTGTCGCCCTGGCAGCTGCCTTCGAACTTTGCAGCGTCCAGGGATCCCGCGCATAGCGAGCCGGGGCCATAAAGACTGCCATATTCCCTCGTGCAGACCGCATCCGGCTGATAGCGGAGAGATAATTGTTGCAGCACGGCGGGATTGCGTTGCACCGTGGCTCCGCTGTCCTGCCGGGTCACCCTGTCGGTTGCTCCCCTGTGTCCCATCCAGCCCCATCCGGTGACCCGCAGATTTTCGCCTTCATCGAACTTGCGGTCGTTACTTTTCATCAGCGGGACCGGTGCGAGCCTGCCCCGCTTGACCAATGTGTCTGTCGCCGGATTTTTCTTCAGCCTGATCAGCGCGATATCGTGCAGTTTTTCCGCATTGCGATAATCGCCGTGGATTACTACCGAATCGATGTCATATATTTCGCCACCGGCGGTCAGGTTCTGGGTGCCGATCCGGACGTTCCGGTATTTGATCGCGTTGCGCGGATTGTCAATTTCCCGGCCAGATGCATCCATCAGCGTGTCTTCCGGGTCACCAAATCCCTTGATATCGACAACGCAATGTGCCGCCGTGATCACCCAGTCATCGCCGATGTAGGAGCCCCCGCACTGGTGCCGCAGCTCAAAATCCTGTCGCTGGTCAAGATAGACCTTGCATTCGTCGCCGTCTGTCAGGGTCTTGTCATATCTGGCATCCTTTTCATCATATCTCGGCGGCGAAAATATCTCGACTTGCCAAGGGGCCGACCCCGCTTTGGCTGGTTCTCCGCCGACGATCCTGCCCCCGTCAGCTTCCAGCCGGCGAGCCTCGCATCTTTCGGCGAGGCTCCTGGTTTTCGCCTGATCCTGTTGGTTTTCGCTCGAAGGCTGTCCACTGTTGCATCCAACCAGAAGCAGTGCGCTGGCCAAGCATGCATAAACTTGATTGGTACAGTTTCTCATGGAACCTAAATTATTCTCGCTCAATGCAGGTTGGACAAGGTTTAGCATTGTAGCTGCATCCATTGAAAGGCGTTTTTGGTGGTCCCAACCATCTTGCGAGATCGCTAAAGGCTTGATTTCAGCCTCTTGTTTAAATCTTGTTGTATGGCTGGCTTGCCTCCGGCAGCCTAGTTCCATTGTGATAAGACAGCAAGTCGATCAGAATTGTGCATTCAGGCAGCCACCTTTTCTGGCATCATATTTGGAAGCGCTGAAATTCTACAATATTTGCAACCGGTTTCAAACCGATGCCGTTTGCGCCGAGCACTACTATTGCGCGGGGGGTGCTGAGGATGCAGCTTTCAGCCCCATCAAGGTAATGTGCACAAAAAGGTCTAGACAGGCACGGTGATATGTTTGCCTCCAAACACGGCCTGCCAATTTTCAATTTCCGCGACAACAACATCGTCAGTCGCGTGAACCAGCTCCGTTACACGGCCGTAATCGAGAGCTGAATCGGGTGCGGAAGATAGTAATCGGATACGACCTTGAATGGCATCAAGTTTTTCTGCGGTAATTTCAGAGATTGCGGCAAATCTTTCAAAATCACCAAAGAAACGAATACCGGCAATAGCTGCCCCAAATGTCGGGAACAAAACACCCAACACGGTGAATGACTTGGAAAGTTTGCTCACCACATTGCCGTCCAACACACCCACCACCGACCCGCTGTATAGTAGCAAGTATATTGCGACGGAAACTATGGCGAGTTTGAAGAGAAATTCAGAAAAGCCGTCAAGATTTTGATGAACTGCCTTTAATCGTTTGGCTTTTTCGGAATGATAATCGTGCTGCGGCGTGACGTGACTCTCCAGAAGCGTCGTCAGGGTTGCACGTAAATAGGCAGTTGTCACCTTCACTCGTGGCAAGCCGATATCACGCAGCGCATGGCGTACATACCATTCCGGCCAAGAGGTTTCCGTCCCGCGTGGCCAGCGACCCGGCGGGCGGGCAACACCAAGCACAAGCAACAACGGACTGTGTCGGAAATATTCTGCGACGCGGCGTGTTTCAAACCAGCGGCCATGCCAGCGGTATTTCTGACCGCGCCAAGTGATAATTACAATCCCGAGCAGCAGGACAAATTCAAACAGAGCAAAGCCCCATTTCTGTTCCGGCGAAACGAGCGGCAAATAAAGGATGCCGCCGACAATCGCGAGGGCCGAAAGCAAAAAGTTGACGACCATTCCGGCGCGATAGTGATCTGACAGCCTTGCCGATATGCCATCAGCCCAAGCAAAGTTTTTCAGAGCATTGTTGTGAATTTTATCTGCAATTTCCGGATCTGCTCCAGGGAGGTTATCTACCGCCTCGAGAAACGCAGCGCCGTTACCCGTGGCAATGTTGTCCGGCTTTTCATAGGTCTGGACAAGAGATCGGAAACGCGCCTCCCCTCCGCCAAACAAGGCTTCAATGCGCCGATAAGCATGGACAAGACGGGAACTGCGATTATGCCACTTCTCCCTTGTTAGTGCTGCAAGACCACGATGAGCGGTGCTTTGATCTGTCTGTCTCGCTTCTTCCGGACAAATCACCTCTTTTATTATCGATGAGACCTCAAACTCGCGGCTATTCTGGGCTGCTTCGCTTGGCGGGAGTGCAAGGGATTCCGGGGCGTGAAGAATTCGCCAGTTTTCGGGATCCTCTGGATTGATCCAGATAACCGGTGCTCCAAGATCGAGTGCAGTAGCCAGAGTATGACCAGCGCCTCCGATATCGGCGGAGCTTTTCCCATCCCAAACAGCAATGAGCAGGTCCGATTGTTCAATCAATATGCGCCCCGCCAATAACGCGCGTTGAGCGCTTTCCAACGCAAAAGCCTGGGCTTTCGCAAAGTCGCCTGGCGCACCAAGCTTAGCGAGATAGATGGTTTCTATCTTCTCATCCTGATCCGCCAGTTCAAACAGACGAGCTTGGCGGGCGACCAGATCTATTGCTTCTGCTCGTCGCAAGGTTGCGCTGTCCCGCGCCAGTTCGCCTTTTAGAATGGCTCGGGCATCTGCTGCATTTTCGGGCTTGGCATTTATTGCAAGATTGAGTCTTGCGCCAAATGGCAATGGGCTGACCAGTTCCCAGTTTTTTGCGAGCGCCATTTTCGCTGCAGCCTGATCCGTCCCGTCGACCAACAACGTGTGCAACCGGGTCGGTGCCAAAGTATCTGACCCAAGTAACAAGGGCGCATCCTTGGTGGCCTGGTCGATCAATTCAAACAGAGCCGCCAAGACGGCCTCTATCTGTTCGGCATTGACCGAATAAAGCGGATGTTGGGCGCGGTGTCCAGTCACCCCGATGCTCGCTCGTATCTTGGACATGGATGGGGCGGCGACATCATCCACTGCAGGCGTGCTCCTGACCCGTCCTTTATGTGCTAGTTCTTCCGAGGGGTCCATAATCGTTCCATTGTCAGATAAGTGAATGAAGCGCTCCAGGCGATCAGAAGCAGACCGGTCAACGCTTCAATTCCCGCAACAAGTCGCATGGAACCTTCCGGTGTGATGTCACCAATGCCGAGAGTGGTGTAAGAGGCAATGGAAAAATAGAAATAGTCGGCTGCCGTTGACGTATGTGCTCCGACTAAATTGCCTGTGCCGGCCAGAGCCATTCCCCAAAAGGCAATGGCGAAGAGCATGATTTCGATCAGATGAGTCATGAATATTATAATCATCACAACCAGCATCGGATAGCGAATACTGTTCTCAATTTCGGAGATCCGACTGGCACCCATTCGCAAGGCCCTAGAATGCAAATACAGGCACAGAGCAATCACCAATACCGACACGGTAAGTGGAACAACATAATCATTCATCGCCAAAGCTTTGGTTCAAATGGCAATTTTGTCAAGCTGCCAAGAGCTTATCAAGACTGGTCAAGATAGCGATTGAGGCGATTCCGAATAAACCGAATATCGGCACAGATTGTGAGAATTCGCAATATCCGGTATTGTAGCTATAGCGTCCACTTGAGCCGGATAATATGAACGGTCGCTTTTGGGGCGTATTCTGAGCAGCCGCTTCTATTTTCCATCTAATCAGTTCGAACGACCGCTAATGGGTGGGAAGCGGAATGGCAGCTTGTGGAGGACGCCGTGGCTGAATTCAGCATTCAAACGATCTGACCAGCAGTTTCCGTGCACGGACAGCCTTAAAGCCCGCGCGAACCGCAAGGGCCATTTGTATCGACAATGAGGTTCCGGCCGCTATCTTTGGCAATATATAAGCCCCTATCGGCCTTTTTTAGCCAATCCGAATATTGTCCGATATCTTGCGAGATATTTGAAATCCCAAAGCTCGCAGTAACTTGTAAATCTGGAACCCCATTGAATTTAGAGGCCGCGATTATTTTGCGAAAACGATCAGCAGCAGCAACTGGTTCATTTCGTTTTGTTCCGGTCATTAATATGGCAAAGTCCACTCCTCCTATCCGAGCAAAAACATCAGATGGCCTCATGATCTTTTTGACCTCTTTTGCGATTGCACGCAAAACTTCGTCTCCTGCGGCGTGGCCAAAATTGTCATTGACTTGTTTGAAATGATCCAAGTCGAAAACCAAAAGAGCACTGTTGATTTTCTGCCGCTCAAATAGAGA
>NZ_JBATHY010000284.1:0-3561 GCF_049667325.1 Parasphingorhabdus sp. | reverse complement strand
GAGCAGGATGAACTGTCGATCACCTTGCAGGTTGTCGATAAAGACGCGGCGGTTGTTCTGGACAAGCGTTTTGAAGGATTTCGCGCCGCCCTGCCCCGGCCTTTGGGCAGCGAAGCGCGCTTTGCGGTCACCGACAATCTGTTCCGTCTGTCGGTCCCGCTGCCGTCCAATGTCGAGATTGACAAACCTTATTTCTTCATCCTCGAAGACGGCATCGTCGACTATGGCGCACCACAGACATTCAGCCGTGACGGTGACCGCCTGATCCTCGAAACCGGCGCGCGCGGGGATCAGCTGGACAGGATCAGCGGTGTGCTGAAAATCGGCGACCATACAGGATTTCTAATTTCCGCTACCAAGGGCGAAGTCGCGATGACCGGCCTGCCGCTTGCCAAAGACGGTCCCGAAAGCGAGAATATCACCTCGCTGCTGTTCCTTGCGCTGGGCGGCGCGATATTGGGCGGCCTGCTACTCAACCTGATGCCTTGCGTCTTCCCCATACTCAGCCTGAAAGCGATCAGTCTGGCCAAGGCCGGGGGCAATGAAGCCGTCGTCCGGCGCGACGCGCTGGCCTATACTGCCGGTGTCGTGCTGGTCGCGACATTGCTCGGCGCCATCCTGCTGGGCCTGCGCGCCAGCGGAGCGGCGGTCGGCTGGGCATTTCAGCTACAAGACCCCCGGATCATCTTTGTATTGCTCGCACTGGTAACCGCGATCGGCCTAAATCTGGCTGGAATGTTCGAATTGCCCAACGTCAATTTCGGCAACAAGCTGGCTCAAAAAGACGGTCCGGCCGGTTCCTTCTGGACCGGAGCGCTGGCCGCCTTTGTTGCCACGCCCTGCACCGGTCCGTTCATGGCTGCGGCTCTGGGCGCTACAATCATCCTGCCGCCGATCGCAGCATTGGTGATTTTTGCGGGTCTTGGCGTCGGGCTCGCGTTGCCTTTCCTGCTCATCGGATTCATACCCGCGATCCGCAACCGCTTGCCCAAACCGGGGCCTTGGCTGGATGGTTTTCGCAAGGCGATGGCGATCCCGATGTTCCTCACCAGCATTGGCCTTATCTGGCTTCTCGGCCGTCAGATCGGCACCGATGCGCTGGGGCTTTCCTTGATCTTCCTTCTGCTCGTCGCCCTTATCCTTTGGTGGTTCGGCGTTGGACAGTTGAAAGGATTGTCACGCGGCGCGATGACCAGCGCAGCGATGGTTGCCGCCATAGCGGGCGGTATCATCGCCCTTCCCGGCGAAGCGGCGATGAACAGCCAGAAACTGGCGAACACATCTGCTGCAACACTACCCAGCGAGCCTTTTAGCGAAGCCCGCCTGTCCGAATTGCGCGCCTCCGGCCAGCCGGTGTTCGCCTATTTCACCGCCGACTGGTGCATTACCTGCAAGGCCAATGAGGCAACCGCGATCCAGCGGTCTGAAACCGCCGATGCTTTCGCAGCAGCCAAGGTCGCGGTTCTGATGGGTGACTGGACAAGGCCCGATCCGGAAATCAGCAGATTTCTGGAAATGCATGGCCGCGCCGGTGTTCCGCTTTATCTCTATTATGCGCCCGGCAAGGAACCGGTCATTCTTCCGCAAATTCTGACGGTGGCGACATTGACAGATCTGGTCGGCGAACCGGTATAAAGTGCATTGCTTGATTCAATCCCCCCCAATGAAAGGAGACAATAAGTGCGAAACCTACCATCCCTAGCCGTGACCGCCATGGCCACCATCGCACTGGCAAGCCCGCTAGCGGCAGCCCAGAGAACCGGCGCCATTGCCCAGGATTTCAAACTCACCGATATAAACGGGAAGACGGTCCAGCTGTCGCAGTTTCGCGGCAAGACCGTGGTGCTGGAATGGCATAATCCCGGCTGCCCGTTCGTCGCCAAGCACTATAACAGTGGCAATATGCAGATGACGCAAAAGGCGGCGCGGCAACAAGGTGCGGTCTGGCTGACCATCAACAGTGGTGCCAAAGGCAAACAGGGTCATATGACCGGTGCCGAGGCAAAATCGCTGATCGCCAAACAGAATATCCAATCGAGCAACTATCTGTTCGACACAAAAGGTCTGGTCGGCAAAGCCTATGGCGCAAAGACCACGCCCCACATGTATATCGTCGATGGCGCGGGAGTTTTGGTTTACCAGGGCGGTATCGACGACAAGCCGACAGCCAATCCGGCAGATATCAAGGAAGCGCGCAATCATGTGCTGGCAGCGCTCGGCGAGATCAAATCCGGGGACAAAGTCAGCATAGCGCAATCGCGGCCGTACGGCTGCTCGGTCAAATACGCGTCCTGAATAAACCGGAGACTGCAAGGCTGGTGCGCAAAATTTACGCGCGCCAGCCTTGCGCCCCAGGGTCTTGGGATTGGACTACGGCATGCGAACCCCCGAAGGCAGCCGGTCAACAGGTCCCTGACCCAATCGCAAAGCATATGATGCTCGTGACTATTATCGAGAGGTTGGGAGACAGACCCGATACGCAACCCGGGTCTGCCTCCGCCTCTGTCCCGACAGCGTGCGACCCTGTTGAAAGGCGCCGGCGGTCAAACTGTTCCCATCCGCCCACATGCTTTCACGAGTGGTGGTGGTAATGGTCTAGCTTTTTGATGCTAACCTCAATCTATTCCAGCGCGCCGGAATAATGCTTCGGGTCAGTTCTTATCAATGCAACCTCTATAAGCTTGGCCTAGCCAACCTGACATGAACAGTCATGTAAACTAACGTATCTTGTTGTAAGATATTGAATTGAGTGTATTTTTTTGTTAAATCCGCGCGTGCAGATTGGCAGCAAAATACACGCATCCAACCGGTCAATTCCAGCCTCGTTAAAAAGGCCTGACTTTCCATATGGTTACGATTGTTACCGATTCGCAGCCCGGATTCGAACGTAGCGTTATCCGGTAACCGCTACTCCGGTTTGCGGAAACGCATAACAAAACGATCGGTTTTTCCGCGGATGGCCGGATCAAAAACATTCATGTCGGGATCATCTTCGAGGTTGGAAAACATCTCGCTCTCGCCATCCAGCACGAAGCCCGCCTTGAGGAAATCAGACCGGGCGGTCGCCGGATCGATGCGATGGGTCTTTTCCACCACAGCACGCGTGTCACCGGGTGACCCGACATGGTCGATCACCGCCACGATACCACCGGGTTTCATGCCGGCATGGAGATTGGCCAGCACGACCGTCGGGTCCATTTTTTCAAATTTGAACTTCTCGCTTTCCCAGTAAAAATCATGGTAGATCAGGTGCAGCATGGCGAAATCAATGCTGTTCTCTGCTGGCGTGTAATCCGGCAATTGCGACGGCACCATGGTCACATTGGCTTGCCGTGAAGCAATACCCGCCCATTTTGCCTTCGACTGGTCGCTGGTTACAAATTGCGGCGGATTGACGGCGACAACCGATCCGTTCGGACCGACGGCACGGCCCATGATTTCACTATAATAGCCGCCGCCAGCGAAAATATCGAGCACGGTATCTCCGGTTTCGAGGCCCATGAAGGCCAGCACTTCTGCCGGGCTACGACCCTCGTCCAGTTTGACATCCGCTTCTTCCCG
>NZ_JBATHY010000283.1:0-1753 GCF_049667325.1 Parasphingorhabdus sp. | reverse complement strand
AGACCATGGCCGTAAAGATCGAGCGAAATCAGCCGATATTTATCACCGAGCAACGCCACCAGAGGTTCCCAAGTCTGGAGCAGGCTGTTCGATCCATGGATCAGAAGTATCGCCGGCCCGTCCTTATCGCCCTCGTCGCGATAATGAATTTTGGCGCCTTGACCGTCATCGAGAAAACGCGACGCCTCATTGCCATATTTGGCGATCATTTCGGTACGATCGGTATCGGGAGTCCGGAAAATCAAAAAGGCGACACCCAACAGGACCAGCAGCCCCAATATGATACGGATCGTCTTTTTCATGGCCTTGCCCCTGTCTTGGTCGTTTTTGTAACGAAATAGCGGGCGGCCGCCAATGGGTTATTCGGCGTGCCGCCATTCTCCGGGCTGCAATCCCTCAAGCGACCATTCGCCCACACTCCAGCGCACAAGCCGTAACGTGGGATGACCCACAGCAGCCGTCATCCGGCGGACCTGCCGGTTCCGGCCTTCGCTTATGGTTAGCTTGAGCCAGCAATCCGGCACGCTCTTGCGCACCCGGATCGGCGGGTCGCGCGGCCAAAGATCCGGCTCGTCAATACGTTCGACTTCGGCAGGCCTGGTTTTGCCGTCCTTCAACTCGACGCCCTCGCGCAGCATGGCCAGACTTTCATCGCTGACGTCGCCCTCGACCTGCACAAGATAGGCTTTGGGCATCTTGTATTTGGGATCGGCGATCCGGGCCTGCAGTTTTCCGTCGCCGGTCAGCATCATCAGCCCTTCGCTGTCCCGATCCAGCCGACCGGCCGGATAGACGCCAGGCAGATCAATATAGTCGGAGAGCGTTGCGCGCTTGGTATCGGACCCGCGATCGGTGAATTGCGGAAGCACACCGAAGGGTTTGTTGAACAGGATCAGTTTTGACATCCAGCCCCTTTGGCAGCGACTGGTAGAATCAGCAACGCAACAAAGACACTGAGCGCCCTTTTTCAAGTTCCGCAACAATTCTCGCGGACGATATAATTACCGGTTCGCCGCGAAATTGTGTAGCGGATGCCAATGCAATTCGATAATTTCGATACCACAGCTTTCCTGCGCGATTACTGGCAGAAGCACCCGCTGCTGATCAGAAACCCCTGGCAGTCCTGGCGCAATCCGCTGGCGCCAGACGAACTTGCGGGTCTCGCTTGCGAAGACCATGTGGAATCGCGTCTGATCACGCAATCGAGCGACGACTGGAACGCCGAACATGGCCCCTTGCCCGAGAAGCGCTTTGGCGAGCTCGGCAAATCCCCCTGGACCCTGTTGGTACAGGCGGTTGACCAGCATGTGCCGGATGTCGCCGCGCTGATCGAGCCGTTTCGTTTCATCCCCAATTGGCGGATCGACGATGTGATGGTCAGCTATGCCAATGACGGCGGCGGAGTCGGGCCGCATTTCGACCATTATGACGTCTTTCTGGTCCAAGGCCTCGGCCAGCGCCGGTGGCAAATCGGAGGCATGTGTGACGATCAGACGTCCCTGCGCTCGCACGAAGACTTGCTGCTGCTCGCCAATTTTGGAGCCGTGGATGAATGGATATTAAATCCCGGAGACATGCTCTATATCCCGCCGGGTATCGCCCACAATGGCGTCGCGGTCGGCAAGGATTGCATGACTTACAGTATCGGCTTTCGCTCGCCGTCGCGCAAGGAACTGATCGGCGGCTGGTGTGACGATCTGCTGCCCACGATGACCGATGATGATCGCTATTGCGATCCCGATCTGGCGGTACA
>NZ_JBATHY010000282.1:0-16801 GCF_049667325.1 Parasphingorhabdus sp. | reverse complement strand
TGATCGGTGCGGAAAAGGAAACCAGCGCGCTGGCCGGATCGGCTTCGTCATCACCGACAAGCGAGAGTGTTTTCTCATTGCCGTTGAGCAGGAACGTCACCCTGGTGCCAAATTCCACCTTTTCGCCGCTCGGCACCGGCGGCAGTTCCGCCGTCGATTGCCTTATGTTCCAGTAGCGCAGGTCGCGCTTGGCGATCTTCAGCGCAACCTCGTCGGTCAGCGCAGCGACCGTTGCCTGCAATTCGGCGACGCGGTCCTTGATCAACCGCAATCCGCGCGCCGTGACCAGGTTGGGGCCGACGGGGATCGGAAGCTCGAACTTGGGCTCGAGATGCTCGTCATCACCTTCTCTGCGGAAAGCAACGCTCATCGATCAGGCCGCGGTTCTGGGAGGCTTGGGGGTCACCCAGATCGACACCGGCGCGACGAACTTGCCATGCGCGGGCGTGCCGACGTCGATCCGCTCGGCGGTAACCCGCTCGCCGCTCTCGAGGCTGAAGGAGGCCCATGCTCTGGGCATGCGGCCAAAAGTCATTTTCTGGATCGGCTGACCGGTGCTGCTGTTCATGATGGTCGCGATAATGCTCATGCTCGGCGGCTAGGATCGATCTACCGGACTGTCAACCACCGGTACATTCCCGCCCGGTGGCGGTGTCTGGTCCGGTCAGCGCCAGTCGACGATTTTCCAGCCGCGCTGGTCCGCCATGCGCCGCAATTTGGGCGTCGGTGTCGTCGCGATCGCCTCGTCGGCATATTCGAGCATCGCCTGATCGCTGACATGGTCGGAATAAGCGCGGACATGGCTTTCGGTGCGTTGCCAGCCCTGTTTCGCAAACAGATCCTCGATCCGGCCAATCTTGGCATCGTCATAGCAATTCTCGCCGATGATGACGGGTAGCACGCGGCCTTGGCCGTCGACCTGCAGCCGGGTTCCGATCAGATGATCGAATCCAAGCCGACGGGCGATGGCTTCGGCGTAAAGTTCATAGGATGCGGTTACCAGCACCAGTGTCCGGCCGTTCGCGCGATCGGCTTCGACCTGGTCAATCGCTTTCCGGTGGCGGTTGGATCGCAGGACCTTGTCCGCGAAGCTTTCGATATGCGGCTGCAGTGCGGAGAGTTTCGGGGCACTACCCAGGAGCATCGACTGGTTGAAGGTCTTCAATCGCCCGCGGCTGATCAGCTTGAGGCCATAAGCGGCAAAGGCGAAGGGCAGCAGCGGCAGGAAGATCAGCCGCCATGGCGCTCTGGCAAAGACCATATGAAACAGGAACGGCGTATAGGTTCCGCGCACGGTTATTGTCCGGTCCATGTCGTAAAGTGAAATTTGGTGCATGTCGTCCCGAAGTTCCCGTTCGCGCGGTCTCTAGCAGCCCGTTCGCAAAAGCGCCAAATATTTGAGCGCTTTAATCTCTTGAGCTTTGTCGAAATTTCGGTCACCTATGGTCGCGATGTCGATAGCTAGCGATTTTGTCGAAGAGACAGCCGAAGATGGTGCGGTAACGCTACGTTTGACTGGCGACTTGTCGATTGCCAGCATCGGGGACCTGCCGGAACGTCTGAGAGAATATGCAAGCCGGGCCAAACGGCTGGATATTTCGGATACCGGCTATGTCGACACGGTCGGAGCCTGGCTGGTCCACCGGACAGCGCGGGATATGGAAGCCGAGATCGTTGGTGCCGATGATGATGCGGAGCGGCTGATAGCTGCCGTCGCCGGCGCCGACCAGGCGACCGAAATCCGGCCGGACCCGGTTAATCCGGTGATCCGGGTGTTGAGCGAAATTGGCGAGGCGACAACGCTTGCCTTTACCACATTGACCGGACTGATCGGCTTTTTCGGGGCGATAATGGTCGGGTTTGCGAGGTTGCTCCGGCATCCCCGCCAGATAAGATGGAACGCCGTGATTCAACGTTTCGACGTCGTCGGCGTTCGCGCGCTCGGCATCGTCGGCCTGATGAGTTTTCTGATCGGACTGGTGATCGCGCAACAAGGCGCGGTGCAGCTTCGCCAGTTCGGAGCGGAAGTGTTTACCGTCAATCTCGTCGGCCGTTTGACGCTGCGCGAGCTGGGCGTGCTGATGACCGCGATCATGGTGGCGGGGCGGTCCGGATCAGCCTTTGCCGCGCAGATTGGCACGATGAAACTGACCGAAGAAATTGACGCGATGCGCACCATCGGGGTGTCTCCGATCGAGGCGCTGGTATTGCCGCGCTTCCTCGCCGCCGTCATCATGCTGCCGTTGCTCGGCTTTTATGCATCGGTGGTTGCGATCATCGGTGGCGGTCTGCTCAGCTGGGTTGAACTGGATATACCGCCGGCCACATTTTTCGCCCGCATCCGCGAGGTTGTACCGCTGACCGACGTCTATGTCGGACTGGTGAAAGCCCCCGTGTTCGGAGCGGTTATCGCGGTTACCGGCTGTTACCAGGGCATGCAGGTCAAGGGCAACGCCGAGGATGTCGGCAAACGGACAACCGCAGCGGTGGTTCAGGCAATTTTTCTGGTCATTGTGCTCGACGCCTTTTTCGCAGTCTTCTTTAGCTGGATCGGATGGAATTGATGGGCGAGTCTCAGACCATCACTTTTGACCGCGACTATGATGGCCCGATCATCAGCGTTCGGGGCCTTCGCAACTGCTTTGGCGAGCAGGTGGTGCACGACAACCTCGATCTGGATGTGCGGCGCGGAGAAATCATCGGCGTGGTCGGCGGCTCCGGAACCGGAAAATCGGTACTGATGCGTTCGATCATTGGATTGCAGATACCCAATGAAGGCGAGATCGAGGTCTTTGGCGAACAGATATTGGGCCAATCTGACGCCGAAACGATCGAAATTCGAAAGCGCTGGGGCGTCTTGTTTCAGGGCGGTGCGCTGTTTTCAACGCTGACCGTGGCCGAAAATGTGATGGTCCCGATCCGCGAATTCTATCCGGATATGGATCGTGATTTCCGGCGTGAAGTGGCGAAATACAAAGTCTGTCTTTCGGGATTGCCGCCGGATGCCGCACCGAAATATCCCTCCCAATTGTCGGGTGGAATGCGCAAACGGGCTGGTATCGCACGGGCGCTCGCGCTCGATCCGGAGCTGTTGTTTCTCGACGAACCAACCGCAGGACTGGATCCGATCGGCGCTGCGGCGTTCGACAATCTGACCAAGGAGTTGCAACAGACTCTGGGCCTGACGGTGTTCCTGATCACCCATGATCTGGATACGCTCCATGCTATTTGCGACCGTGTGGCGGTGCTCGCCGACCAGCAGGTAATCGCGGTCGGCACGATCGACGAGCTGCTCGCGCTCGACCATCCATGGATTCAGGAATATTTCAACGGCCCGCGTGGCCGCATGGCATCTGCCGGGAAAAAGGTGCTAGGATGAGAATGTTCAACCCGTTCAGAGAATTCTTGCAGCTGACGGCACGGCTCGTCATAGAGGTGAAATAGATGGAAACGCGCTCCAATCATATCCTTGTCGGTGTAGTTACCTTGATGATGCTGGCTCTTGTGGCCGCCTTTCTGGTCTGGATCGTCCGCTTCGGCGATGGCGCAACCAAGGAATATGACATTTTCTTTGCCCAGTCCGTCGGCGGCCTGGCATCGGGAACCGGTGTCACCTTTGCCGGAGTTCCATCCGGCCAGGTGACCAAGGTCGAGCTGTGGAAAAAGGATCCCAATTTTGTTCGCGTCCGCATCGCCGTGAGCGAAGATACGCCGATTCTCGAGGGTACCACCGCCACGATCCAGAGCGTCAGCTTCACCGCGCCGCCCAATATTCAGCTCGACGGAGCGAAAAAAGGAGCGCCGCCGATCACCGATCTCGGCCCCGAAGGGGTGCCGGTAATCCCGACGAAGCCGGGCGCACTCGGGGAATTGCTCAACAGCGCACCATTGGTGGTGGAGCGACTGGCAACCCTGACCGATCGGCTGACGACACTGCTGTCGGATGAAAATCAGGAATCGATCACCGGTATTCTCAATAACACCGATCGCTTGACCGGCAGTCTGGCAGATCAGGCACCGGGCCTGAAAGCGTTGATGGAAGAATCCCGCATCGCCATTCGCAACGCCGGCCAGACCGCAGAGAAATTGGGACTGGTGGCGGACAACACCAATGCGTTCCTGACAAACAATGGCGAACCAGTGGCGAAAAATCTCGCCACAACATTGGATTCCGCTTCCAAGAGTCTGCTTGCTCTGGAAAGTGTTTTGAAAAATGCCCAGCCCGGTGCGGAGCGTTTCTCGAAAAAGACATTGCCGGAAGTCGATCAACTGGTCGAAGATATGCAGGCGCTAACCAAATCGATGACCAAAGTGACCGAACGACTGGATCAGGGCGGGGCCGGATCCTTGTTGTCGGCACCGGCGCTGCCGGATTATGAGCCAGGAAAATAAAGGGGCAGATATGATGAGCAAATTTTTGAAAGCCGTCGGTCTGCTGGCCGCAACCACAGCGCTAAGCGCCTGCGTCAGCTTTGGCGGTGCTGAACCGCCGCCATCGCTATTGTCCCTGTCGCCCGACCAGAAACTCTCGGCCGGGGCTGTGCGGAGCGGACCGCAGACAGGTTCATTGGTGGTAGCGTTGCCCGCTGCCCCTCAGAAACTGAACACTATTCGGGTGCCGGTACAGACCACCGGCACAGGCATTGCCTATTTGAAAGATGCCGTCTGGGTCGACAAGCCGGCCCGCCTGTTTCAGGATCTGCTGAGCGAAACCATTGCGGCCAAAAATAACCGGCTGGTGCTCACCGCAACCGAAGCCGGCGGCAATGCGCAAACCTATATCACCGGCGAACTGGTCAATTTCGGTCTTGACGGCCCTAGCCTGACCGTCACGGTTACTTATGATGCGGTAAAAATGACCAAGGACCAGCCGGTAGAGAAAAAACGCTTTGAAGCAAGCAAAAGGGTTTTTGCAGCCGAACCAGTTCCCGTCGGAGAAGGTTTGAACGAGGCTGCCAATATAGTGGCTGCCGAAGTCGCCGAATGGGTCAGCTGAGGGTTTAGCGAAGCTCTCTAATCCTCACCATAGCTGAACCCTTCGGGGTCCGGCCAGCCGATCGGGGTCGCTGCCATCACGCGGAAGAGGCATCCCATCTCGTCTGCATGAGTGAGCCGTAGGTGGGCGGCCCGAATATTGTCGGCCTGTTTCGGCGATGCAGCAATCAGCGCGTCGGCGCGTTGATCGATGCCGAGCGACTTCAGCCATTGACCCTGTTCCGCTGGCCCATGCACCGCCAGCAGGCGGGTCCGCGCGGTATTGGCCAGCGTGTGAAAGTCGACATGGGCGGTGAGATCGGATGTGCCCGGACTGTCAAACGGGCTGATTGGCATATGTTCCTTGATCGCCTGCAGCGTGCTACCGGTTCCCGGCCTCGTATAGCCATAATCGATCAGCAAAAGCGTGCCGCCTTGTTTTGCCAGCCGATTGGCAAGATTGCCGGCCAATTCCACACTGACCGGCGAACGTTCCAATATCGTGCCCTCCGGAAATCCGCTCATGGTACCACTTATCTGGGTTTCCACCGCTTCGTCACTGGGAATCGTGACAAATTTGCTGCGATCGCGCGCGATCATCTGTCGTCGCCAGCCGCCGGAAGTCGCCACAAATTGCTCGATCGGCAAGGCGTCGAAAAATTCGTTGGCGACGATCATCAGCGGACCGTCTTCGGGGAGGCTTGCTATATCCCTATGCCATTTTGCATCCGGATGCAGCTGCGCCTGCTTGGCTTTCAGGACCGGGCTGGACTCAAGGAAATGAACCGTGGGTGTGCAGTCGAATCTGGCCATCGTCCGCAATGCGTCCTTGGCCAAGGTCCCGCGCCCCGGACCCAGCTCGACATAGTGACAATTTTCGGGCGATCCCTTGCGAAGCCATAGATCTGCCAGCCAGATCCCGATGATTTCACCAAACATCTGGCTGATTTCGGGCGCGGTGACAAAGTCACCATCTTCGCCGAACGGATCTTTGCTGGCATAATAACAGTCGTTGGCGATTGCCATATAGTCGCCGAGCGGGATCGGACCTTCGCGATCGATCCTGTCGGCGATGATATGCGCTGCGCTGGTTGGGTCCGCTGTGATGCCTTCAGGCAACGCTCTTGTCTCCGGCCACCGCTTCGATCCGAACGCGCCTGCCTTTCGCCGTGAACACCAGCCAAGCGCCGAGCAATATCATCGGCACCGTAAGCCATTGCCCCATGCTGAAGCCCGATTGTTCGACCAGCCAGGTGAGCTGAGCATCCGGCTGGCGGAAAAATTCGACAGTGAACCGGCTGAAGCCGTAGACCAGCAATCCGGCGCCCACCAGCTTGCCGGGCTGGTAGCGGGCATCGGTCTTCCAGAACATCAGCGAGAGAATGATGAAATAGAGAAGACCTTCAAGGCCTGCCTCATAGAGCTGGCTCGGATGGCGTGCGAGTTCTCCGCCCATCGGGAAGATGATCGCCCATGCAACATCGGTCTGCCGTCCCCACAGCTCGCCATTGACGAAATTGGCAAGCCGCCCGAAAAACAGGCCGAAAGGGATGACGCAGGCGATATAGTCGCACATCCGCAGAAAATCGAGCTTCTCTCTCCGGGCAGACCACCACAACGCAAGCACCACACCGATCGTACCGCCGTGCAGGGACATGCCACCGTTCCAGACCTGCAATATCTTGACCGGTTCGAGCAATATCTCCGGATTATAGAAAAACACATAGCCCAGTCGGCCACCGACGATGATCCCGAGCGTCGCCCAGAAAATCAGATCATCGGCATGGCGCCGCGCCATTGGAGAGCCGGGCTGGTCAACCAGTTTCGTTAGATACCAATAACCGATCAAAATCCCCGCAAGATAGGCGAGCGAGTACCATTTGAGTTGGAAAAATCCCAAGTCGAACGCGTTGGGAGACAGGCCAAGCTCCTCAAACCGCGTAAACTGTGCCGCATTGGCCAATATAATATCAATCAACTCTTTTCCCCGCGTGGTTTCCTGTCCATATATAGGGAAATTCCCCTAGACCAAGAGGGAACAACGGGAGACTTGAATAATGGCGACCTCTGAACTTGACGCGGTAATCGACAAAACGCTGGAAGCGCTGACGCAGCCGGGTGAGTTGCTGGAGCTCGACGCGATCAAAAAATATGGCGTCGACATGCCGATCTTCAAGAATGCGCCGCAGAATGTATCGGATTATCTCGCTTATTTCTGCCATCAACACGCCGACAAGGAATTTCTGGTCGATGGCGATATCCGCCTGACCTTCGGTGAATCCTATGCCGCCGCACGCGCTTTGGCGGGTGGACTGGTGGAAGGTTATGGCGTTCAGAAAGGCGACCGAATTGGAATCGCAGCACGCAATTCCGCTAACTGGATCATTCTTGACATGGCGATTACCATGGCGGGCGGTATTTCAACCAAATTGAACGGCTGGTGGCAGGGTGACGAACTGGCCGACGGGATCGAGGATGTCAGCTGCTCTTTCGTCTTTGCCGATCATCAGCGAGCCCGGCGGCTGGTCGAATCCAAACGCGATCACGGCGCCGAACTGCTGATCTTCGAACATGACACACTGCCCCTGGAAGGGCTGAAAGTCATGCTGGAAAAAGGCGGTGGGGTCGAAACGCCGCTGCCGCAAATGGCACCCGAAGACAATGCGACCATATTGTTCACCTCCGGCTCCACCGGCAAATCGAAAGGTGCTTATGCCGATCACCGCTCTGTCGTGCAGGGCGCGATGAGCTTTGTCGGCACGGTGCTGGTGCTGGTCAATATCATGACCAAAGCCGGCACAATGCCGGAAGGGCAGCCGACCGCGATGGTTTGTGTTCCCTTGTTCCATGTCACCGCGTCGGTGCCGCTGGTGCTGGTCAGCTATGCGATCGGCCGCAAGCTGGTGTTGCTCAACAAATGGGATGCCGAAGAAGCGATGCGCCTGATTGAAAAGGAACGGGTAACCTATTTTGTCGGTGTGCCGCTGATGAGCATGGAAATCTATTCGCATCCCAATCTCGACAAATATGATCTCAGCAGCTGCGTCACCATGGCAGCCGGCGGGGCTCCGCGCCCGGTGGAGCACGTCCGGCGGATCAAGGAAAAAATGGGTGATGGTTTCCCGGTAATTGGCTATGGCCTGACCGAAACCAACGGCGTAGGTTGTTCCAACCAGAACGAGAATTATCTCGCCAAGCCAGACAGCACCGGCCGGGCGACCCCGCCGATTGTCGATGTCGCTATCCTCGATGATGACGGCAACAAGATGGCGCAGGGCGAACGCGGCGAAGTCTGTATCCGCACCGCTGCCAATTTCACCGGCTATTGGAATAACGAAGAGGCGACCAGAGATGCCTTTACCGACAACGGCTATTTTCGCACGGGAGACATTGGCTATCTCGATCCGGAAGGCTATCTCTTCATCGTCGACCGCAAAAAAGAAATCATCATTCGCGGTGGAGAGAATATCAGCTGTCAGGAAGTCGAGGCGGCGGTCTATGCCAATCCGGCGGTCGCCGAAGCCTGCATTTTTGGTATCCCCGACGAGCGCTTCGGCGAAGTGCCGGGGCTGGTTTATCACACCAAAGACGGTCATAGCCTTACCGACGAACAATTGCTGGCTTCGCTCAAGACCCAGCTCGCGCCCTATAAAATGCCGGTGCATATCTGGCAGTATGACGAGCCGTTGCCGAAACTCGGCACCGCAAAAATTGCAAAAATCGTGATTGCGAAAAAGCATCGCGACGTACTGGCCGGGACGGGATGAACCTGCGCGCCAATATTCCTGCCGCGCCGGCTGATCCGGGGAAGCGGATCGTCCGGCAGCGGGAGATTATCAATCGCCGGGCACTGGCCGAAAAAATAGAAGAACTCATCGCCGAGCATGGCATGCCAGAGGCCAGAGCAATGATTCTGCCGCTGTTGCAGAACGCGCTCTCGGGGGGCCGGGCGGAGATCGGCAAACGCTTGCTGAAAAAGCCGTCGGCTGGTCATGAAATGGCGGCAGCCCAATCATTTCTGGTCGACCAGCTGGTGCGGCTGATCCACGATATAGCCGTGCATCATCAATATCCGGTCGGCAACCCGTCGTCGGGCGAACGGATCGCGGTGATGGCGGTCGGCGGCTATGGCCGGGGTGAAATGGCGCCGCATAGCGATGTCGATATTGCTTTTCTGACTCCGGACAAGGCTACCAGCTGGACCGAACAGGTCGTCGAGGCGATGCTCTACTGGCTCTGGGATCTCGGGTTGAAGGTTGGGCAAAGCAGCCGCTCGATCGATGAAATGGTGCGCATGGCCAAGGGTGATCTTTCGATTCGCACAGCGCTGCTCGAAGGTCGTTATATCTGGGGCGATACCGGTGTTTATGAAGCCGCCAAGCAGCGGTTCTTCCATGACGTCGTTGCCGGAACCGACAGCATTTTCGTCGCGGAAAAACTGGCCGAACGCGATGCAAGGCACAAGAAAATGGGCGACAGCCGCTATGTTGTCGAACCCAATGTCAAAGAAGGCAAGGGGGGAATGCGCGACCTGCAAACCCTCTACTGGATCGGCAAATATATCCATCAGGTGACCTCGGCCGAGGATCTCGTGGATGTCGGTCTGTTGACCGCCGACGAGTTCAAACGGTTCCGCAAGGCCGCCAATTTCCTCTGGGCGGTACGCTGTCACATGCATGACATGACCGGCCGCGCGGAGGACCGGCTTACCTTTGACCTGCAACCCGAAGTCGCCCGGCGGATGCACTTTGCAGACCGGCCCGGCAAATCGTCGGTCGAGCGGTTCATGCAATATTATTTTCTCAACGCAAAAGTGGTCGGTAATCTGACCGGTGTGTTTCTCGCCCATCTCGATGAGACGCACAACGCGGGAGTCCGCCGGTTTCTGCCTTCCCTGACCCGCAAACCAAAGAAGCTCAACGGCTTTGTCCTCGATCGCGGACGTCTCGCCTTGCCGAAAGAGACTTTTTTCGCCGACGACCCGGTTCGGCTGGTCGAGATTTTCTGGCTGGCCGACAGGCACGGTCTCGAAGTCCATCCCCTGGCGATGCGGGCTGCGCGGCGCGATGCCAAGCTGATCGACAATGATATCCGCAAGGATCCGCGCGCCAACAAGCTGTTTCTCGACATACTCTGCTCGCCGCGTGATCCCGAACTGGTGCTGCGCTGGATGAACGAAGCTTCCATTTTCGGCCGTTTCATCCCCGACTTCGGTCGCATCGTGGCGCAAATGCAGTTCGACATGTACCATCATTACACGGTCGACGAACACAGCATCCGTGCGATTGGCCTGCTCGCCAAGATCGGCAGGGGTGATCTGGCCGACGACCATCCGAACAGCACCGTGACGATGGAGAAACTCCAGAACCGCCGGGTGCTGTTTGTCGCCACCTTGCTGCATGACATCGCCAAGGGACGTGGCGGCGACCACAGTATATTGGGCGCGGAAGTGGCGATGAAGCTTTGCCCGCGACTGGGGCTGAAGCCACATGAAACCGAACTGGTCGCGTGGCTGGTCCGCAATCACCTGCTGATGTCGGCTGTTGCCTTCAAACGCGATCTTTCGGATTTCAAGACCATTCAGGATTTCGCCAGCCAGGTAAAAAGTGTCGAGCGACTCCGCCAGCTCATGGTGCTGACCGTTGTCGACATCCGCGCGGTGGGCCCCGGCGTGTGGAACAGCTGGAAACGGCAGTTGCTGACCGATCTGTTCGATGCGGCGCAGGAAATGTTGCTGCTCGGTCACAAACAGCGCGGACGCAAGGAACGGATTGACGAGAAAAAGGCTGTTCTGGCCGGGACGCTGAATCTGCCGGACGCCGAGTTCAAGAAACTGGCGAAGCGGTTTACCGATCCTTACTGGATTGCCGAGCCGGATGATATTATCGTACAAAATGCGCGGCTAGTTCTCGAAGCAGGGGACACAGAGCTGGCGATTTTTGCTGATGTCTACGCCGAGCGCGGCGCAACATTGATAACCGTCTATGCGGCTGACCATCCGGGATTATTCTATCGCATAGCGGGCGGCATCCATGTCTCTGGCGGCAATATTATCGACGCCCGCATCCACACCACCCGTGACGGCATGGCGCTGGACAATTTTCTGGTTCAGGACCCGCACGGCAAGCCATTCTCAGAAAAGGGCCAGCTGGACCGGCTCAAACAGGCGGTCGAGGATGCTCTGGCCAACCGGTCCAAGCTTTCCACCAAGCTTGAGGCTAGACCACTCGCGCACTCGCGAGCCGGCGCTTTCGTTATCACGCCCTTTGCGCTGGTTGATAATGACGCATCCAACCGGTTTACCGTAGTGGAAGTCAACGCTCAGGATCGACCAGCCTTGCTCAACGAACTCGCCTATGCCCTGTTTGAATCGAAAGTAACCGTGCACAGCGCCCATATTGCCACTTATGGCGAGCGCGCGGTGGATACATTCTACATCACCGATCTGTTGGGCGGTAAAATAACCGGCAAACAAAGATTGAACGGGCTGAAAACGCGTCTGACCAAAGCTGCCGAGAGCAAGTCTGCCAAGGCCTCGGCCTAACCGAGCTTGTCCTTCAGCGCAGCCAGAGCGCCAAATGGTCCGGACTCTTCTTCGGATTTCAGCCCTTTCTTCCGGGCGGCCTCGTCGGCATTCGGCCCGCGCAGATATGGATCAAGCGAAAGATACAGCGTTTGCGCGAGTGCTTCGCCCAGATCGATCTGGGATTGCTCATATTCAACAAGGTCGCACTCTTCCTCGGTCAGCTCGATTTCTTCTTCCAGATCGCTCGGATCCGCCTTGGGAATGAACAGGATATCAAATTTATCGCGGACCTGAACCGGGATCTCTTCTCCGGTTATTACGCAACTCTGGTGGAGGTTGGATGTCAGTAACCCGGTAAATGCGATCCCGCGCTCGCCTGCCTCCAGTTTATAGGTCGCCGTCAGCGAGGATATTTTCGGAATATCGAACCGCAGGGCAAGGGCGCAGCGTTCTTCCTCGCCTGCGGCAAGCGTGCCGGAACGCGGTTTCGAACCAATTTCGGACAGCTTGACGATATGGGAAAATTCGGGCTTGTCGATCATCCGGCCGATCCGCTTTCGGGGATCTGGCCCGCGATAATCTCGTTAGAATCGCAGCCTTCCAGTGCGCTATGATAGGCAGACAGGCGCTCGGCAACATAGATCAAAGCCGCATCATCGGGCTTCTTGCCGCGAAAAACATTGCGCAATATGGCGTCTTGCAGGTCCGCTCCCTTTTCCAGCGCGTCGCGATACGCTCCGACCCGGCCGCCGAGCGCGCCCATCATGCGGCCGACTTGCTTGCCTACC
This sequence comes from Parasphingorhabdus sp., assembly GCF_049667325.1. Taxonomy (GTDB): domain Bacteria; phylum Pseudomonadota; class Alphaproteobacteria; order Sphingomonadales; family Sphingomonadaceae; genus Parasphingorhabdus. Next base: position 4,513 of record NZ_JBATHY010000282.1, on the reverse strand, counting down.
ACCATGTCGCCAATACCGATCTGGCGCAATTGTCCGTCCATGTCCGCGATGAATATCTCGGTCAGCCATGCGACGTGCTGATCCCATTGCTCTTCTTTCTCGAGTCGGATCATGACCAGCGCGAATATCGCGGCAATCATGTCAAACCGGCCGTCGAGACTATCCGGCACCTGACCTTCTTCGTACCACGCGATCTGCCGGCCCTCGCGGACAATCGCTTGATAAAGCGGGCGCATCCCGACATTGGGATTATCCCTTGAAAAAATCTTGCTGAAAATTGACATTGCTGGTTCCGCTGGTTGGATCGCAGGTTTATGGACAATCGGCTCGTTTGTTAAGTCTGGATACAGGGCATATTGATATTTATGGCGCGAGATGCAATGGGCGATGGCAAGTCGGGCACCAGTATGGTGCCGGCTGTACAGTGGAGAATGAGTTCGATGGTCGGCAATATAAAAAAACACAGCTTGTGGCTCGGGCTAATGGCTGGCGCCATGACGATGGCAGGATGTACCCAGGTACGCGGCCATCAGGGCTATATTGCCGATGAAGTGCTGATGTCGGCTATTCAGGCAGGCATCGACAATCGCCAATCGGTTGAGGCCTCGCTCGGCCGGCCGACCTTCACCGGCCAGTTTGATGACGATACGTGGTATTATCTGTCCCGCGATACCCGCCAATATGGCTTCAGCAGCCCGCGTCCCCGCGACCAGCAGGTGATGCGTGTGCAATTTGATGCCGCAGGAAATGTGACCGCGGTTGACCGCACCGGCCTCGAGCTGGTGGCAAGCATCAGCCCGGACGGAGACAAAACACCGACACTCGGCCGTGACCGCTCCTTTTTCGAGGAACTATTTGGTAATATCGGTGCGGTTGGTGCGGCGGGATCGGGCAGCGCGAGCAATGACCCCACTCGCCCATAGCATTCTACCCTATCAAGGCACCCTTGTCGGCCACTCGATCTAACTTCCAGTTGGCTGTCCTGGCGGACCCTTTATTTCGCAATGCCGCTGGCGGCCAATACTGCCAGCGTCACCAGTTCCGATGCGGTGGAAGCCATGGTTGCAATTTGCACAGATTTTTCCAGTCCGACCAGCATTGGTCCGATAACCGAATCACCGCCCAGTTCTCGCAGCAATTTTGCCGACAGATTGGCGGATTGCAGGCCGGGCATGACCAGGATATTGGCGGGCTGTGACAGGCGGCTGAACGGATAGTTTGCCATCAGCTTGGGGTTGAGCGCCACGTCGGGCGCCATTTCGCCTTCATATTCGAAATTGACGCGCCGTTCATCGAGCAGCGCCACGGCGTCCCGGAGATTTTCCAGCCAGCGTCCTTCGGGATTGCCAAAGGTCGAGTAGCTGAGGAAGGCGACGCGAGGTTCGTGCCCCATTTGCCGGGCGACCGCAGCCGTTTGTTCGGCAATATCTGCCAGTTCGTGGGCCGAGGGCCTTTCGTTGACCGTGGTGTCGGCCATGAAGATCGTGTGATGCTGGCCGACCATGACATGGATGCCAAAGGCGGTACGTCCTTTTTCGACATCGATCACTTTGGCGACATCGCGGAAAGACTGGGCATAAGGGCGGGTAACGCCGGTGATCATCGCATCACCCTGATCCATGGCGAGCAGCACGGAACCGAAGATGTTGCGGTCCTGATTGACCATGCGCTTGATATCGCGCTCCATGTAGCCGCGGCGGTGGAGGCGTTCATAGAGCATGTTCACCATGTCGGGGACCAGCGGACTGTTGCGGCTATTGTGTATTTCAAACCGGTCGGGATCGCGGACACCCAATTCCTGGAGTTTTTCCCGGACGCGATCGTCGCGACCGACCAGAACCGGAGTGCCATAGCCACCATCCTGAAACTGGATAGCCGCGCGCAGCACGACATCTTCTTCGGCTTCGGCAAAAATGATCCGTTTCGGCGCCACACGGCAGGCCTGATAGACTTGGGTAAGTACCGATGTTGTCGGATTGAGGCGCGCCTTGAGACTCTGTCGATAGGCGTCCAGATCCTCGATCGGTTTCTGGGCGACACCACTATCCATCGCCGCCTTGGCGACGGCGGCTGAAACCACGTCCATCAGGCGCGGATCAAAGGGTGCCGGAATGATATAGTCGACGCCAAAGCTAGGCGCCAATCCGCCATAGGCAGCGGCGACTTCTTCGGGAACCTGTTCACGCGCCAGCTCGGCAATCGCATGGGCGGCGGCGACTTTCATTTCCTCGTTGATCCGGGTTGCCCGGACATCAAGAGCGCCGCGGAAGATGAATGGAAAGCCGAGGACATTATTGACCTGGTTGGGATAATCGGAACGGCCGGTGGCGATAATCGCATCGGGCCGGGCCGCTTTCGCATCGGGCGGCGTGATTTCCGGATCGGGATTGGCCATCGCAAAAATGATCGGTTGAGGAGCCATGTCCTTGACCATTTCGGGTTTCAGGGCACCGGCCGCAGACAGGCCGAGAAAGACGTCTGCACCTGAAAGCGCATCGGTTAAGGTGCGTGCATCAGTGTCAATCGCATGGGCGGATTTCCACTGGTCGACATCGTCGCGGCCGCGATAGATGACGCCCGTCCGGTCGCACATGGTCAGATTGTCATGCGGAACGCCCAGACTCTTGATCAGCGAGGCGCAAGCAATGGCAGCCGCACCGGCGCCGTTGACGACAACCTTGATATCTTCGATCTTGCGGTCGGTCAGCAGGCAGGCATTGATGATCCCGGCAGCAGCGATAATCGCGGTGCCGTGCTGGTCATCATGAAATACCGGAATATTCATCCGGTCGCGCAAGGTCTGCTCGATGATGAAGCAATCGGGTGCGGCGATATCTTCCAGATTGATGCCGCCGAAGCTGGGTTCCATTATCTGGACGGCATTGATGAATGCTTCTGCATCCTCGGTGTCAAGTTCCAGATCGATGGAATCAACATCGGCAAAGCGTTTGAACAGCACTGCCTTGCCTTCCATCACCGGTTTCGAAGCCAGCGCGCCGAGATTGCCGAGGCCCAGAATCGCGGTGCCGTTCGAAATGACGGCGACCAGATTGCCCTTGGCGGTATAGTCATAGGCCTTTGATGGGTCTTCGGCGATGGCCCGGACCGGCACGGCAACGCCTGGCGAATAGGCAAGGCTGAGGTCGCGCTGGGTCGCCATTGGCTTCGATGCGATAATCTCGATTTTTCCGGGCCGGCCGTGGGAGTGAAAAAGCAGAGCTTCCCGTTCGGAAAATTCCAGATTGTTATCATTCTTGTCGGCCAAGTTGTCTCTCCGCATATTGGTCGTCGGCACAAGTGTGCCGATCGGATATTCACGTCCCGTTTCAGGGCCTACTCGTTTTGTCACGGAGCCGCAATATCAAGTAAATTTCAACAGGATGTGCTCGCTACTCTTTTATGTCTCGCTGCAGTCGGCTATCGCGAGTTCATGGCAATCCGGACTCAGAGCAAAGCAGAAAGCAAGGCGAAAGACCCTGCGGCGAAACCGGACAAGGTCACCCCGATGATGGTGCAATATTTCGCGCTCAAGGAAAAGGCGAGTGACTGCCTGCTTTTCTATCGGATGGGGGATTTTTTCGAGCTGTTCTACGAAGATGCCAAGCTTGCTTCGGCGGCGCTGGACATTGCCCTGACATCGCGCGGGAAAAACGCCGGGGATTCGATTCCGATGTGCGGTGTGCCGGTCCACGCCGCAGAAAATTATCTCGCGAAGCTGATCCGGGCCGGTTTCAAAGTGGCGATTGCAGAGCAGGTTGAAACGCCGGCCGAGGCCAAAGCGCGCGGTGGCTACAAGGCTTTGGTCGCGCGGGATATCGTCCGTTATGTGACCGCCGGAACGCTGACCGAAGACACTTTGCTCGATGCGCGAAGCGACAATATTCTGGTCGCGCTGGCGCAGGTGCAGGGCGAGATCGGGCTGGCGGCGGCGGATATATCGACCGGCAATTTTGAACTGACAACTATTTCGGACGATGCTCTGGATGCAGAACTGGCTCGATTGGCCCCGTCGGAAATCATCTGTTCGCCCGGGCTGTTGCCCCGGCTGGCAAAGGCGACCGCCTGGGACAAGGACCATTTTGACAGCTTGGGCGCGGAAAAGCGGCTGCGGGATCATTTCGGGGTTGCGACGCTCGACGGCATGGGTGAGTTTTCGCGTGCCGAACTGGCGACGGCCGGCGGTCTGGTTGCCTATGTCGAGCATGTTTCCCAGGGCAATATGCCCTATTTGCATCCCCCTAGCAGGCGTGAAACTCGCACGTTTCTCTCGATCGACGGTCCGACGCGGGCCAGTCTGGAGATCGACCGGACATTGGCCGGTGCGCGCGAGGGTAGTCTGCTTCATGCCATCGATCGCACTGTAACACCCGCCGGTGCGCGTGTGCTGGCGCGGGATCTGTCGGCGCCGTTGTTCGCGGAACCGCAAATCAACCAGCGGCTGGGGCTGGTGCAATGGTTCCATGACGGATCGGCTGTGCGCGATGATGTGCGGACGGAGCTCAAGGCCCTGCCC
>NZ_JBATHY010000281.1:0-3642 GCF_049667325.1 Parasphingorhabdus sp. | reverse complement strand
GAATCCGAGCCGGGCAGCTGCAAGGACCGCGAAATCCTGCGCAACGATCCGCACAAGCTGATCGAGGGCGCATTGATCGCCGGTTTCGCGATGCGCGCGCGGGCCGCCTATATTTATATTCGTGGCGAGTATATCATGGAAGCCAAGGTCATGGAGGCGGCCGTCAAGGAAGCCTATGACGCTGGCCTGATCGGCAAGAATGCCGCCAAGTCCGGCTATGATTTTGACGTCTTCGTCCACCGCGGCGCCGGCGCCTATATCTGCGGCGAAGAAACCGCGATGATCGAAAGCCTCGAGGGCAAGAAAGGCCAGCCGCGCCTGAAACCTCCCTTTCCGGCCGGCGCAGGCCTTTATGGCTGCCCGACCACGGTCAACAATGTCGAGTCTATCGCGGTCGTCCCGACGATCATGCGGCGCGGCGCTGCCTGGTTTGCCAGCTTTGGCCGCGAAGGCAACCACGGTACGAAACTGTTCCAGGTTTCCGGCCATGTCGACAAGCCGGCAGTGTTCGAAGAAGCGATGTCGATCCCGTTCAAGGATATGATCGAGAAACATTGCGGCGGCATCACCGGCGGCTGGGACAATTTGCTCGCGGTCATTCCGGGCGGTTCGTCCGTGCCTTTGGTGCCAGCCCATGAGATCATGGACGCGCCGATGGACTTTGACGGCCTGAAGGATGTCGGCTCCGGTCTCGGCACCGCTGCGGTCATCGTGATGGACAAGTCGACCGACATCGTCCGCGCGATTTCGCGGCTCAGCTATTTCTACAAGCATGAAAGCTGCGGCCAATGCACGCCGTGCCGTGAAGGCACTGGCTGGATGTGGCGGGTGATGGAAAAAATGCGCGATGGCGACGCGGAAATCGGCGATATCGACACGCTCTACGAAGTCACCAAGCAAGTTGAAGGGCATACGATTTGCGCGCTCGGCGACGCAGCGGCCTGGCCGATCCAGGGCCTGATCAAGCATTTTCGCCCCGAGATGGAGCGGCGGATTCGCGAGCATAAGGGCGAAGAGATGATGGAGGCGGCGGAGTGAACTATGCACCTTCGTCGCGTCACCCTGAACTTGATTCAGGGTCCAGAGCGGCAATCACAGAATTACGGGACCGCTCTCCCTGGATGCTGAAACAAGTTCAGCATGACGGTTTTGTGGGAGTAGTCCATGCCTAAAGTCACCGTAGATGGCATCGAAATCGAAGTGCCGCAGGGCGCTACCGTGCTGCAGGCTGCCGAGCTTGCCGGCAAGGAAATCCCGCGTTTCTGCTATCACGAGCGGCTGTCGATCGCGGGCAATTGCCGCATGTGTCTGGTTGAAGTGAAGCCGGGTCCGCCGAAGCCGCAGGCCTCATGTGCGCTTCCAGCCGCCGAAGGTCAGGAAATCCGCACCGACAGCGAAATGGTCAAGAAGGCGCGCGAAGGGGTGATGGAATTTCTCCTGATCAACCATCCGCTCGATTGCCCGATTTGCGATCAGGGCGGCGAATGCGACCTGCAGGATCAGGCGATGGCCTATGGCAAGGGCGGCTCGCGCTACGAAGAGAATAAGCGCGCGGTCACCGAGAAATATATGGGGCCGATCATCAAGACGGTGATGACCCGCTGCATCCATTGCACCCGCTGCGTGCGTTTTGCCGAGGAAGTTGCCGGCGTCGAGGAAATTGGCGCAATTGGACGCGGCGAGGGGATGGAGATTACCTCCTATCTCGAAGGCGCGGTGAACAGCGAATTGTCCGGCAATGTTGTCGATCTTTGCCCGGTTGGCGCTTTGACCAGCAAGCCTTATGCGTTTGAAGCGCGGCCGTGGGAATTGACCAAGACGCTCGGCATCGACGTGATGGATGGTGTCGGCACCAATATCCGCATCGATAGCCGTGGCCGCGAAGTGTTGCGTTCTTTGCCGCGGGTCAATGATGACGTGAACGAGGAATGGGCGACCGACAAGACCCGCCACGCGATCGACGGCCTGATGAAACGCCGCCTCGACAAGCCCTATGTGCGCAAGAACGGCACACTGGAAGAAGCAAGCTGGAACGAAGCATTCCAGGCGATTGCCAATGTGAAGGCCGGTAGTTCTGTTGCGGCAATTGCGGGCGATCTGGTCGACTGCGAGACGATGTATGCGGCGAAAAAGCTGCTCAAATCGATGAAGTCGGACATGCTGGAAGGCCGCCAGACCGGACTTTCTTATGATGTGTCCAGTCTAGCAGCGGTGAATTTCAACTCTACCATCGCCGGTATCGAAGACGCGGATGTGATCCTGCTGGTCTCGACCAATCCGCGCTGGGAAGCGTCTTTGGTCAATACCCGCATCCGCAAGGCTGTGCGCAAGGGTCATGCGAAGGTTTTTGGTATCGGGCCGGAAGCGGACCAGACCTATCCGGTGGAATGGCTGGGTGATGATATGGGTTTGCTCGCGAAGCTGCCCAAGGCCCTTGCTGATGCGCTGAAAGGCGCCGAGCGGCCCGCGATCATCCTCGGCGGCGGCGCGCTGAGCATCGAAGGCGCGCATGGCGCGGCTCTCAAGCTGGCGACAAAATACAAGCTCATCCGTGATGGCTGGAACGGTTTCAACATCCTCCATATCGGTGCCTCGCGTACTGGCGGGCTGATGCTCGGTTATGCCTATGGCGGCGGGATCAAGGCGATAGCGGCGAAGAAACCGAAATTGATCTTCGCGCTCGGTGCGGACGAAATGAATTACGAAGCGTTCAAAGACAGTTTCAAGGTATTTATCGGCCATCATGGCGATGCCGGTGCCCATGCGGCGGACGTGATTCTGCCCGGCGCTGCCTATACCGAGAAAAACGGTACTTATGTCAATCTTGAAGGCCGCGTACAGCGTTCGAACAAGGCGATTTTCGCGCCCGGCGACGCGCGCGAAGACTGGAGCATATTGCGGGCCCTGTCCGATGTGATGGGCAAGACCCTGCCATTCGATAGCTTCGAGGAACTACGCGCCAAAATGGCGAAAGATCATCCCGAACTGGCCGCTGAAGGCCTGGTGACTTTCGACTGGGCACCGCCAAGCGGATTGCCGAGTGCACCCAAAGGGCAGGGCGTCCATCCGATCAAGGATTTCTACCTGACCAACAGCATCGCCCGCGCCAGCGCAACGATGCAGCGCTGTTCCGCGGAATTGCTGCATGCCGATGACGAGATGCTGGAGGCGGCCGAATGAATCAGCTTCCTGATCTATTGGTGAGAGCACCGAAAATTTTCTATGCGCTGGCCGTAATAGTGTTTTTTGCGACATTCTGGATGTCTTTCTACGAAGTCAAAGTGGCGCAAATGCCATACGGCCCAGAATATAGTCCGATGATCAGAGCTGCTCTTTTGAGGGCTGTATTGCAGGGATTCTCGGAGGCAATTTGGATTGGCGCCAACGGAATATTGTTTGATTTTCTTGTGCGATTCTGGAACCGCCACGCTGCGTCGAGAGAGTCGGGAGATAATCAATGACCGAATATCTCCAATCCCTTATGGGTTTTGAAGCTGGCTGGTTCGTCGCCACGCTCGCGCTAATCCTGCTGATCGCGCTGCCGCTGATGCTCGCCGTTGCAATGATCATCTATGTCGACCGGAAAATCTGGGCGGCGATGGCGTTGCGGCGCGGGCCTAACGTAGTAGGGCCGTTCGGTTT
>NZ_JBATHY010000280.1:0-2297 GCF_049667325.1 Parasphingorhabdus sp. | reverse complement strand
ATATTGCGTTGAGCGCGCCCGCCAGCGCCAGTGCGGTGATCCTGGCCGACCGGGACAGCGAGCGGTTTGAATTTACCGGCGTGGCCGAGGCTCTGGCGCTGGGCAGTGCAGGCGCCGAAACGGACGTGCGGATTTTCGGCAAACCGGTGACGCGGCCCTATCGGCGGATGGGGGTTGCGCTGGCGACGGGGACGGATACGGATGCGGCGCGGGCGTTGGCGAAGAAGGCGGCGGATGCGGTCGGCATTGTCTATGGGTGAGTGCAAACCGCACAATTGATGTGCGGTTGCCGTTTGTGGCTTCGCGTCTTGGTGCGACAAATTTTCTCTCCCTCAAGGGGAGAGGAAAACTAGCTTCCCAATCACCAATCAATCCGCCAAAGCACTCTCAACCAACCGGAGAAACCACCCCCATGACCGCCCCCTATATCCTTTACGGCTCGCCTCTATCCCCCTTCCAGCGCAAGGCCGAAGCCGTGCTCGCGCTCAAGGGGCTCGATTATGATTGCGAAGCGATCAACATAATGGCGATGCCCGAATGGTATCTGGCGATCAGTCCGCTGGCCCGGATTCCGGCGCTGCGCGATACGTCTATTGCGGCAGAGGGACCGGACGGAACCATCGCCGACAGCTCCGCGATCTGCGGGTTTCTGGAAAAGAAATGCCCCGCGCCAGCCGCTTATCCCGAAGATCCCTATCTCCACGGCCGCGCGCTGTGGCTTGAGGAATATGCCGACAGCGCGATGGCGATGGCTGGCGGGGGAGGGGTGTTCCGGCCGATTATCTTTGCCGCGATGACCGGCAAGGAGCCTGATCTCGACACCGCGCGCCAGACCTGGAACGAGAAATTGCCACCGCTTTGGGATTATCTCGAAGCGCAGCTTGATGGAGGCACTTATTTCCTCGGCGACACACTCTCGATCGCCGATATCGCGATCGCCGCGCAACTGATGCAGACCGACCTGATCGTGACCCCGTTTGACGCCGCCAAATGGCCGGCACTGACGGCGTTTCTCGAAGCGATGAACGCGCATGAAATATTCCAGCGCAATCTGGCAGCTTGCCAGAAGATGCTGGCGAAAATGGTGCCGGAGAAATTTGATCTGAATGCTTAGCAGAGTCCGCCGACCGGAAATTGCAACCGGCGGGGTTGGTTGGAGTTTTCGACTGCGACCAGGATTCCGCCGTTCTCCCTTGGTAACCCGATTGCTGAAAGCTGACAGGCAGCTGACGCCCCAATAACGGACGTTGATATTATCCGGCTCTCGTGGCGGCTTTGGGAGCATCCGTGGATTCGCGTGATTGTGCTGGACAATGCTTTTGTACTAGGCTTGAAACCAGAAGTTGAATCGATTTAGATCGCCTAGGTATCAGTCAATCAATAGCGACGCGGAAAACTAGAGTTTTAGTGGAGCCGGCTGAGATACTACCGAGGTTACCCGAAATAGCGCCGCTCGATTCACTGCCTGTACCCGTACCATCGGCGTTGCAAACTAGCCCGGTTACCGTCCCTCTGGTTACCACACCGAATCCGGAATCATAGGATAGATTGGCGGGAATGGTGTCGGAAACGGTAACGCTCTCGGCAGAGATGCTCGTGTCATTGTTGGTTACAGCGATACAATATTCTACCGTAGCGCCCGGGATAGCTTTAGGGTTTGTAACTCCGCTGATCGGATCGCTGATCACGGTGCTGGTTTTATTTACGCTGAGTTCAACGGCAAAGATCGTGTAGTCGTCTCCAGAGCTGTGCATCCCATCTTGAGCGCTATCTGTCGCACCTGCATTATCGGCAAACACGGTCTCAACACCGGCGGTATTGGCGCCCGTGTCTTGGGTTACCAACGCGCCTTCAGTACCGACAATGCCGGATTCTTTCGCGGTCGCGGTCAAAATGACACCGGCAACATCGTTATCGACCTGGGAAATGGGAATATCTCCTACAATAAAAACTGTCGCGCTGGTGTCCGCGGGCAGTTCGTCAATAAATGTAGCGATATCAGTGCCAACATCATAAAAACCATTGCCGTTGCTATCGATGAAAATCTGCAGTCCAGTTATGTCGAAATTATCAGTTCCGCCGTGCTCCGCCGTCCCTCCGGTGAGCTGCGCGGCCGACAAGCCAAAATCCAGCACCGCATTTGATGTGTTGGTTACTGTAAAAGCTGTAACAGCATCCTGCCTGTTGGGGAAAACGAACGTCGAAGAGGCGCCCACCTCTGAAACGGTCAGCATTATTTTTCGATCAACTTTAAACGTATCAGAATCGGTTTCCGCCGTTTGCGCGACTCCTCCGAC
>NZ_JBATHY010000279.1:0-1657 GCF_049667325.1 Parasphingorhabdus sp. | reverse complement strand
CAACACCATCCATCCCGGCTATATCCCGACCGAAATCCAGGGCGACTGGTATCAGACCGCGGGAGGCGAAGCGCAAATTGCCGGGTTCCACCGCCGCCGGCTGCAGGATATCGAATCACTTGATCCGATGATGCTGTATTTTTCTTCGGACGCGTCACGCATGGTAACCGGGTCGGATATCATCATCGACGACGGGCAATCGCTCTGACAGCCAGGCCTTGCTGAAGCCTCGGTCACGCGGATCGATGCGAAAGTTTAGGCGGTGACGCTCCCGGGTTGCACCGGTGCCGGCAGTCCGGTTTCTGCCAGACAATTGGCTCGCAGCGTTTCGATATCGGGGCCGAAGTTGAACGGCCCGTCTGTCTCGACGACATTCTGCGTCATTTCCGCGCGCAGGCTTTCTGTGGCTGTCCCATCAACGCTGCCGTCTTCGGCAATCACCACGCCATAATCGCGGGCGCCTTTAACTGTGACCAGTCCCTGGCGGATTTCCAGAGCAACCAGTTCCGGATCGCGCTCGAGCGGGTTGCCCCAGCCGCCCCCGCCCCAGGTGATGAAGTGGAGCAGATCGCCTTCCTTGACCTCGATACCATCCTGCTTGTTGCCGACAACCTGTTTCGTGCCATCGGCTCTCTCCAGAATTTTGGTGGCGCGGTCACCCGGCTGGCCGCCATTGACGCCCCAGGGATAGGTGAACCAGCGGTCGTCATGAATCGCGACCGTGCCGGGTTCGAGGAAACAGTAGGTCATATGGATGCCATTGCCGCCGCGGAAGAGACCCGCACCGCCGCTGTCGGGCTTGGCTTCATAGCGCTCGATCCGCAGCGGAAAATATTTCTCGAGAAACTCGTTCGGAACATTCGTGAAACCGGGCCATAGCGAATGACCATCGGGGCCGTCGCCAAACGGCCGTCCGGGAATGCCGCCAAAGCCGATCTGGAACAGCTGGAACCATTCGCCGGACTTGTCGAAACCGGAATACATCAAGTGCGGGCTGGACGAGAATCCCGCGCCGTTGAGGAATTCCGGCTGGCGCTGGCCGAGCAGGCCGCCCAAAATATCGAAAATCCGGCCAAGCGCATGGGTGCGTCCGGCGAGCGCCGCTGGATAATTCGGCTTGAGAAGAGAGCCTTCCGGAATTCGCACGTCGACCAGATCGTAGAAACCGTCGTTGAACAGAATCTGTGGGTCGAACACCATGATCATGTAAATCCCGAAGAACATCTTGAACATATTCTCGTTGAGAAAGAAGTTGATCGAGCTGGGCGCCTGCGGATCAGTGCCTTCGAAGTCGAGAATGACCTCGCCGCCCTCGCGCCACATCTTGCAGGTGATCTTATATGGTCCATAACCAACGCCATCATCACAGATAAAGTCGGTAAAGCTGACCGGTTCCTCGCCGATGCTGGTTTCGATCAGATGTTTCATCGCGCGGTGGTTGCGCGCCAGCAGCTGATCGGTGGCGCTGGCAAATTCATCCTCGCCAAACCGTCCGCACATTTCATCCACCCGGCGGGCGGCCACCCGGCAGGACGCGATCAGGGAGTTGAGATCGGCGGCGCACCAGTCCGGCTTGCGGCTCTGGTGCAGGATGACCTTGACCATCTCCTCGTTATAGACACCCTTCTGATAGATTTTAACCGGCGGTATCCGGACG
>NZ_JBATHY010000278.1:0-1640 GCF_049667325.1 Parasphingorhabdus sp. | reverse complement strand
GCGGGTCGACATTTTCGTAGCGGACGGGATATTTATAGCGGTCGAGATGGCGCTTGAAAGGGCCGTCTGCTTCCGCGATCAGCGCGCTTTCCGCTGCATTGCCCTGCAACCAGTGTTCCGGGTCGTTGCGCTCCAGCGCCCAGTGCATGATCGCCAGGCTTTCATCAATCACTTGTCCGTCGGGCAGCACCAGCACCGGAACCGTTGCCTTGGGCGAGGCGGCGATCATTTCTGTCGGTTTGTCGCGCAATACGACCTCCCGCAAACGGACCGGGGTCTCGCTGATCAGCAGCGCCATCCGTGCGCGCATCGCATAGGGGCAGCGCCGGAAACTGTAGAGCAGCGGCAATTCGGTCATGCGGAGCCGAGATGCTGGCGGCCTTCCTCGGCCGCTTGCTCGACCTGCCGCTGGCGTTCGCGATAGCGGGCGCGCTGTTCGTCGCTACGCCGGTCGATGCAATGCGGGCAGGCTTCCCCGGGCACATAATCGGCCGAGGCGCGGTCGGCGGCGCCCAGCGGCATCCGGCAGGCATAGCATTGGCCATAGTCGGATTGCTGCAATCCGTGACCGACCGCAACCCGCTGATCGAACAGAAAGCAGTCGCCCTGCCACAGGCTTTCGGTTTCGGGCACATGTTCGAGATATTTCAATATCCCGCCCTTGAGATGGTGGACATCGTCAAAGCCCTGCGCTTTCACATAAGCGGTCGCCTTTTCGCAGCGGATACCGCCGGTGCAGAACATCGCGATTTTCGGTTGCTTGCGATCATTCTGGCGCAATTGTTGGGAGAATTCGTCGAACCATGCCGGAAAGTCGCGGAAGCTTTCGGTGTTCGGGTTGATCGCGCCGTCAAAGCTGCCGATCGCCACTTCATAGCCATTGCGGGTGTCGATCACCACCGTGTCGGGATCGGCGATCAGAGCATTCCATTCGGTGGGGTCGACATAATCACCCTTGGCTTCGGCGGCATCAATGCCGTCAACGCCCATCGCGACGATTTCCTTCTTCAGGCGGACCTTCATCCGCAGAAACGGCGTCGTGCTGGCCTCTGAATATTTGACCTCCAGCCCGGTGAACATAGGCAGCGATTGCAGATAGGCGATTACCTTGTCGATATCATCCGGTGCCCCTGCGATGGTGCCGTTAATCCCTTCGTCAGCGAGCAATATCGTGCCCTTGAGATGATGAGCCTCGCATTGCGCGAGTATATCGAGCCGCAGGGCCGCGGGATCATCGACTCGGGCGAAATGATAGAGCGCGGCGACTTTGCTGGGAGCGTTGGTTTCGGTCATGGCAGCGCATATAGGGCGGCTTGGCGCAAAATTCCAACCCGGTGGCTTGCATCATCGCCATGTTCATCGCATAGCGGGCCATGGTTCCCCTTCTGTTCGCCCATCATCGCTTTGATATCGTCGCGCCCGCCGCACTCTTCTGGCCCATGAAAAATGCGCTGCTGGTGGCCGATCTCCATCTGGAAAAAGCGAGCTTTTACGCGCGTCAGGGGCAGATGTTGCCGCCTTATGACAGCCAGGCGACGCTGGCGGAACTGGCCGGTCTGGTCAGCGCCACCGGCGCGACGACGGTTTTCTGTCTCGGCGACAATTATCATGATGGCGCGGGCGAGGCGCGACTCGAACCG
>NZ_JBATHY010000277.1:0-15199 GCF_049667325.1 Parasphingorhabdus sp. | reverse complement strand
AGGTGATGCCGTTGCCACCTACATCGGCTGGCAGCGTATCCGTAATGGTTACGCCAGTTGCAGATGCCGAACCGGCTCCGTTGGCTACCGAAATACAATATTCGACAACCGCACCGGGTATCGCCTTGGGATTGGTCGCTCCATTAACGGGATCGCTAACCACGCGGCTCGATTTGAACACCGAAATGTCCGCTCCAGCGACTTCGTAGGTGTCGGTATCGCTGTGATAACCGTCGCCTGCGCCGTCACCGGTGCCGGTACCAGCACCGTCTGCGAAGACGTTCTGGACAACCGCTGCATCATCCGCATCACCGGAGTTGTCGACAAATGCGACGCCGGTGACTGAATCGGCAGCCTGACCGATCAACACAAGGTCAGCGGTATCGCCGGTTACAACACCACCCGGGATATTGGCAACCGCATGAACCGTAACGGTTACATCTTCCGCCAAATTGTTGACCGATGTGATCAAGGTGTCGCCGGCATCAAATACGCCGTCGCCATCATCAAGATAATAGGTGACGGTGCCGGTGACGTTGAAATCGTCTCCGCCGAGCTGTTCAGAAGTCAGCAACACGTCGATCGTGTCATTGGTCTGGTTGCTGACTGTGTAAGTCACGGCCTGGTTTGTTGAGCCAGGAGCAACGGTTGTGTTCACGCCGTCGCTTTTTGTGATTACAAGGTTGACCTCTCTATCGACGACGAATGTGTCGCTGTCGACTTCTGCGGTCTGGGGTGTTCCCCCAACGTTGAACGCAACGCTCACATTATTGGTAATGCTCGTGCCCGCATCAGTACCCAAATCTGCGGCAAATGCCGGGTTTACACCCAGCACAGCCATAGAAAAGGCACTTGTGGCCACGAGAAGTCTCAGTTTACTGGTCATAACTGTCTCCTGTTTCAATTAAATGGATTGCCCTACCCCCGCGGCAATCCGGTACGGTCGCGATCACTTTACAGTGCCTCGAAAAACTAGCTTTCCTCCCGAACCTGCGGAAAGAGAGCGGTTGAATTTCCATTTTACGTGCGTCACATCGGTCATCAGAGCGGGACGAACTTCGCCTTTCTCGCCCGGATAGGTGAGGGCCGAAAGCGGTCCCCAGGTCTTGCCTCCGTCTACGGAGACAATTTCGGTGCCATCAGACGTTCCATTGAACGCCACCGCTTTCGGGAGCGGGTTGGTGACAGAGAAATCGGAAGCCGGCGTGCTGCCGACATTCTTGTAGTTGACGACGAACACAAGATTGTCGCCCGGAATGACTGTTGTGGGCTGTTCGAGAACCACTGCGGTGGTGCCGTTCGGCTTTGCCACCTTGCGTTCGACAAAGACGTCGCTCGACAGGCTGACACTGTTGGCCGCCATGGCGGTGCCCGGTAACATCAGTGCTATTGCGATGAAAAATCTTTTTAACATGTTGCGATCCCCGGTTATTATCAGTCGATTGTTACTTGAAAGGTGATGGTGCGTGTTTGCCCGCCCGGAACCGTGCCCAGGGCCACGGCGATCGAACTGCCGTCGAAGGAACCGGCGTCGGCGTCGCTCGCAGAATCGGACAGTGGCGCGCCTTCCAGCGTGATGGTTTCGGCATTATATGTCGTATCGGCGGGGATATCGTCGGTGATCGCCAGATTGGCCAGGTTGCCGGTACCGGTCGTGGTTGCGACCAGTTGATAGAAAATGACCGAGCCGGGTACAGCGGTTGCTCCGCCGAACGGATCGACGATCGTGGCGCTTTTTACCAGCGTGATTTCGGCAGTCTGCACAACAAAAAAGCCGCTATCTTCATCATTCGCGCCGGTTGAGCCGACAACAGCATCACCACCGCCATCGCCCTGTCCGGCAAATATGTCACCCGGTGTGCCGCTGCCGGTATTGGCGACTGCAGCAAGCTCAATTTCGGCGCGATCCCCGTCATTGGCAGAGGCCGGAATGGTGGAAAGGATGAAAACCGTGATGCTTTCATCCGGCGCAAGTACCGGATCATTGGTGCCGGGCGTGTAAATGGTGTCGACTCCGGGATCGTAAACCCCGTTGCCATTGGTATCGAGAATGATTTGTTCAAATGTGGTGTCAAATTCATCGCCGGGCTTCGCGGTATCCGCGGATAAAGTGAACGCCTCGGAACCGTTTCCGGTATTGGTCACTTGATAGGTGGTTACCTGCGCGGTCGATCCTGGTGAAGTGGCCACGTCGCCCGGGTCGCTGGAAACAACTGTGACGTCGAGCAACTCATCCACTTTGATCGTCACGATATTTGAATCGATGGTGACGGGGGGGTCGCCCGGCGGCCCGTCAAAGGTGGCTTGCGCGACATTGACGATATCGGTTCCGGCAACCGTCCCCGCCGCATGGGCAGATGTTGGCGCCAGAAAGAGGGCAGCAGCACCAACCGCAAACGACAGCTGTCGGCGAATGGAATGTTTGGCAAGCGGATACGCAGGACGTTCGCAAGTCTGTTTTTCGATACAGTTCATGCGGTCTGTATGACCAATAAAGGAAAATATTTCGTAAACAGGCGCTAAATGACGTCATGAGTTTCAGACCGTCAAAACCGGCGGAAAACTGGCGATGAATTTAGTTAATTAAGCAGTCGTTTCGCGTTGCTTTACTCCGTGTTAACCGTAACAAAGTGTAACTAAGGGTATTAATTGCGACCAATCGCGATGTTTGCGATTTTTCGAAGCCGTGGCTGCCGGCATGATATGTAAGGGCCGGGAATGCGGCTCTGGTGAGCCATCCTCCGAAATATGTTGGATATTCGAAAGAGTGTAGTTGACAGGGATGCAGTGCTCTTATACTTGCGCTGCTTCACCGCCATTGCAGGCGCATATGCGGGTGTAGCTCAGTTGGTTAGAGCGCCGGCCTGTCACGCCGGAGGTCGCGAGTTCAAGTCTCGTCACTCGCGCCATTTCCCTTGTTTTCAGGGAGATGACGCAAAGATCCCGTATTCATCCAGGTCAACAAGGGGCGGATCGGGAAAATCCATCCAATCCCCAGAATCACATAGGCCGGCAATTGCAGCCAGAAATTGAGCCCGCTAATCTGGTCTATCAGGGTCACGGCGATGCCGGACCACAGCAGGATCAGCAACAACATCAAAATCATCCCGACCGGCTTGCGCCAGCTCGGCTGATTTTGTGTATTCTTATCAGTTTTTGCTGTCATGACGTCATCCTAAGTCATTCGATTATTTCACATTCCGTCACGATCATATGCAGAGTCACATCATGTGGTTCGGTCGGAATTTCATCTGCTTCCTGAACCGACCAGGCGAGGCCGATACGAGGAACATCGGGATGTTTTCCAAAGCTCCGGTCATAATGTCCTCCGCCCTGACCCAGTCTCCGCAAGGACCGGTCGAAGGCCACGAGAGGGGCGATGATCATGTCCGGGTCTGCCAATGCACAGCTTTCGTCAGGTTCGGGGATATTCCTGAACCCGGTTACCAGAATATCCGCGCCTGACACCAGCCGGAAATCGAGATGGCCATCCTCTGTAACGCGCGGCAATGCTATGCTGGCACCGATTTCTGTTAGATATTCGATCAGGCGCGTAGTGGGTGCTTCGGAACCGACGCTTCGATAGATCGCGACGGTTTGATCCTGCTTGATCAGACGGGACAAGGGTGAGGGAGGTCGGCGGAAAGACAGATTGCGGCTTGCGGTATCCAGCTGGCCGACAAATGCATCGCGGCGCCTTTTATACTCTTCGCGTAGCTTCTTCTTTTTCTCTTTTAAGCTACTCAAAAGATATGCTTTCTTTGCAAAAAAGTGACGGGACCATCTTGGTCGTTTGCCGGAAAATCCTCTGACGCCTATTACGTCAGGTGGGCGCCATATGCATCGGACCCGACTGCAAAACAGTCCGCAATCCGGGCAGGGACAGCTCCCTAGGAAGTTATATCGCCTCAGGGATGTTCGTATCAAGCTCGTGCCAGACAGTACCCGTCAGATCTTATCTAGGCGTGATAGGGGAGTTACTCAAGGCTATTTGCCAGTTGCTCGGCGCGATCTGCCAGTTTTTCCAGCGCGGCAACCACCTGGTTGTCTATCGGGTCCCGCAGCGCGGGGCCACCATCCCCGGCCGGTTGGGCAGGAGCGGATTGTGCGCTGTGCAGATCATCCGCGAGTAGCAATGATGCAAATAGCAGCATCCGGCTTTCGGTCAGTCCGGTCGGATCCCCGGATTCGCGGGTTTTCCCGTCAACCATCTTGGCCAATTTGGTCAGATGAGATTCCTCACCGTCCTGACAGGTTACCATGAACGAACGGCCGCCGATTTCCAGTTTCATCTGTGCCATGTCAGTGTTCCCGTCGCTCGATCAGGCCGTCTATCGTATGGATGGCCTGTTTCATTTCCGATTTCAGCGCTTCGTGACGCGCCGCCAGTTCCGGATCAATATCTCCCTTCGCCGCGCTTTTGGCCGTTTCAATGCGGCTCAACGCGCGTTCAATCCGGCCTATGGCCAGGATGACTGGTTCATTGTCCATGAGCATTTTCCATAGCTTGCTTCCAACAGGTGAGTTTCTGTCTTTCCTTGCTATCAATCTATTCCGTCGCCGTAAACACAAGATCGGGAAAAGCGGTCCTTGACGCCGCCTTGCTGGATCATCAAAGGAGGAGGCAAAATAGCGAATCGCAGCATATTGCTGCACTCTCACACTCGCCAATCCGGGGGACAATAACAGCGATGACCGTTACCGAACAAAACATGGCAAACGCCATAAGAGCGCTTGCCATGGATGCGGTTCAAGCGGCGAACAGCGGTCATCCCGGGATGCCGATGGGCATGGCTGATGTCGCCACCGTGCTGTTTAGCGATTTCCTGAAATACGATCCGCAAGCGCCAAAATGGGCGGACCGTGACCGGTTCGTATTGTCCGCAGGCCATGGCTCGATGCTGATCTATTCACTGCTCCATCTGACCGGATATGCGCGACCGACGCTGCAGGATATCAAGGATTTTCGTCAACTGAGCTCACCCTGCGCCGGGCATCCTGAAAATTTCAAGCTGGAAGGCGTGGAAACGACGACCGGTCCGCTGGGGCAGGGCTTCGCGACCGCGGTGGGCATGGCGGTTGCCGAGCGGCATCTGAACGCGGTGTTCGGCGATGATCTGGTGGATCACAAAACCTGGGTGGTTGCCGGTGACGGTTGCCTGATGGAAGGGATCAACCATGAAGCGGTCGGTCTGGCGGGCCATTTGGGCTTGGGCAGACTTAATGTCCTTTGGGATAATAATGGTATAACTATCGATGGTAAAACAGATTTATCGACAAGTGAAGATATTCCGGCGCGCTATCGCGCATCCGGCTGGCATGTTGTTTCCTGCGATGGCCATGATTTTGACGACATCCGCAAGGCTTTAAGCGAGGCGGAAGCTGATCCCCGGCCTTCGCTGATCGCGTGCAAGACGATCATCGGTTTTGGCGCCCCGACCAAGCAGGGCACCGCCGCAACCCATGGCGCTCCGCTTGGCGATGAAGAAATCGCCGGAACCCGCGTCGCCTTGGGCTGGGAACATAAACCCTTTATTATTCCGGAAGATATCTTGACGTCGTGGCGGCAACTGGGCGCTAAAGGCGCCGCTGTTCGTGCCGATTGGGAAGGCCGGTTGAGCGGCCACGCGCAGGCAGGCGAGTTCCAGCGGCGCATGGCGGGCGATCTGCCCGACGACGGTGCGATGCAAGACTATCTCGCGGGTCTGGCGAAAGATCCACCGAAATGGGCGACGCGCAAGGCTTCCGAAATGGCTCTGGGTGCGATCACCGCAGTCCTGCCAGAGATGATCGGCGGCAGCGCGGATCTGACAGGTTCAAACAATACCAAAACTCCTTCCACCAAGCCTTTGACAAAAGATGATTATTCTGGCCGCTATATCTATTACGGTATCCGCGAATTCGGCATGGCAGCGGCGATGAACGGTATGGCTCTGCACGGCGGGATCATCCCCTATGGCGGTACATTTCTGGTGTTTACCGATTATTGCCGCGGTGCGATGCGGCTTTCGGCGATCCAGAACGCGCGGGCCATCTATGTCATGACCCATGACAGCATCGGTCTGGGCGAGGATGGTCCGACCCACCAGCCAATCGAACATATCCAAAGCTTGCGCCTGATGCCGAACATGCACGTCTACCGGCCTGCAGACGCGATCGAAACAGCCGAGTGCTGGGCACTGGCAATCAAGCGGTCGGATGGTCCCTCGACGCTTGCTCTGACCCGCCAGGGCCTTCCGCCGTTGCGCAGTGACGTCAGCACAAACCTCTGTGAAAAAGGCGCTTATCGCCTGAAAGCGGCGGAAAGCGAAAAACGCGTCGTGCTAGTTGCCACGGGCTCTGAAGTGTCGCTGGCGATGGATGTCGCTGCCAAGCTGGAGGCTGCGGGTGTGGGCGCTGATGTGGTATCGATGCCCTGCGCCGAATTATTTGACGGGCAAAGCGATGACTATCGCAATGAATTGCTCGGCGGCGACGCAATATTGCGGGTCTCGATCGAAGCCGGAACGACTTTCGGTTGGGAACGCTATACCGGCCTGAACGGGCTGCGGTTCGGGATAGACAGTTTCGGGGCGTCGGCTCCGATTGACGATCTCTTCGCGCATTTCGGCTTGACCGTGGATGCGATCACCCCGCAGATACTAAAGAAAATTGGCTAAACTTCGCCAGTAGGTTTGAATTCAAAGGAGCAAAATAGATGACGAAAGTAGCAATTAACGGATTTGGCCGGATCGGTCGTCTTGTCGCCCGCGCGATTCTGGAACGTGATGACGATGGCCTTGAACTGGTCGCGATCAACGATCTTGCCGATGCGGACGCCAATGCGTTGCTTTTCGCCTATGACAGCGTCCACGGCCGCTTCCCCGGCGAAGTGACCGCCCATGGCGATCACATCATGGTCAACGGCAAGAAGATTGCCGTAACCTCCGAACGCAATCCCGGCGATCTGCCGCATGCTGCAATGGGTATTGATATCGTGCTCGAATGCACCGGCTTCTTCCAGTCCAAGGATGCGGCGCAGCCGCATATCGATGCCGGCGCGAAACGCGTATTGATCTCGGCGCCGGCAAAGGGTGATCTGAAAACGGTTGTTTTCGGAGTCAATCACGACGTCCTGACGTCATCGGATGTCATTGTTTCCAATGCATCTTGTACTACAAACTGCCTGGCTCCGGTCGCCAAGGTGCTCAACGATACCGTCGGCATCGAACGCGGGTTCATGACCACCATTCACAGCTATACCAACGACCAGCGGATGCTCGACCAGATCCACAGCGACATGCGCCGCGCGCGCGCCGGCGCGGTCAACATGATCCCTACAACCACTGGTGCAGCCCGGGCCGTTGGTCTGGTTCTGCCGGAACTGAACGGCAAGCTCGACGGCTCGTCGATCCGCGTGCCGACGCCAAATGTCAGCCTGGTCGATCTTGTGTTTACGCCGGGCCGCGATACCAGCGTCGAGGAGATCAACGGAGCGCTCAAAGCTGCGGCAGACGGCCCGATGAAGGGCGTATTGGTGTTTGAAGACAAACCGCTGGTTTCCAGCGATTTCAACCATCAGCCCGCCAGCAGTTCGGTCGACAGTCTGGAAACGACGGTAATGGACGGCAAGCTTGTCCGCGTGGTCAGCTGGTATGACAATGAATGGGGCTTCTCCAACCGCATGATCGATACCGCCAAGGTGATGGCCGGTTTGATCTAACGCATAAAGGCTCTGAGCAATGTCTTCCAACAACTTTAAAACGCTGGATGATATCGGTGATGTTCAAGGGAAGCGCGGTCTGATCCGCGTCGACCTGAATGTCCCGATGGCAGACGGCAAGGTTACCGATGATACCCGGCTGAAAGCTTTATTGCCGACGGTCACCGAACTGGCGGACAAGGGCGCAAAACTGCTGCTGCTCGCTCATTTCGGTCGTCCCAAAGGCGAGTATAAGCCGGAATATTCCCTCGAACCGGTGGTCGCGCCTTTGGCAGCGGTGCTAGGCCGGGATGTAGGCTTCATGCCGCGCCCGGATCATGACGCCATCGCCGCATTGCCGGACGGCAGCATCACGGTGGTCGAAAACAGCCGTTTTGCGGCAGGTGAAGAGCAAAATGATCCCGGCATGGCCAAGATGATCGCGTCGTTCGGTGATTTCTTTGTCAATGACGCGTTCTCGGCGGCGCATCGCGCCCATGTAACAACCGAGGGGCTCGCGCACCATCTGCCTTCTTATGCCGGTCGCTCGATGGAACGGGAGCTGACCGCGCTCGACAAGGCGCTGGGTAACCCCGAACATCCTGTCGCAGCGGTTGTCGGTGGCGCGAAGGTTTCCAGCAAGCTCGATGTCTTGCGGCAAATGGTCGAGCAAGTTGATCATCTGATCATCGGCGGTGGCATGGCCAATACATTTCTGGCGGCGCGCGGCGTGAATGTCGGCAAATCGCTGTGCGAACATGATCTGGCGGATATCGCCAACGAAATATTGGCAGCCGCAGACAAGGCCGGTTGCACGGTTCACCTGCCCTATGATGTCGTGGTGGCCAAGGAATTCAGAGCCAATCCGCCAACCCGTACCGTCAATGTTCACGAGGTTGAACCGGACGAAATGATCCTTGATATCGGACCGGCTGCGGTCGAGGCATTGTCCGACGTGCTGAAAACTTGCAAAACCCTGGTCTGGAATGGCCCGCTCGGTGCGTTTGAAACCCCGCCATTCGATGTCGCAACGGTCGCGCTGGCGAGAACCGCGGCGGCCTTGACAAAAGAAGGGCAGCTGCTCTCGGTCGCAGGCGGCGGCGATACAGTGGCCGCGCTCAATCAGGCGGGCGTTGCTGACGATTTCAGCTTTGTGTCGACTGCCGGTGGCGCTTTTCTCGAATGGATGGAAGGCAAGGTCTTGCCCGGCGTCGAAGCTCTGAAACAGTCCGATTAAAAATATACTGGGAATCAAAAAAATGGCGAATAGCGAAATGTTGAACAAAATCGAAAACGGTGAGGGCTTTATCGCCGCGCTGGACCAGAGCGGTGGCTCGACGCCAAAAGCACTGGCCGGCTATGGCATTGGCGAAGATGCGTTTTCAAACGACGACGATATGTTCGGGCTGATCCACAAAATGCGCAGTCGCATCATCACTGCGCCAAGCTTTGGCAGCGGCAAGGTGATCGGAGCAATCCTGTTCGAGAAAACCATGAACGGCGAAGCGGATGGCAAGCCCGTACCGGAGGCGCTGTGGGACAGGGGTGTCGTGCCCTTCCTGAAAGTCGACAAGGGGCTGGCGGACGAAGAAAACGGCGTCCAGCTGATGAAGCCGATTCCGGATCTCGACGAACAGTGCAAAAACGCAGTCGCCAAAAACATGTTTGGCACCAAGATGCGTTCGGTCATCAACAAGGCCAATGCTGCCGGGATCGCTGCCAATGTCGCGCAGCAATTCGCATTCGCCAAACAGATATTGAGCCATGGACTGGTGCCGATCATCGAACCGGAAGTGAATATTAAGAGCGACGAGCGTGCAGAGTGCGACAGGATTTTGTTCGGCGAACTGACCAAGCAGCTTGATGCCCTGGCGGATGATCAGCGGGTGATGCTGAAACTGTCGATCCCGGTAGAACCCAATCTTTACAAGTCGCTGACGGACCATCCCAAGGTGATCCGTCTGGTGGCGCTGTCCGGTGGTTTCTCGACCGATGACGCTTGCGAGGGACTGGCCAAGAATGAAGGCATGATCGCCAGCTTCAGCCGCGGACTGCTTCAGGATTTGCGGGTTTCGCAAAGCGACGAGGAATTTGACGCGGTACTCGGAAGCGCGATCGATAAAATCTACCGGGCTTCGATTGTATAGATATTGGGGGTTGTTGTTGAAGTGAGCAATAGTCAATCCTGCCAGCTCTATCTTATCTCCCCGCTCGATACCGGCGGTGATTTTCCGCAGCAGCTGAAAGAAGCGCTGGAAGCGGGACCGGTCGCGGCGTTCCAGTTTCGGGTGAAGGATATCGATCAGCAGGAAGCAGCCCAGCTTGCCGCGCCGCTGAAAGCGCTTTGTGACGAGCATGACGTTGCGTTCATCGTCAACGATGATATCGCGCTGGCCAAAAAATTGGGCGCGGATGGCGTGCATCTTGGGCAAAGCGACGAGAATCTGAAGAATGCCCGCGCGGAACTGGGTATGGATGTCCAGATTGGCATCACCTGTCACGACAGCCGCCATCTTGCGATGGAAGCGGGCGAGGGCGGTGCAAACTATGTCGCTTTCGGTGCGTTTTTTGCGACCGACACCAAGGAAACGCATCACCGGCCCGAACTGGATATTCTCAAATGGTGGTCTGCGATGATGGAAATACCTTGCGTGGCGATTGGCGGGATCACACCGGAAAACTGCCAGCCATTGGTTGAAGCGGGCGCTGACTTTCTAGCGGTATGTGGTGCGGTGTGGAATGACTCTGAAGGACCGGCCCACGCCGTCCGCAGCTTCAACCAGATTTTGGAAAACAGCTGAGCTAGGTCAGGAAGCGCTTTTTGTTTTGCCGATATTCGAAGCCAGATATTGCGCGACAAAATTGTTCACCGAGGGCGGCGCAAAACTGGGCATCTGTTCGATGTCGCGCAAATAGCCTTCGGTTGGCTTGAACGAGCGCATCTGGCCGTCACAAATCGAATAGCCGAACAGGCCCGCGGCCAGCACATTTCCGTTGCGCGGTGCCGCATTTGTCTCGTTGCGCGGGGGCAGGATGGATTCTCTTTGCATCATGATTCGGTTATAGCTGCAGGGAGATTCTTCGTATTGTATGAAAAAGACCTGTGCTGGAATCCCGGAGCCTTTCCTTGTCACCGGGCTTGCCTATTATCAGCCAGCAGATTACAGCGCCGCTCAATCGAAAAATCTATCAAGCGAGACAGGCGATGAAAATCAGCGGTGTGGATATCCGTCCGGGCAACATATTGGAATATGAAGGTGGCTTGTGGAAGGTTGCCAAAATCCAGCATACCCAGCCCGGCAAGGGCGGCGCCTATATGCAGGTCGAGATGAAAAATCTCATCGACGGCCGCAAGACCAATGTCCGGTTCCGCAGCGCGGACACGGTCGAGAAGGTCCGGCTTGATACCAAGACCTTTCAATATCTCTTCGCCGATGGCGACATGCTGACCTTCATGGACAAGGAAAATTACGAGCAACTCACATTGCCTGCCGATTTGCTGGGCGATGCGGTGGAGTTTTTGCAGGATGGCATGGATGTCCAGCTGGAACTCTACGACGAAAAGCCGCTTTCCGTTCAGCTGCCCGACCATATCGAGGCAGAGATAGTTGAGGCCGATGGAGTGGTAAAAGGCCAGACAGCTTCTTCCAGCTACAAGCCCGCCATTCTCGACAACGGCGTGCGCGTCATGGTGCCCCCATTCATTTCGGCGGGGACCCGGATAATAGTCGATGTCTATGCCCGCGAATATGTTGGCAAGGTTTCCTGAGAATTTTATTCCCCTTCCCGCTTGGGGAAGGGGTCAGGGGTGGGCATGACCAAGCTGTTCGCCCGCTCTTTGAAAAATAGATAGACCCACACACAGCCCCTTTCGTAAACGGGAGGGGGGAGACAATAAAATGCCAGCACATTCCGCCCTTATCACCGTTATGGAACGCGCTGCGCGCAAGGCAGGTTCGCGCCTGCGCCGGGACTTTGGCGAAGTGGAACATCTCCAGGTCTCCAAAAAGGGTCCGGCCGATTTTGTTTCCAAGGCCGATATGCGCGCCGAGCGGATTCTCTATGACGAACTTCTAAAGGTCCGTCCGGGTTGGGGCTTTGTGCTCGAAGAGGGCGGGATGATCGAGGGCGAGGAAGGCAAGCCACGCTGGATCATCGACCCACTCGACGGCACGACGAACTTCCTCCACGGCATTCCGCATTTTGCGATTTCGATCGCCGTCCAGGAACCTTCGCTCGACGGCCGCGGCTGGGGCAAGATTACCAGCGGTCTGATCTACGAACCGCTCAACGACCAGACCTGGTGGGCGGAAATGGACAAGGGCGCATGGCTCGGCGAGAAGCGCTTGCGCGTGTCGGCACGGCGCGACTTGTCGGAATCACTGATTGCCACCGGTATCCCGTTCAAAGGTCACGGCGATCTCAGCGAATGGGCACGAATTTTTGGTGCAGTCGCGCCGCAAGTGGCCGGCATCCGGCGCAATGGTTCGGCCGCGCTGGATCTCGCCTGGCTCGCGGCCGGCCGCTATGACGGTTTCTGGGAAGCCGGATTAAAAGTCTGGGACGTGGCTGCGGGCATTTTGATGGTTCGCGAAGCCGGTGGATTTGTCACGGACTATACTGGCGGCGACCAGCCGATCGGTCAGGGAGAAATATTGGCTTCGAACGAAGCGCTGCACAGCAAGCTGCACCGGATATTGGCAAAGTCGCTGCTGTAAGTGCGAATGGCTCGCAAATCGCCGCAAATTTAAGGCAATTCGACCTTGCAGCATCGGAACCCACTGCCTAAAAGCGGCCCCAATATTAGCGAAACGAGTCTATTGTGGTCGATCTTTCCGAATATGCACCAATTTTGTTGTTCCTGTTTGTCGCCCTTGGCTTGTCCACCGCCTTCGTGTTTCTGCCGATGGGCGTCTCAAGGCTGACCGGTACCCATAATCCCAGCGCGGAAAAGCTCTCGGAATATGAATGCGGTTTTCCCGCTTTTGAAGATTCTCGCAGCCAGTTTGATGTGCGATTCTATCTGGTTGCGATCCTGTTCATCATTTTTGACCTCGAAGCGGCGTTTCTGTTCCCGTGGGCGGTGTCGCTTGATCTGACCGGCTGGGTTGGCTGGTCGACGATGATGGTCTTCTTGGCGGAATTGATCATCGGTTATATATATGCCTGGAAAATGGGAGCGCTGGAGTGGGATTAGAGGCTAACACCAGCGGGACGGCAATTCTCAACGCCGATGGCACGCCGATGCGTCCGAATACCGATCCCGACCAGGCGTTTTTCAAGGACCTGAATTCGGAAGTGAACGACAAGGGTTTTCTTGTCACCTCGACCGAGGAACTGTTTCAATGGGCCCGGACCGGTTCGCTCTGGTGGATGACTTTCGGTCTCGCTTGCTGCGCGGTCGAGATGATCCATGTCAATATGCCACGCTACGATATGGAACGCTTTGGTGCTGCACCGCGCGCCAGTCCGCGCCAGTCGGACGTGATGATCGTCGCCGGGACGCTGTGCAACAAAATGGCCCCGGCGCTGCGCAAGGTCTATGACCAGATGTCCGATCCGAAATATGTGATCTCGATGGGCAGCTGCGCCAACGGCGGCGGCTATTATCATTATAGCTATTCGGTTGTCCGCGGTTGTGACCGGATCGTGCCGGTGGATATATACGTGCCCGGGTGCCCGCCGACCGCAGAGGCGTTGCTCTACGGCGTGATGCAATTGCAGCGGAAGATCCGGCGCATCGGGACGTTTGAGCGCTAGGATGGCTCATTCCGCTCCCGCAATCTCCAGCAACACCGGCGTTGCTGCCAAGCTTGGCAAGGCGATCGGTGCGGCCTTGCTCGACACGGTCGAGGCCTATGGCGAGATCAGCTTTACCGTCGAGCGCAGCAAGCTCGCCACGGTACTGGACAAGCTGCGCGACAAGCATGAATATCAGCAACTGGTGGAAATCGCCGGCGTCGATTATCCGGACCGGCCGGAACGGTTCGAGGTCTGCTATCATCTGCTCAGCCTGACCAGGAACCACCGTATCCGGGTCAAGGTCTCGACCGATGAAGACTCGCCAGTGCCGAGCGTCACCCATATCTGGGAAGTTGCAGGCTGGCTCGAGCGCGAAGTGTTCGACATGTACGGCGATTTGTTCGACGGCAATACTGATTTGCGCCGCATCCTGACCGACTATGGTTTTCAGGGCCACCCGTTCCGCAAGGATTTCCCGCTGACCGGCTATGTCGAGATGCGCTATTCGGAAGAAGCGAAGCGCGTAGTCTACGAGCCGGTGAAACTGGCCCAGGATTTCCGCAGTTTCGATTTCATGTCGCCATGGGAAGGCGCGGACTATATCCTTCCGGGTGACGAGAAAGTGGGTGGCGAAGCGCCGCCGCCGACCCCGAAAACGACTGAAGACAAGGACGACACCGGAGCGGGTGATAAGGCCAACAAGGAAGCGGCCAAGCCGTCGAAACGCGACGAGGCCGATGTCGAGACGCCGGCACCGAAACGGACCAAGTCGGGTACGCAGAAGAAGGGCGAGGGCAAGTGATGCGCGATTTTCTCAACACTCGTCACCCCGAACTTGTTTCAGGGTCCATTGCTGGTCTTGAAGCAGGCCTCTCGATGGATCGATGGATGCTGAAACAAGTTCAGCATGACGAAGCTCGGGAGTATTCTCGATGAGCGACTATCTCGACGAAATGGACCATATCGCCGACGACACCGACCCGACGGTTGGCGATCTCGAAATCCAGAATTTCACGATCAACTTTGGCCCCCAGCATCCCGCCGCCCACGGCGTGCTGCGGATGGTGATGGAGCTCGACGGCGAAGTGGTCGAACGGGTCGATCCGCATATCGGGCTGCTCCACCGCGGCACCGAGAAACTGATCGAGCACAAGACCTATTTGCAGGCCTTGCCCTATTTTGACCGGCTCGACTATTGCTCGCCGCTGGCGATGGAGCATAGCTATGTGCTGGCGATCGAGAAATTGCTCGATCTCGAGGTTCCCTTGCGCGGTCAATATCTGCGGGTGCTGTTCGCCGAGCTGACCCGGATCTGCAATCATATGCTCAACATCGGCGCCCATGTGATGGATGTCGGCGCGATGACCCCGAATATCTGGGTGTTTGAAATTCGCGAACAATGCCTTGAATTTTTCGAACGGGCCAGCGGCGCGCGGATGCACAGCGCGTGGTTCCGGCCCGGCGGCGTCCATCAGGATGTGCCGCTCAAGCTGCTCACCGATATGGCCGACTGGCTGGATGAATTTCCGACGCTGTTCAACGACGCAATGAGCCTTGTCGTCGGCAACCGCATCTTCAAGCAGCGCAATGTCGACATCGCGACCGTTTCGAAAGACGATGCCGTGCGCTGGGGCTTTTCCGGCCCGGTTTTGCGCGGCAGCGGTGTTGCCTGGGACCTGCGCAAGTCGCAGCCTTATGATGTCTATGACCGGATGGAATTTGACGTTCCGGTCGGCACCCGTGGCGACTGCTATGACCGGTTCATGGTCCGGGTCG
>NZ_JBATHY010000276.1:0-10039 GCF_049667325.1 Parasphingorhabdus sp. | reverse complement strand
CGGTCAGCAGCTGTTCCCAGAAGAGCTTTTCAAAGCCCTTGCGAACCAACGGTGTGCCAAGAAAACAATTGTGATGCATCCAGTTCTGGACATGCGGCACCGGCCAGCGCCCGAACCGGCTTTCGGGGCCGAGCGGAAGCAGCCCAAGCAATTGGGATTGGCCCGGTTCACCAGCCCACATGAGAAACAGTTTCAATTCGGGATGATGGTCAAATTCGGTCAAACCGGGACGCAGGAACCATTGTTCGTAGAATATGTTCGGCTCGCTCGCCTGTACGGCCAGTTCGCTCCATGCGGCGACCAGATTGGCATCGATTTCGGCTACCGGGCAGAAAACCGCCCGTGATTCGGATGGGGACAGGCCATCGCGGAACCGCGCAGCGCTAATATCCGTGCCCTCCAACTTCTGTAACCCACTAAAATTCATCGATATCTACCCGCTAGCACCCCTGATCCATATGGCGGTCAGCATAGCGAGAAAGGGGTAATATGTGATTAACGCTAAACCGGCGGACGTCGAGCGGCTGGCGGCATGAAAAAACCCCGCCGAAATCGCTTCCGGCGGGGTCTTGTTTCAAACCAGCGGGATTGACGTTCTAGTGAATACCGCCCTGCGCCGCATAAAGCGCTGCGAGCAGCAGCAATGCGACAATATTGGTGATCTTGATCATCGGGTTGACGGCTGGACCTGCGGTATCCTTGTAAGGATCGCCAACAGTATCGCCGGTCACCGCAGCATGGTGGGCATCAGAGCCCTTGCCGCCGTGATTGCCGTCTTCGATATATTTCTTGGCATTGTCCCAAGCACCGCCGCCTGCTGTCATCGACAGGGCAACGAACAGACCGGAGACGATCACACCGAGCAACAACGCGCCGAGAGCGGCAAAGCCGTTCGCCTGACCCGCAACCGCGGTGATCACGAAATAGACCACGATCGGCGCAAGTACCGGCAGCAGCGATGGCAGGATCATTTCCTTGATCGCCGCCTTGGTCACCAGATCCACCGTCCGTGCATAGTTGGGACGCGAGGTACCAGCCATGATGCCCGGGTCAGCAGCAAACTGCTCGCGAACGTCTTTGACAACGTCCCCGGCAGCGCGACCAACAGCGGTCATACCCATTGAACCGAACAGATAGGGCAGCAATGCACCGAGCAACAGACCAACGATCACATAGGGATTTTCAAGGCTGAAGCTGACTTCAAGGTTCGGAAAGAATTCCTTGAGGTCGGCTGTGTAAGCCGAGAAAAGCACCAGTGCCGCAAGACCGGCAGAACCAATGGCATAGCCCTTGGTCACAGCCTTTGTGGTGTTACCCACAGCGTCCAGCGCGTCGGTCTTGTTCCGGACACTCTCGTCCAGACCAGCCATTTCGGCGATGCCGCCTGCGTTATCCGTAACCGGGCCATAAGCATCGAGCGCCACAACCATTCCGGCGAGCGCCAGCATGGCGGTTGCCGCAAAGGCGATGCCGATCAGACCAGCGAGCTGGAACGCGACAACGATGCCGATGACGATAACCAGCGTTGGCAAGGCCGTTGCTTCCATCGAAATCGCCAGTCCCTGGATCACGTTGGTGCCGTGGCCGGTTTCCGATGATTTGGCGATCGAGCGCACAGGACGATATTGCGTACCGGTGTAATATTCGGTGATCCAGATGATCAGGCCGGTAACCGCCAGACCGACCATCATTGACCAGAACAGGGCCATGCCGGTAAATCCGCCGGTGCCGTCAAGCGCGGTTCCGATTGGCGTGTCCATGTCGCCCAGCGTGCGCATCGTGACATAATAGATCGCCGGGATCGACAGCACCGCAGTGGTGATGAAACCCTTGTACAGCGCACCCATGATGTTGGTGCCCTTCCCCAGACGGACCATATAGGTACCGATGATCGAGGTCAGGATGCAGACACCGCCGACAATCAGCGGAAGCGACATCAGGTCATAGAGCATCGCGCTACCGACCAGATCGCCGAACAGAAGCGCCAGAAGCACCATCGTGGCACCAACGGTCACAACATAGGTCTCGAACAAGTCGGCGGCCATGCCGGCACAGTCACCAACATTGTCACCAACATTATCCGCGATCGTCGCAGGGTTGCGTGGATCATCCTCGGGAATGCCCGCTTCGACCTTGCCGACCAGATCGGCGCCCACGTCGGCCGCCTTGGTAAAAATACCGCCGCCGAGACGCGCGAAGATCGAAATCAGCGAAGCGCCGAAAGCCAGAGCGACCAGCGAGTCAATGACCGTACGGTCATTGGCGGCCAGCCCCATTTGGGTGGTCAGCACATAGAAGAAGATCGAAATCGCGAGGAGCGCGAGGCCGGCGACCAGCATACCTGTCACTGCACCGGCGCGGAACGCAACGGTAAGACCGGTCTGCAGGCTTTCGCTAGCGCCCTGTGCGGTGCGGACATTGGCGCGAACCGAAATGTTCATGCCGATATAGCCAGCGACGCCCGAAAGAATCGCACCAAGCAGGAAGCCCACTGTCGAAATCGCCCCGAGGAATATGAAGACCAGAACCGCGACGACGACGCCGACGATACCGATCGCGCGATACTGGCGGTTCAGATAAGCTTGCGCGCCTGCCTGGATCGCGCCAGCGATAGATTGCATTTTTTCGTTTCCAGCCGGTGCATTGAGCACCTGACGGCTGGTAATGAAGCCATATAATATGGCAACGAAACCACATAAAATTGAAATGGTGACAACGGTCATCGCCGCACTCTCCCCTGTTTATCATTATAATAAAACGCCCCGCAGAAACGGGGCGATGAACATTTGGGCTATAGTGCGGGAAACGCAAGCCGTGCAAGTCCTGATTTTAACGGGCAAGGGGTTGCCACCAGAAGGCTTTCAAATGGCTCGAATTTCGATCGCGTCAGGCGTGCATGAATCCCAGATGCTCGGGCAATTCGAGGCGCTCGCCATGGCTGTGGAGCTTAAGGCCCGAACCCGGGCGACAGACTCCGACGCAGGTCAACGGGATGGACAACACGGTTGCAGGGCTGGCGGTGAGCAGCAACTGATAGTCATCACCCCCGGTCGCTGCCTTTAACCTTGCATCCCGATCGTCGCCGACCAGAGCCTTATATTGGCTGGACAGAGGCAGTTCCGCGAGATCAATTTCGATCTGCACGCCACTCGCCGCAGCAATCCGCGACGCATCGAGCAATAGCCCGTCGGAAATATCCATCATGCTGCCGACCAGATTCGACAGCACCCTGCCCTCGTCCAGCTTGGGTGACGGACGCGTGTGCGCTTTCAAAAGTGATGCCGTGACGTCGATATCCTCCGACCGGAGCAATCCTGACGCGATTTGCAGACCCGCCCAGGCGTCACCGATGGTTCCCGTGACATAGACAGCATGGCCCGGCTTCGCATTGCTGCGCGAGGGTACGATATGGCCTTTGGCTTCGCCGATCGCGGTCAGGCCAAAGGTTCTCGGAGCGTTCTCGCCCATCGCCACGGTGTCGCCACCCAGCAAAGGTACGGCAAAGCGGTCAATCGCCTGCTTCAGGCCCTCGACAAATGCCGCATCCCATTGATCGCCGGAGGTGCGGCCGTAGCCGAGCAGGACGCCGAGCGGTTTCGCGCCCTTGGCCGCCAGATCGGACAGATTCACCGCGACCAGTTTCCACGCCACATCGGCGGGATCGGCGTCGGGAAGGAAATGTACGCCTTCGACCATCATGTCATGAGTCATCACCAGCTTGTGCCGGCCGAAAGGCATCATGGCGACATCATCGTCCAGTCCGCGTGCAGCTGGGTGGGTGGTAATGGCCTTTAACCGGTCAATAAATTGTAGTTCGCTCAAGACAGGGCGTGCTCCAGTGCCATTCTGATGGAAGCGTTGGCGCGCTTGCTGACCGCAGCCTGGGGGATAAACCCGTTAAACCCGTGCGGCGCGCCGGGGTAGATAGCAAGCTCAACCGGAACACCGGATGAACGAAGTCGATTTGCATAGATTATATCTTCGTCGAGAAACAGGTCGAGATCGCCGCACATGATATAGGCAGGCGGCAGGCCGGCGAGATCGGTCGCCCGCGCGGCGGCGGCATAAGCGCTGGCGCCGCCTTCTTCAGCATAAAGCGACCAGGCATGAAGCGAGGTCTCGCGTGTCCAGCTTGAAGGCGGAATATCCATGTGGCCCGAAGGCGTATCGTGCTTGTCATCAATCATCGGGTAGATAAGAAGCTGAAACGCGATCTCCGGACCATCCCGGTCGCGATTGAGCAGAGCGGCGCTCGCCGCCAGACCGCCGCCGGCGCTGGGTCCAGCGAGGATGATTTTGCGCGGCTTACGGTTTTTCGCCACCCGTTCGATCACCGCGCAGACATCGTAGGCCGCAGCCGGCGCGCGGTGTTCCGGCGCCAATCGGTAATCGACCGAGACCACCGGAGCGATGGAAGAATAGCTCTGTGCCGAAAGATCATCGGCGCTGCCCATCAAATAACCGCCGCCGTGCAGCCAGATGATGGTGCAATCGGGATAGAGCAGATCTCGTCCGCGATATTCGATTACGGAAACCTCGGGCTCGCCGGCCAGACCCGGCATGTGATAGGCGTCTTTCTCGCCTTCAAATTCCGGCAAAGCCGCGGCCAGTTGTGTGAAACGCTCGGTCGCCGCTGCACGCGCGGCCACCACATCTGTCTTCAATATCTCGGAAATATACGGCCCTTTGGCACCAATCATTTCGTGAAATGCAGGATCCAGCCGGTCTAGAAAGTCGGACAATATTTTCCCCCCTATAACAACAGGGGTGTCGTTCAGCCCCTGACCTGTTTCGCAATGCTGTCGAGCAGTCCGTTTACGAAACCGGCATCCTTTTTGTTGAAAAAGGCATGAGCCACATCCAGATATTCGTCAATCACCGTTGCGATTGGCACATCTTCATATGCGACCAGTTCAAATGTCCCGCAGCGGAGAATCTGGAGCATCGTCTTGTCGATACGGCCCAATGTCCAGCCCTTGGCCAATTTCGAATCGACCAGCCCGTCGATTTCTTCGAGCCGCGCGGCCACGCCGAGAACAAGATCGTCAAAAAAGTCGCGCTCGGCCGGATGATATTGGTCATCCTCGATCTCCTTGCCCAGCCGGTGGTCGTGAAATTCCTTGAGCAGTTTGCGGACCGGTGTCTTTTCCATCTGGTGCTGGAACAGCGCCTGGACGGCGGCCAGACGGGCGGCGGAGCGTGAGGTGGATTTGGCGGTCATGCTCTTTTCATCCGTGGAACACCCATAAAATCACCCTTGCCAATTTTCAGCCCGCGCTCGCGGAGCAGAGCGTAAGCAGTCGTGGCATGGAAATAGAAATTGGGTTGGGCAAAACTCAGCAGGAAATTTTCGGCGGTGAACGGCATGACGGTATCTTTGAACCGGAATTCCATGTGCTGGCCGACAAAACCTGCCATTTCCGCTTCGCTAACCGCTTCCAGCCCGGCCTTTGCTTCATCGAGTTTTTCGTACAGTCCTTCCCAGTCATTGGGTGGCGCGACCAGACTTGGCGTGAACATGCCCGCTCTCACACCTTCAATCGCACCCAGCGAATGCTCGCGGCAACATTTCACCTGATAGGAAAAAGGCAGCATATCCTCGATCAGCCGTGCGCCGATAATCTCTTCCGGCGCCGTACCCTTTTCGTCGCAATGCGCTTTTGCCTTGTCGACCAGCGCGCGGACGGCCTTGATAATCTGAAGCTGGGCCGGAATGATGGCATCATATAGGGAAATGGTCATGGAGTTTTCTTTCTGTTGAATGTCAGCGCCGGCCGAGCCGCTTTTGCACGCTAGCGGCATGTGCGGGCAAGCCCTCTGCCTCTGCCAGAGCGACCGCCGCCGGGCCAATATTGCGCAGTGCCTGTTCGTCGCAGTGGATGAAGCTGGTGCGTTTCATGAAGTCGGTCACCGAAAGGCCGGACGAGAAACGCGCCCTCCGCCCTGTAGGTAATACATGGTTCGGGCCGGCGACATAGTCTCCGACTGCCTCGGGGGTGTGACGGCCTAGAAAAACCGATCCGGCGTGACGGACTTTCTTGAACAAGGCATCGGGATCATCAACCGCCAGCTCGAGATGTTCGGCAGCCAGCCGGTCGACCAACGGGATCGCCTGTTCCAGCCGGTCGACGATGATGATCGCACCATTGTCATTCCAGCTCGTCGTCGCGGTTTCGGATGTTGCCAAGACCGTTAACTGTTCATCTATTTTTACAGCTACTTGATTAGCAAATTTAGTATCATCTGTGAACAGAATCGACTGGCTGGTCGGATCATGTTCGGCCTGGCTGAGCAAGTCGGCGGCGATCCAGTCGGGATCATTTTTCGCGTCCGCAACCACCACAATTTCCGAAGGACCCGCGACCATATCAATGCCGACAACCCCAAAAACCTGCCGCTTCGCTTCTGCGACCCAGGCGTTGCCGGGGCCGGTAACAACGTCGACGGGCGCAATTTTTTCGGTGCCATAAGCCAGCGCCGCCACCGCCTGAGCGCCGCCAATCCGCCAGATTTCGTCCACTCCGGCCAGTTCGGCTGCTGCCAGCACCAGCGGATTGATATGGCCGCCGGGCGCAGGCGTGACCATGATGATCCGCTCCACGCCGGCAACCTTGGCCGGAATGGCGTTCATTAGCACCGACGACGGATAGGCCGCGCGGCCGCCGGGAATATAGATGCCCGCACGCTCCACCGCGTTCCATCGCGCGCCAATGCGCACCCCGGCGTCGTCGATATAGTCTTTATTATCAGGAACTTGCCCTTCATGATAATCGCGAATTCTTAACGCTGCCAGCTCCAGCGCAACCCGCAAAGATGCTTCCAAGTCTTCCAATGCGGCGGCCGATTCGGCCTTCGACACGCGCCAGCCGGTCTGCTCCAGATCGTGCCGGTCAAATTTGCTGGTCAGCCGTAAAACCGCCTCGTCGCCATGATCGCGCACATCCTGAATGATTGCTCTGACATCCGCCGACACATCATCATCCGCCTCACGCCGGGCGTTGACCAGCGCATCAAAGGCTTCGGCAAAACCGTCATCGGTGATGGCCATCCGCATCGGCATCAGACCTGCCCCACCAGCTCGCGAAATTTCTGCACCAGCGGCGTCAGTTCGGCGCTGCGCATTTTAAACGCCGCGCGGTTGACGACCAGCCGGCCGGAGATATCCAGAATCCGGTCGGTCTCGACCAGATCATTGGCCTTGAGCGTGCTGCCGGATTCGACCAGATCGACGATATGCCGCGACAGGCCCAGCGACGGCGCCAGTTCCATCGCCCCGTTGAGCTTCACACATTCCGCCTGAATACCCTTGCCCTCGAAATAGCGGCTGGTGAGATTGGGATATTTGGTCGCCACCCTGATGTGGGAGATATTGCCCACTTGTTCCGCGTCATCCTTGGGCTGCGCCAGTGACAGGCGGCAGCGGCCGATGCCGAGATCAACCGGCGCGTATAATTCGCTATAGCCGAATTCCTCGATCACATCCGAACCGACAATGCCGATCTGCGCGGCGCCGTGGGCGACGAAGGTCGCGACATCGAACGCCCGCACCCGGATAATCGACATATGCGGAATATTGGTCGCGAATTTGAGACTGCGGTTGGACTTGTCAAAAAAGGCGTCTTCTGGCACGATACCGGCCTGCTCCAGAAGCGGCAAAGCATCGTCCAAAATCCTCCCTTTCGGAATTGCAAAGATTAGTGGTTTGGCCATGATGGCCGCGGCTTTACGGCTTCGCAGGGGAAAGGGCAACGAGTTATGGATATTTTGGATGTTGAAGATATCGCCGAGGGAATGCGCGGACAGGCGGAACATTGCCGACGCAATGACGCACCGGTAACCGCCTCGATCATCATCGCTCAATTGGCACTGATCGGCGGCCCCACAGCCTGCGGGCAAAAAATCGCGCACTGGCCGGGCAAGCCGCTTGAAGACGCGATGCCGCTGCGCCTGACCGGCGGACTCCATCACCTCTATCTCGGCGGCAAGGAACCGCGCCTCGCCGAAATATATGAAGGCCGGACAACCGATCAGGATGCTATCGATTTGCTGGTTGGACAGGTTGTCGCCGATCATGATGAACAATTGCTACCTTGGTTCGACAATCCGCCTCAGACCAATGAGTCGGGACGCTCGGCAAGTTTCATGGCGGGATTATTGTGGCTTTCAGGGCGTGTCGGGCCGCGATTCGAACTGCTCGAGCTGGGTGCCAGCGCAGGCGTGAATACGATGATGGTGCGCTATCATTATGACCTAGGCGGCGTTCAGGCGGGGCCGGAGGATTCCCCGATGCGGATAAAGCCGGATTGGCGCGGCCCGCCTCCCCCGCAGGCACCGGTAGAAATTGTCAGCGCCCGCGGCTGCGACCAGAATCCGATTGATCTCACCGACGACGAAACCGCCGCGCGGCTCAAGGGCTATATCTGGCCGGAAATGCCCGCCCGCTTCCAGCGGATGGAGGCGTCGATCGCGCTCGCCAGACAGGACCCGCCCGATCTCGTCAAGGCCGACGGTGCAGACTGGGTTGCAGAGCAGCTGACCCGTCCGCAGGAAAGCGGTGTGACCCGGGTGCTGATGCATTCGATCGTCTGGCAATATCTGCCGCAGGCAACCAGGGACCGGATCACGACGGCGATGGAGACGGCGGGTAAAGCGGCGACCCTGGACAAACCGCTCGCATGGATGTCGCTGGAGACCAACCGCAAGACCTTCAGCCACGAACTGATCATCCGCTATTGGCCCGGCGGCGAGGAACCGGCACTGCTCGGTCGTGCCCATGCCCATGGCGCGTGGGTGGAGTGGTTTGGAGGCTAGAAGCTGTGCTCCGCACTTGATGCGGAGTCCCGGGAGACATGCGTTCAAGACGCCAGAACTCCGAATCAAGTGCGGAACACAGCCACTGATCTGGACTACAGAGAAACGCAAAATCAGCAGGTTTTGGAATGCGGGGCGATGGCCTCCGACAATTGCCCTTATATCTTGTCGAGCGATTTCACAGTTTTCTCTGTGATTACATTACCGGTGTTGAGCGTCGTCTTTGGTTCGAGCATCAGCACATGACATTCAGCTGACAATGCCTCTGGGCAATGTTCGACGCCTTGCGGCACGATGATCATTTCGCCTGCATCCAGATCGATATCACCGCTGCGCAATCCCATCCGCATCCTTCCTTTGACAACCAGAAACAGCTCGTCTTCAGTCTCGTGATGATGCCAGTCAAACTTGCCTTCAAATTTGGCGAGCTTCACTTGCGCGTCGTTGATATCGCCAGCGACTTTGGGAGACCAGTGATCTGAGAAACTTGCGAAGGCATCGGCGAGATTGACTTTGCGGATCATCTACTCCCCCGGAGCCCTCGCCTGGATCACCATCGCGTGGACCTTTTCCTGCATCATGTCGCCCAGCGCCTTGTTGACCATGCGCTGGCGATTGAGGCGGGATTGGCCTGCAAACAAAGCGGATTCAATCTCGACGGTGAAGTGCGATTCCCCGCTGCCGTCATCGCCGGCATGACCGTGATGACTGGCGCTGTCGTTGATCACATTGAGCGACACGGGCGCGAGTTCGGCGGTGAGCCGCTTTTCTATCTCGCTGTGGACTGGACCTTTGGGCATCGAATCTCCATATTGCTCGTTCACGACATATATTAGCCATTATCACTGCACTTGTCGAAGTGCGTTTAAGGCTTTCAAACCGTCCTCCGAAGAGTGCAGGACCAACGGAGCAACATTGACCGTTTCCCCCAAAAGAAAACCCAACCGCTTTCATGGCCGCGTCGAAACCGAGGGCCAGTGCTGCACTATCGAGGGCTGCCCCGAAGCGGGCGAATTTCGCGCGCCGCCTATCTATGGCTCCGGGCGCAGCCATGACGGACCGGGTGAATATCGCTGGCTCTGCCTCGACCATGTCCGCGAGTTCAATCAGGGCTATGACTATTTCGCCGGCATGGATCAGGAGCAGATTTTCGATGCGCAGCATCCGGTACGCGGATGGGACTCGGCGCGGCGAGTCTATGCTGCCGGGCCGAGCGTGCCGCCAGCCT
>NZ_JBATHY010000275.1:0-3210 GCF_049667325.1 Parasphingorhabdus sp. | reverse complement strand
CGCCTGGGTGATATGGACAATCCCGCTGGTATCAAAGCGCGTGGTCACCGCACCGTCAAAATCGCTGCCCAGCGCGACATGCTCGATCCCGACCAGATCGCGGACATGCTTTGCTGCCTTGGCCACTGTCGCCGGATCGGTATCGCACATCGCGCCGTCCCAGTAACCCAGGCCAATGATCCCGCCGGTCGCGGCCACGCCCCTGATTTCTGCATCGGTCAGGTTGCGGTTGACCCCGCACACCGCCTGGACGCCGCCATGGCTCGAGACAACAGGTCGCCGCGCCATCTTGAGAATGTCTGCGACGCTGGCGTGGCTGCTATGGGCGATATCGACGATCATCCCCATATCCTCCATGTCGCGGACGATGGTCCGGCCAAATTTGGTCAGCCCGCCCTTCTTGATGCCGTGCATCGATCCG
The DNA here is from genome assembly GCF_049667325.1 of Parasphingorhabdus sp. Classification (GTDB taxonomy): domain Bacteria; phylum Pseudomonadota; class Alphaproteobacteria; order Sphingomonadales; family Sphingomonadaceae; genus Parasphingorhabdus. Next base: position 2,789 of record NZ_JBATHY010000275.1, on the reverse strand, counting down.
GCCAGTTCATTGTCGAAAAAATGCACCATCCCCGCCATGCGCATGCCCGATGTATAAAGCTTCTTCAGATTGACGCGATCGCCTTCCAGCGTCTGAAGACCTTCGGCCGAAAACAGCACGCCAATCGGTCGTCCGTCGCGGGCACGAAACTCGGCAAGGCCGTCGACATCCGCTGCATTGCTGATCGTTGCCAGGGCGCCAGCGGAATCCTTCACCGCCCGATCCAGCTTCTGCGCATGATAGAGTTGCCGCTCGAGCAGCGAGAACCAGGTCCGCATCGGTTGCAGCTGGGTAATCGCGAGCAGGGTGATATTGTCGGTATCGGCGCTGTTGCTGTCGTAATTCTGGCCCCGGGGGGTCTTGGTCACGCTGGAAAAAATCTGCAGCCCGACATTGCCCGCTTTCAGGCGCGCGAGATCGATATGGCCATAGTCGACGCTGTCGGTAATCTTGCGCTTCCACAGCAATGTGTCGCCGTGCAGATCGACAATCATCAGACTGTCGTGCAGTTTTTGCGCTTCGGCGCTAATCTCCGGCAGCGGCTTGCCGTCGATCATGTTGGTTTGCTTGTCAAACCATGCCGGTCCGAAAATCAGGAAGGCGGCGAGTGCGATCGCGATGAAACCCAAAAGTGTCAGCGCGATTTTCTTCATCCGTTTTTCCTTTTCAGAGTGACAAAACTGTAACCCGGCCTGTCATTTTTCGGTTCGTGATCCTCGCGCATCGTCTCTTCCCAGACAGCATCGTCAAACGTGGGCATTTTAATATTACCCTTGGGCTTGATATGCACTTCGGTAAGTTCAATCCGGTCGGCGCGGTCAAGAAACGCCTTGTAGATTTCCGCTCCCCCGATCACCGCAATATGTGGGGCATTGGTTATTTTCAGCGCCTGTTCGACGCTGTCTGCAATCTCCGCGTCGTCGGCTTCCCAATTCTCGTCCCGGGTAAGCACGATATGCCGCCGTCCGGGCAACATGCCGGGCAGGCTGTCAAATGTCTTGCGGCCCATGATCATCGGTTTGCCCATGGTCAGCGATTTGAACCGCCTCTGGTCCTCGGGCAGGCGCCACGGAATGCTGTCGCCATCGCCAATCACACCATTGTCGGCGCGGGCGAGAAAGAGAATGATTTCAGGATGGTTCATGGGCGACGCCTAGCGCAGTTCGGGCAGACTGCAAATTAGAAATGCAATTTTGTAACATGACCCATTTTACGACCCGGCCTGCTCGCGCCCTTGCCATAGAGATGGACGTGGTTTGAGCCGTCGGACAACAGCTTCGACCAGTCGTGGGATTGCGCCCCGATAAGGTTGTGCATTTCGACTTTTTTCGCGGCGAGCCCGGTGTCGCCCAGCGGCAGACCGCAAATCGCCCGGATGTGATTTTCAAACTGGCTGGTGATCGCTCCCTCGATGGTCCAGTGGCCGCTATTGTGCACCCGCGGCGCCATCTCGTTGAAAACCGGACCGTCCCTGGTAGCAAAAAATTCGCAGGTGAGCACGCCGACATAGTCCATCGCGTCCGCCATTTTCGAGGCCAGTGAACGGGCATCGTCCTGCTGTTCCAGTATTTCGGCGGGTGCGGGCGCAACCGAGTGCGCCAATATGCCGTCTTCATGGACATTGTGCGGTGTATCCCAGAAACGGATTTCGCCATCCTGTCCGCGCACCAGGATCACCGAAAATTCCTGACTGAATGTCACAAATCCTTCAGCGACGCAGGGTTGATGGGCAACCGCTTGCCAGTGGCTGTCGAGATCATCTCCCGGCTGGATCCGGGACTGGCCCTTGCCGTCATAGCCCATGCGGATTGTCTTGAGGATCGCTGGCGCCCCGATGTCGGCAATCGCTTTGTCCAGTGCTGCCCGATCGGCCACTTCGGCAAAAGGCGCCGTTGTCCCTCCATGATCGCGGGCGAAATATTTTTCGGCGATCCGGTTCTGGGCAATGTCCAGCGCGCCAATCGGCGGATGAAGCGGGGCGCAGTTTTCGATCCGGTGCAGCGGATCGACCGGAACATTTTCAAATTCAAAGGTGATCACGTCGCAGCTCTCGGCGAAGCGGGTCAGGGTTGCGATGTCATCATCCTGCGCGCAGGTGAAATGCGCGGAGACTTCGGCAGCCACGCTATCGGCATCGGGCGCATAGATATGGCAGCGATAGCCCAGTTGCGCCGCTGCCACGCTCAGCATCCGGCCGAGCTGGCCGCCGCCCAATATACCGATGGTTGATCCGGGGGGGAGTGTCTGCATGATGCGTATTTATGCGGGCTTGTCGGCGACGGAGTCGGTCTGCGCCGCGCGCCACGCTTCCAGCCGCTCGGCCAGTGCCGGATCGGAGTTGGCGAGGATGGCCGCAGCCAGCAGCGCCGCATTTTTGGCGCCGGCTTCTCCGATCGCCAAAGTGCCGACCGGGATACCCGCGGGCATCTGGGCGATGGACAAGAGACTGTCCATGCCGCTCAGCGCTTTGGACTGGATCGGCACGCCAAGCACCGGGATGCGGGTCATCGAGGCTGCCATACCAGGCAGATGGGCCGCTCCGCCAGCTCCGGCGATAATCACTTTCAATCCGCGTTCGACGGCCGAGCTTGCATAATCATAAAGTCTGCCGGGCGTGCGGTGGGCTGACACGATCTTTTTTTCATGCGCGATATGGAGCTGATCGAGAATGTCGCTCGCAAGCTTCATCGTCGCCCAGTCGGACTGGCTGCCCATGATGATTCCAACCGGAGGAGGTGCTTCGACCATTTTTGCCCCTGACAAATGCTACGGAAGCAATGCGGTTTAGT
>NZ_JBATHY010000274.1:0-4180 GCF_049667325.1 Parasphingorhabdus sp. | reverse complement strand
TTCTTCCTCGACGGTCGAACCGCACCAGATACGCAGGCTCGGCGGTGCATCGCGATAACCGTTGAAGTCATAGCCGATACCCATTTCGTCGAGCATAGCTGCGATCTTCTTCGGCACAGACGCTTTGGCATCATCATCGAGGGCGTCATACCAGCCACCCTGAAACACCATGCAAACGCCGGTGTTGGTCCACTGGGCCGGGTTGCCGACCATATTGCGCATCCACGGGGTCGCTTCGATCCAGTCGTGGACGATTTTCGCGTTGCGGTCGGCACGGGCGTGAAGTTCAGCCAGGCCACCGATCGATTTTGCCCATTCGAGCGAGGCAATATAGTCTTCGTTCGCGAGCATCGAAGGCGTGTTGATCGTCGCGCCTTCAAAGATCGCCCGGTTGAGCTTGTCGCCCTTCTTCACCCGGAAGATCTTGGGTAGCGGCCAGGACGGAGTATAGCTTTCTATGCGTTGGACGGCGCGCGGGCTGAGAATGATCATTCCGTGACCGGCTTCCGAACCCATGACTTTTTGCCAGCTATAGGTCGTTGCATCGAGCTTGGACCAATCCATCGGCTGGGCAAAGACGGCGCTGGTGGCATCGTTGATGGTCACGCCTTCACGATCATCCGCAATCCAGTCGGTGTTCGCAATTTTCGCGCCCGAAGTCGTGCCGTTCCAGGTGAAGACAATATCGTCACCCTTGTCGATTCCGCTGAGGTCGGGAATTTCGCCATAGTCAGCGTCGAGGACGGTGAGATTAGCAAGCTTGAGCTGCTTGACGGCGTCCTGAATCCAGACATTGCCAAAGCTTTCCCACGCGGCAACCGTGACCGGACGAGCGCCCAGCATATTCCACATGGCTAGCTCAACGGCTCCGGTGTCGGAGGCCGGTACGATGCCGATCAGATAGTCGTCGGGAATGCCCAGAAGCTCGCGGCTGAGGTCGATAGCATATTTCAGCCGGGCCTTGCCGGTCGCCGACCGGTGCGATCGGCCCATGGCTATTGTGTTGATTTTATCGAGAGACCAACCGGGGAATTTGGCGGTCGGACCCGAAGAGAAATTCGGGCAGTCCGGACGCAACTCAGGTGTCGGTACAGTAGTATCAGTCATTTTAACGCTTCTCCTTGCAGAGAGCTCGCGCGGCGTTGGGACCGCGTGGCCCGGCGCCGCTTTGTCTTGTGCAGCGCAGCATGTCAAGCGTCAAATGACTGAAACCAGTCAACCGGGAACGGCAGCTTATGGCTTGCGATAAAGCTCTTTTCCGCGGCGCAGAACCAGCAGTTTTTCAAGCGATACAGGGTGGAAATAGGCTTCTACCCGGTCTCCCTCGGGAGTGGTGCCATAGACTTCGTAACAACCACCGTCGACTTTCGATTTTTTGACCGTCCAGCCCTTCGCGACCAGATTGGTTTCCAGCTGCGCGCGGGTTTTCCAACCTGATTGCGGGCCTGCTTCGCAGGTCATCTTGCCGGTGGCAAGGGCGGGGGAAGACAAGCCAGCAGTGGCAAATATGACGGCTGTCGCCATGACAATCGCGGAATATTTCATGTTCATTTTCTCCAAGCCTAGTCGGTTTGCAGCGATTCGCGCTGCTTGTTTCCATCGTTTCTTTTGGCATGAATGATAATGCCTCGCAATAGCTGTAATAGCAAAAGCGGAATAAAATGTGCCAGCGCCCCGCCTACGCCATCATGGATTAACAGCCAATGAGCGAGCGTCAGCAGGGCGGCAACATATGCCAGTCGCTGCAACCGCTTCCAGCCCTGCTTCAGACGACGCATGGAGGCGTTGTTGCTGGTGACGGCCAGCGGTACGAAAACCAACATAGCAGCCCAGCCAGTCCAGATGCCCGGAGCCCAAAATTCTGCCAGAATCGGTTTCAAGGCCTCCATATCGATGACGTAAAAGGCGAAATGCAATATGGCATATCCAAAGGCCGCGAGCCCGAACGACCGGCGACGTTTTAGCAACCAACCGAGCCACTGGCGATTTCCGAATATTACCGAAAGCGGTGTGATCATCAGGGCAATGATCATGAACCGTGCCGAAAATTCGCCGGTCGGGTGCAACATGTCCATGGCGATTATTTCGCCCGCCCAATATCCGCGCAGCAGCAGAACGGCCGGTATCGTCAGCAAAATCCAGAAAACCGGCAGGCTGTTCAGTTTCCACAAAATCGACATGCCATTCTCTTTAGTTTCGCATACCCGATGGTCCAGAGGAAATTTGTAGCAATTTGTCGCCCGTCCCGTGTCGCCGGCTTGGTAAGGATTTCTTTACCATCATCTTCAGCCTGGATTTAACCATCCTCTGCCATTGATCTGGTCATGGAATTCAACCTGCATATCAAACACCGGACGCAGACCATCGGCCTTCTGGGGCTGGTGTCCCTGTTGTTAAGCGCTTGTGGCGCTATACCCGCAGGGCATAGCGGCCAGTCGCTACGACCTCAGGCTTCAGCCGGTCTCGGTTCTTTCGATCCCACGCCTGCGGCACGCCAATGTTTCAGCGATCTCGGCAAGGCCAACGTCCGCTTTTCTCCCTTGCCCAATCGCCAGTTCAGTGGCGGTTGCAGCCAGATCGACAGTATAAGGTTGCTCGACGTCGGCGCCGATGTGACCAATCTGGGTCCGGTCAAATGCGAACTTGCGAGCAAATTTGCCGCGTGGACCGAATATGCAGTCAAACGTGCTGCCCGGCAATATCTCGGGAGCGACCTCCAGCGAATCGAGACCATGGGCAGCTATAATTGCCGCAATATCGCCGGCTCCGGAAAATTGTCCCAACATGCGCATGCCAATGCGATCGATGTATCCGCCTTTGTCCTAACCGACGGTCGCCGGATAACGGTTGAGAATGACTGGAAAAGCGGGCGCCGGGAAATGCAGTTTCTCGCTGCGATCCATGACAGTGCCTGCAAGCGCTTTGGTACGGTTCTAAGCCCCGATTACAACGCAGCCCACCGTGATCATTTCCATCTCGACATGAGTGGCAACGGATATTGCCGCTAGGCGAACAAGGTCTCTGGTCAGTCGCAAATCTTTGCGTTAGGGCGAAGTCATGACAAACAAAGATCTCCACGACAATCGTTTTTACCACGCCAAGCAGGAAGCCGAATTCGCCGAAAAGGCCCATCTCGAGACGGCCCAGACCCGGGATCCGGCTTATCGACTAGCATTTCAGGATACCGATTTCCTGCTCCGCGAAGAATTGCGCCCGGTCCGCTTCCAGCTCGAATTGCTCAAGCCCGAGATGCTGCTCGATGAAGCCGGCATCGGATCGACACTGGTGATGTACGGATCGGCGCGTATCCCCGAGCCCGGCAAGGCCGATGCGCTGATCGAGGCGGCGGGCGACGAGGAATCGCGCAAGATCGCCCAGCGGTTGAAAGAAAAGGCCAAATATTATGACGAAGCCCGCAACCTGGCGCGGCTGGCAAGTGCCTGCGGTATTTCCAGCGACGGCAAGCGCGACTTTGTCGTTTGCTCGGGCGGTGGGCCCTCGATCATGGAAGCGGCCAATCGCGGTGCGGCCGACGTCGGCAAAGAGTCGATCGGACTCAATATTGTCCTGCCTCATGAACAGGCGCCCAATGAATTTGTGACGCCGTCGCTTAGCTTCCAGTTCCACTATTTCGCGCTGAGGAAAATGCATTTCCTTTTGCGGGCGAGGGCGGTTGCCGTGTTCCCGGGCGGATTTGGCACGCTGGACGAATTTCTTGAACTGGTGACGCTGGTGCAGACCGGCAAGATGGAGCCGCTGCCGATATTGTTGTTCGGCAAGGATTTCTGGAACCGGGTGGTCAATTTCGACGCCCTGGCCGAAGAAGGCACGATCAGCCGCAAGGATCTGGATCTGTTCCAGTTTGTCGAAACCGCAGACGAGGCCTGGACGATTATCCAGGAATTTTACGAACTGGACTGCCGGTAAGGCAATCCGGGCGGGTGGCTTATTCTGCCGCCGCCGCGTCGGCTTCCACCGCTTCAACTGCTTCGGCATCAGTACCAGCGTCTGCTTCAGCGGCTTCTTCCGCCGGTGCTTCGACCGCCGGTGCGGGCGGAAGCGCGATATTTGATCCCTGTGCGTTCAGATAGACCATCAGATTGGCACGATCTTCCGCCTTGCCGAGACCGGCAAAGGTCATCTTAGTGCCATCGGCATATTTGCGCGGCGACTTCAGCCA
>NZ_JBATHY010000273.1:0-4018 GCF_049667325.1 Parasphingorhabdus sp. | reverse complement strand
CGGACGCTGGCGGCGCTACGAACGGGGACGGTCGGAACTCATGCGGCTGGCGCTGGAAAAAATTGCCGCGCAGCCGGACTTGTCGAAAGATGTTGCCGAACAGGTCCACAAAAGCCTTGCTTGATATTACGACGTCTCCCCTGCTTGGTGGTGCGATTCACGGCTTTCTCGGCCGGGCAGGGGGTGTCTCGCAAGGCATATATGCCGGGCTGAACATCGGCCTGGGCAGCGATGATGATCGCGATGCGATCATGGAAAACCGGCGACTGGCGGTCGAGGGTCTGATGCCGGGCGGCGAATTGGTTACCATGCATCAGATTCACAGCGCGGACGTCGTGACCGTAACCGGCCCGATGCCGCTCGAACAGCGCCCGCAGGCCGATGCGATGGTGACGGACCAGCCGAACCTGCTGCTCGGCATATTGACCGCCGACTGCGTGCCGGTGCTGTTCCACGATCCGCAAGCGAATGTGATCGGCGCGGCCCATGCCGGCTGGAAGGGCGCTCTGGCGGGCGTGACAGATAATGTTCTTACAGCGATGGAAGCGCTCGGTTCGGATCGTGGCAATATCGTCTGCGCCATCGGTCCGTGCATCGCGCAGGCCAGCTACGAAGTGGACACCGCCTTCCGCGCCCGCTTTCTAGCGGTTGACGCGGTCAATGACCGCTTCTTCGCTGCTGGAAAACCGGGCCATTTCCAGTTTGATATCGAAGCCTATGTCGCAGCGCGGTTGCAAGCGGCGGGGGTAGGCAAGGTCGAGAAGCTCGGGCTGGACACCTATGTCCACGAGGATCGCTATTTCAGCTATCGCCGGTCCTGCCATCGCGGCGAAGCCGGCTATGGACGACAGATTTCGCTGATCGGGCTTTCGGAATAATATTGATTTCTACAGTCACCCCAGCGAAGGCTGGGGCCTAAACCAACAATGATCTTAAGAAATTCCGATCGGTTTGGATGCCAGCCTTCGCTGGCATGACGGGTAAACAGGAGAGGGCATGAACGCACAACGCATCGGTCTATGGGCAGGTCTGGCGGTGTTTATTGCCATGCTGTTCGCGCCGACACCCCAGTCGATGTCGCCCGAAGCCTGGCACGTTGCCGCGCTGACCATTTTGATGGCAACCTGGTGGATGACCCAGGCGGTGCCGTTGACGGCAACCGCTTTGTTGCCATTCTTGGCGCTACCGACCATGGATGTGATGACGGTCAACGAAACCGCGGGTGAATATTATTCGCCCATCCTGTTTCTCATTCTCGGTGGTGCGTTTCTCGCTCTGGCGATTGAGCGGGTCGGCCTGCACCGGCGGCTGGCGCTGGCGATTATCGGGCTGTCGGGAAAAAGCGCATGGGGCATATTATTTGCCTTCATGATCGCGACCGCCTTGCTCAGCATGCTGATCTCCAACACCTCGTCGACCCTGATCATGATCCCGATCGCGCTGGCGGTGCTGGTCGCGGGCGGCGTCGAAGACGGTGAAACCGACGGCTTTGCCGGGGCTCTGGTGATGGGCGTGGCCTTTGCTGCGTCGATTGGCGGGCTGGGGACACTGGTCGGCAGCCCGACCAATGCGATTGCCGCCGGCCTGATCAACAAGACCCTGGGCATGAATCTCAATTTCCTCAGCTGGCTCAAATTCGGCATCCCGATCGTGGTCATCGGCATCCCTGTTCTTGCCGGAATTCTCATCGCTGTTCAAAAAGTCGGACGGCACAGTTTTGACGGGGTCAAGGCGAGGATGGCAATCGGTTCGCCGGGCCCGTGGAGCATCCCGGAAAAACGCCTTATCCCGGTGGTTGCGATCGTCGTGCTGGGCTGGTTGTTCCTGCCGCAAATCAAGACATTGTTCCCCGACGATGCCTTGCATGACGGCAGCATCGCGGTTGTCGGTGGCTTGTTATTGTTCATATTGCCTGATGGCACGGGTCGGCGTCTGCTCAACTGGGACGAAGCGGATCAGGCCCCGTGGGGCGTGATCATGATGTTCGGAGGCGGGCTGGCGCTGGCTGCCGGAATCATCGAATCCGGTCTGGCAGAGTGGCTCGGCGGAGCGCTCGAGCCGCTCAAATCGGTGCCGGTACTGGTCATCGCAATCGCTTTAGTCGCGCTGGTCATATTGGTGACCGAATTTGCCTCCAATGTCGCGACCGCGAGCGGGATCATGCCGGTGGTCGCCAGTCTGATCCTGGCGACCGGCATCGATCCGGTGCTGCTCGCGGTGCCTGCGGCAATGGCCGCGAGCTGGGGATTCATGTTGCCTTCGGGTACCGGCCCCAATGCGATTGCCTGGTCGACCGGCCATATCGAACTGCCCAAAATGCTGAAATCGGGCCTACTGCTCGATCTTGCCGGTATTCCGATCATAATCGGCTGCGTGTGGATGGTTTCAGTTGTGACTAATTAGCTTTTCGGGCATGACTTAATCCAGATTCAATCGTGCGGAGAGAAAGAATATGGCGAAGCAAAATGAACCGACGGCAGCTGTTCCGGTCACGCGCCGGATGCCCAAGACACCGATAGAGGAAATTGGCGGGCGCAAGCTGAAACCGGCGACATTGATGATGGGTCACGGCTATGATCCGGAGCTTTCGGAAGGTGCGCTAAAACCGCCCATTTTTCTGACCTCGACCTTTGCATTCGAAAATGCCGCAGCCGGAAAACGGTTCTTTGAAGGCATTACCGGCAAACGTCCCGGCGGTTCGGAAGGCCTGGTCTATTCGCGGTTCAACGGCCCGAATCAGGAAATTCTGGAAGACCGGCTCAGTGTGTGGGACGAGGCCGAGGATGCGCTCGTCTTCTCCAGTGGCATGTCGGCGATTGCGACGGTCTTGCTCACCCATGTCAATCAGGGCGATGTGGTGGTCCACAGCGGGCCGCTCTACGCGGCGACCGAGACGCTGATCAACAAGATATTGGGTCGTTTCGGCGTGACCTTTCTCGACTTCCCGGCTGGCGCCGCTCCGTCCGAGGTCGCCGTGATGCTCGAACAGGCCAAGTCTCAGGCTGCCGCCAATGGCGGCAAGGTTGCAATCATCTATCTGGAAAGCCCGGCTAACCCGACCAACGCGCTGGTTGACATCGAAGGTGTTGCCGATGCGTGCAAGCAGGTATTCGGTGATGAAGGCGCACCGCCGATCGCGATCGACAATACCTTCCTCGGACCGCTGTGGCAGCAACCGCTCAAACATGGCGCGGATATCGTGATCTACAGCCTGACCAAATATGTCGGCGGCCACAGCGATCTGGTTGCTGGCGGTGTCCTCGGCAGCAAGGCCTATATGGACCCGATCCGCGCGATCCGGAACACGATCGGCACGATCTGCGACCCCAATACCGCATGGATGCTGATGCGCAGCCTCGAAACCCTGGAACTGCGCATGACCCGCGCGGGTGAAAATGCCGAAAAGGTCTGTGCCTTTCTGCGCGATCATCCCAAGGTCGAACGGCTGGGCTATCTCGGTTTTATCGAGAGCAATAGCCAGAAGGATATTTACGACCGCCATTGCAGCGGCGCCGGTTCAACCTTCTCGGTGTTCATCAAGGGTGGCGAGGCAGAAGCCTTCCGGTTCCTCGACGCGATGAAAATTGCGAAACTGGCGGTGAGCCTCGGCGGCACCGAAACACTGGCCAGCCTGCCCGCCGCGATGACCCATCTGTCGGTCCCGGACGAACGCCGCGCCGCGCTGGGCATCACCGATAATCTGGTACGGATTTCGATCGGTGTCGAAGATCCGGACGACTTGATCGCCGATTTTGACCAGGCGCTGGCTGCGGTTTAACCGCAGTGCTCGCTATCGCTGAGGGATCGCCTCGATTGACAGGATTTCAATCGCGTCCTCCCGACCGGCAAAATCACCATAGTCCCCGGGTTCCAGTCCGATAAGCGCCCGGCTGATCGGTGCGGAAAAGGAAACCAGCGCGCTGGCCGGATCGGCTTCGTCATCACCGACAAGCGAGAGTGTTTTCTCATTGCCGTTGAGCAGGAACGTCACCCTGGTGCCAAATTCCACCTTTTCGCC
>NZ_JBATHY010000272.1:0-2938 GCF_049667325.1 Parasphingorhabdus sp. | reverse complement strand
GTCATCGCAAAGAATAGCAGGATCGGTGCCAACAGGGCGGCTTTGAGAGGCAAGGATTGAATCATCATCTATTCCTTGTCCGCCAACGGGCATAATTTCATGACATCGGCCCAAAGCTCGTCGGTGTAATTTTTTGCTTTCAATTTGCCCAGTTCGACGGCGCCACCCAGCTGATCATCGATCTTGCAGAGATAGACTGCATGAAGCAAACGGGCGCTATCCGATTTGGGGTGGAGCGCCAGGACCCGCTCGAGCGTGGCAATCGCCTCGAGAAACTCCCCGCGCTCCGATTGCTGTTGCGCATAGGCAATGCCCTGCTCCTCATCGACTGCCACTTCCGCCATTGCGTCAAGCTCTGGCAGCGTTTCGGCGTGAACCGCGGCAACCGGCTGTGCGGACAGAACGAGCCCGGCGGCCAATCCTTTTAGACAAATATTCTGCAAAATCCCTGACTCCCGTGCCGATGCCAATTTGTAGCATGAATTCGGATAGCTTCCTACCATGAACCCCGCCTAAAGCCGCCACGGGCCAACCCGCCCCGATATCCAGCTTGCGACTGGAAACCGCGCAAGTATCGCAGGCCGGCCAAATGCCAAAGCTATTGAATAGGGGGTTGGTAGTCAGCGCTTTTCAGAGTCAGCATATAGGCTGCAAGATCATCAATATCGCCGGCGTCGATCTCGAAAGCCATCAGATCGGGATAATTGTGGGAATCGCGAAGCCAGCTAGTCAACGTCTCGCCGGTCAGCCCGCGACTGTTGACGATCGCCTGAAACCCGGGACCCTTGTCGTTCGCCGATGATGGTTCGGCGGTTATATTGTGGCAAGCGGCACAATGCGCCCGGGCAAATTCTTGTCCTTGTCCGGCATCGCCCGGGTCGGCGCTTTGCCCGGCCTTTGCAACGGCTATATTGGCGTCCGTTGGCGCTTGCATTGGGGCTCCCGTTGTACAACCGGCCATGACAAGCGAGAGCATAATCCCCGAAATGAACAAACGCATTGATGATTTTCCTGCCTGGTGAATGATCGGACTGTGAACCGGTTGCTGCGCTGATATACCCAAAACTGGCGGAACGAAACAAGGAAAGAACGCACCGTCTGGCCGACGAGCTTCCCTTTTTCACCAAAGCGGGCTGTGCTATTCCATGGATCGGCGCGGACCGCCGCTCCCCTTCACCCGCACGCTTGTCGAACCCCGATGATCATCCTAGAGTCCCGGTTCGACAAATTACCATCATCGGAACCCCAATGAACCTGATCGGCCCCGCCTCGCACAGCTATTTCTCCCAGCGGCTCAAGCTCCATTATGCCGACTGGGGCAATGAGGACAAGCCGCCGCTGATCCTGCTTCACGGCGGCAAGGACCATTGCCGCAACTGGGACTGGGTGGCGCAGGCATTGCGCGACGACTGGCATATCATTTGCCCCGACGTGCGCGGCCATGGCGACAGCCAGTGGAGCACCGATGGCCATTATTCGACGATGGCGATGGTCACCGACTTGGCGCAGCTGATCCACCAGCTCGACCTGTCACCGGTCACGATTGTCGCGCACAGCATGGGCGGCAATATCGCGCTGCGGTACACCGGGCTTTACCCCGACACGGTGCGCAAGCTGGTCGCGATCGAGGGTCTCGGCCCCGGTCCTGAGATGCTCGCCGAGCGCGAGAAAGTCGGACCGCTGCAACGGGTCCGCAACAGTATCGAGGAAAAGCGCAAGGCCGCCGGGCGTCAAGTCAAACGCTATCCGAGTTTCGAGGATGCGCTCGGCCGGATGCAGGACGCCAACCGCCATCTCTCCGACGAACAGGCCCGCCACCTCACCACCCACGCGGTGATCCGCAACGAGGACGGCAGCTACAGCTGGAAATTCGATCCCTATGTCCAGCACTGGGATAGTATCGACCTGACCCAGGACGCGATCCACCAGCTGTGGAGCAACATCAGCTGCCCGACCCAACTCCACTATGGCGCCGACAGCTGGGCGAGCAATCCGGAGAAAGACGGCCGGATGCAGTATTTCGGCGACAATGTGTCGGTGAAGGAATTTACCAAGGCCGGCCACTGGCTGCACCATGACCAGTTTGAGGAGTTTGTCGCTACGTTGCGGGCGTTTCTGTAAGAAATGATAAACGTGGAATCCCTCCAAGCAAAACTCGCAAACATTTCCAGAGAGAATTTAGGAAAATTTTTGATCGGCGCAATCCATGAGCTAACCATATATAATCGCTTCCATTATGATGAAGCCGATGGGTTATCAAAAATTCGATTGGGGAATGAAGCAATTCATCGTCTTAGTGGTTATCTTCAAGTGTTGGCGAACGATGAAAAGTTGATCGACCAGCTACTATTGGAGGGGATTGCTGAATCGTCCAGCCCATTGACCGAGCGTTCAGTCAATCGCATCCTATCCCATTTAGTATGATTTCGGTGACAGCAATAATGGTTGGATTAGTTTGTCGAGACGTTGCCGACGGTTTTGTAACGATACTACCGCCGGTTCTCTGGTAGTCAACAATGGCTCCGCTGGCCAAAGCGCAACTCAGCTCACCATTGCCTCCAATGTGGCGATCCGGTCGGCTTCTTCGGCGGGCTTGTCCTTGCGGATGCGGTGGATGCGCGGGAAACGCATGGCGAGGCCGGATTTGTGGCGTTTGCTCTCGTGGATCGAATCGAACGCCACTTCCAGCACCAGCGACTTCTTCACCTCGCGCACCGGCCCGAACCGGTTGAGCGTATTCTGCCGGACAAAACGGTCGAGCCATTTCAGTTCTTCGTCGGTAAAGCCGGAATAGGCCTTGCCGACCGGCAGCAACTCGCCGCTCTCGGTCCAGCAACCGAATGTATAATCGGAGTAAAAGGACGCGCGCCGCCCGTTGCCGCGCTGGGCGTACATCATCACGCAATCGGCGTTCAGCGGATCGCGCTTCCACTTGTAC
>NZ_JBATHY010000271.1:0-3106 GCF_049667325.1 Parasphingorhabdus sp. | reverse complement strand
AGATATGCGCCAGCATCCTCGAAGTAGTCGTCTTGCCGTTAGTGCCGGTAATCGCGGCAATCGGAATTCGGCTCGGTGTACCCGGCGGAAACAGCATATCGATAACCTTGCCAGCAACGTCGCGCGGCTGTCCTTCGCTCGGCGCAACATGCATGCGGAAACCGGGCGCTGCATTTACCTCGACAATAGCGCCACCAATATCCTTGTAGGATTTCGAGATATCGTCGGTCAGAAAATCAACCCCGCCGACATCAAGCCCAACCGCTTGTATCGCTCGCATCGCCATTTCCCGGTTGTCGGGATGGACAACATCTGTGAGATCAATGGCGGTCCCGCCGGTCGACAGGTTAGCGGTATCCCGCAAATAGAATATCTGTCCCTCGGCGAGCACGGTGCCCTTATTGTAGCCGGCATTGTCCATCAAACGCCGCGCCTGATTATCCAGCTCCAGTCTGGTTAGAACTTTCTCGTGGCCCACTCCACGCCTGGGATCAGCGTTCACTTCGTCGATCAGCTCGCCGATATTGTGCTTGCCATCGCCGGTTACATGACCGGGCACCCGCTTGGCGACAGCGACCAGTTCATCGCCGACGACCAGCATTCGGTGATCAAATCCGGTGATATAGCTCTCGACCAGCACTGCCTTGCTGGTCCCCTGTTCCAGCGCGACTGTGAACGCTGTCTGCACATCCTCATCGGTTATCAGATTGATCGATACTCCGCGGCCATGATTGGCATTGAGCGGTTTCAGCACCACCGGATACCCGATCTTCCGGGCGGCACGCACCGCTTCCTTTGCGCTATAAACCATATGTTGCTGTGGTACCGGCAGACCCAGATCGTTGAGTAGATGGTGGGTGTCTTCCTTGTCGCAGCTGATCTCCACCGCGATATGCCGTGTCTCGCTGGTAATCGTCGCCTGGATGCGCTGCTGATATTTGCCATGACCAAACTGCACTAGGCTATATTTGTTGAGCCGGAGCCAGGGCACCCCCCGTTCTTCGGCCGCCTTTACCAGCGACGCGGTGCTTGGGCCAAATGCATGGCGCTGGGCTCGCCTGATGAAGCTTCTCTGTTCATCCTCCCAGTCAAATTCCGGATCGAGTTCATAACCGGTCTGCGCCTGCACGTCTTGCGGCAGCAGGTGCATCAGCAGCTTGATCGCAAGCTCCCCCGCCGACAGCCCGACATCGCGGTGGATATAGGCGTAGACCATATTATAGTGGCCGGCATCGCCCGTCGAGCGCGTCCGCCCGAAGGTAACCTCATTGCCTGCTACGCATTGCAGCTCGAGCGCAACATGCTCGATAATGTGGGCCATCCATGTGCCGTCATCCTCGCGCAGCCGCCGGATGAACCCACCCGTTTCGCGGTACGAGCAGCCATGTTCGGCCAACCCGGGCAGCGCCGCGACCAGTCCGTCGATGAACTCGGGACCCAATTTCGCCGATGGCCATTGCTCCAGCACGCCGATGTCGAGCACGTGGCGAATACAGCGAAAGCTCGCATATTGGTTGGGGCCGATGTAGAGATTGGTGTTCAGGATTTTCATGGTCGGCCCCCTATTCGCACGCCGCGCGTGTCATCACATGATATTATATACTGCAGACACGATGGTCGTTTTCGGTCGGCGGAAACGCCTCGCGCATATTGAGGTCATAGTGGCACCCCTCGTCGAGTATATCCAGCTTCAGTCCGATCATGCCCAAACCTTGATTGAACGCAGCGCTGTGGGCGGAGGTATAGCTCATCTTGCTGCCATCGACGATTGTTACGGTGCCGCTGCCGATGACTTCGACAACCCCGTGCGGGTCGATGAACGCGGCAGTATCCTCGTCAATCCCCATGCCAAGCAGGAAGGGGTTAAGTGACACCGCCGACAGCAACCGCCCCAGCCTGTTGCGCTGCGAAAAATGCTGGTCGATCACCGCCGCGTTGGTCAGCCCCAGTCCTGGGGCCAGTACCACACCGCCTTCCGACGGCCCCTGATCCGATTCGCCTCCGGCCATCATATGTTCCGACATGATCGACGCCCCCGCCGAAGTTCCCGCCACCGGTGTACCCGCGGCGTTCTTGCGGCGGATCATCTGCGCCACTTCTGTTCCGCCCAATATCGTGCTCAACCGCAGCTGGTTGCCGCCGGTCAGGAATATCCCGCTCGCCTGCGAACAGCGATCGGCGAACTCCGGATTGTTGCAGTCGGCGCGGGTGGAAATCGGAATGCTACTTGCATCCCTTGCGCCCAGCTTGGTGAAAATCTCTTCGTAGAGCGTGCCGGTTTCCTCCAGCCGCGAGGCCGTCGGGAACACCACGATATTGGCGTCCCGGCCGCCGGCAAGTTCCACAAAGCGTTGCAGGATCACCGGATGTGTGTTCTTGTCCTCGCCGCCGCCGATCGGGATGATGTATCCCCGCTCGTCGCCATGATTAACCGCCGCAGGGCACATTCGAATTTCCTAAATCTCAAACTTGGGCCTGATCACCCACATTGCGTACTATTCCGTCAGCGCTACAGAGCATTCACCAGCAGATCGAGTCAATATTGAATAATTGGAAGGACCTGATACAGCATTGCCTATTCTGGCATCTGCAGATTGCACCTGTTTCAGATCCCCGCTGGTCAGATGAATACGGCACCAGAACTGATTGCGATCGCTTCGCATCCACGGTTCGGCGCAAATGCAGAACGAGAATGCCTCACACTCGCTCAACCGGTCATCGGAACCTCGACAATTCCAATGCCTGCTTTTGCGCCCAAAGCACACATTCGACCCGGAAAAACACAAACGGCCGAAACTGGGGAGGAAGCGTCATTGCGATTTGCTACGGCTGAATGTCCGCTTGTCATTGATAATTTTCCATGAGCTGACGGTCCGCTAACTGCCCAACAGCGGTCGTCCAGATATGATTTATTGAATGACCGCTCCCCACCCACTTTCGGTTATCCGAACTGATTGGATGGAAATCAAAAGCGGACTGTCAGGAAACGCCCCAATTGAAGACGTTCGCGTTGGTCTCGTCTGGTGTCCGCTGTGGGCGGAAAAGCGGACATTGATAAATCAAAAACAACGTGTCATCTAATTGCAATGGCGTCACAGAACAAAAT
>NZ_JBATHY010000270.1:0-11011 GCF_049667325.1 Parasphingorhabdus sp. | reverse complement strand
CCGGATAGACCCAGACGCTGGAGAAGCTGGTGTGGCGCTTGGCGGCGCTGTCGAAGGGGGAGATGCGGACCAGCCGGTGGACGCCGCTTTCGGTCTTGGCATAGCCATAGGCATTCTCGCCCTTGACCTCGATGGTGGCGGACTTGATCCCCGCCTGATCGCCGGCCTGGTAATCGACCATGGAAATCTTGTAGCCGCGGGCTTCGGCCCAGCGCTGGTACATGCGCAGCAGCATCTCGGCCCAGTCCTGGCTTTCTGTGCCGCCGGCGCCGGCGTGGATTTCGATATAGGTGTCGAGGCCGTCGGCCTCTCCGGAGAGCAGGGCGCTGACCTTGTCCCGGTCGGCGCGGGCGGCGAGTTTCTCGAGCGTGGCGGCGCCTTCGTTGGCGAGATCGGCATCGCCTTCCTCCTCGGCCATCTCGATAAATTCTAGCGCGTCATCGCGTTCCTGCTGGATTTCGCGCGCGGCGCTGATCGATTCATCGAGGCGGCGGCGTTCGGTCATCACCGCTTGTGCTGCGCTCTGGTCATCCCAAAGGGTCGGATCCTCGACCCGGGCGTTGAGCTCGTCGAGACGGCGCAGCGCGACCTCCCAGTTGAGCGCGGTCTTGATCAGGCTGAGAGCGGCGTCGATCCGGTCGACAAAGGCTTGCGCGTCGGCACGCATGATATTCTCCAAAACTATTGGTTGCTGCGATTAGACGAAATGAAGCACAAGTAAACCGGCTTGGGCTGGCGATTTAGTGGTGTGTATCGAAAATCTGGTTTGTGATAGATAATATCTATTGATAATCGATGTTTCTTAAGTTTGCTGTCAATGGCGCGACCCTTTAAACCAGCGGCCATCGAGCGATGCATTATCGCAACGCACGCTGACTGTTTTGATAAAGAGGATTTTGCAATGAAAACCCGCTTACTCTCTGGCACCATGATGGTCGCCCTTCTGGCGACGGGACCGGCACTGGCACAGCAGGACAAGGCTTATGATTATGATGATCGCGGGCCGGAAGTCTGGGGTCAGCTGCATGACGATTATGCGCTTTGCGAAAAAGGCGACATGCAGACGCCGATTGATCTGGCGGGCGCCAACGCCGTCGGGAATGTTGCTTTGACTATCGATTATAAAGCCGGACCTTTGACGGTGTCGAACAAGGGGTTGGCGGTGCAGGCCGACTTTGACGCAGGATCATTCATGACCAGCGGTGGCACCCAGTTCAATCTGATCCAGATCCACTTCCACACCCCGTCCGAGCACGCGATCGCCGGCAAGCGCTATCCGCTGACCGGGCATTTTGTTCACGCGACCGATGGCGGCAAGCTTGGCGTGCTGGGCGTGATGTTCGAGGAAGGCGCGGCCAACTCCGAACTGGCGAAAATTCTGGCGGCCGTGCCAGACAAAAAATCCGCACCGGCGACGGTGAAAGGACAGATGATTGATCCCGGCGCGATGCTGCCCGCCGACCGCGCTATCTATCGCTATATGGGCTCGCTGACCACGCCGCCGTGCAGCGAAGGCGTCAACTGGCATATGCTGCGCGCACCGATGACCGCGAGCAAGGACCAGATCGAACGGTTTGAGGCTTTGATGGGTGATAATGCCCGGCCATTGCGAGCGATAAACAACCGACTGGTTGTCGCACCGGAATAGTAGCGGGAGATCGTTATTCTGCCCGCCCTCCGCTTTCTGTGTTAGATACGGCACCGATACAGGAGACATGCAATATGACGATCAGGAATTTCACCGACAAGGACGTGCCCGACCAGAGCGGGCGCGTCTATTTTGTTACTGGCGCGAATAGCGGGCTCGGCTATGAGTCCGCAAAGGTGCTGGCAGGCAAGGGCGCCCGGGTGTTGATGGGGTGTCGGTCGGAGGAGAAGGCGACGACCGCCATGGCCAATATTCGTGACGAGCAACCGGAAGCAGACCTGCGGTTCGTTCGGCTGGATCTTGGCAATCTCAAATCCATCCGCGCTGCGGCCAAGCTGGTCGCGAAGGAGCCGCGTCTCGATGTCCTGCTGAACAATGCCGGAATCATGATGCCGCCGCGTGAGGAGACTTCCGACGGATTTGAATCGCAATTTGGCGTCAATCATCTTGGCACATTCGCGCTTACCGGACTGTTGCTAGACAAGATTTCGCAGGGAAAGAGCCCACGGATTGTCATCACCTCCAGCATGGCCCATCGCAGCGGACAGATTGACTTTGATGATATCAATGCCCAGAAAAGCTACAGTCGCTGGGGCCGCTACGCGATGAGCAAGCTCGCCAATCTGTTGCATATGTACGAACTCGACCGGCGGTTGCGTGCGGCAGGATCGCCGGTCATCGCGGTAGCCTGTCATCCGGGTGTGGCGGATACGGAACTGGCACGAAACTTCCCCGACGTCATGGTTTCGCTGTTCAGGCCACTGTCGAGCCTGTTCATGAACAGCGCTGCGCAAGGCGCATGGCCGACGCTGGCTGCTGCAGCCGGGGAGAACGTCGAGAGCGGTCAATATTTCGGGCCGAGCCGGAATGGTGAATGGGTGGGGCCGGCGCGCGAAGTACAAGCGAGGTCCAAAGCCAAACGAATCGAGCCGGCAAAAAAGCTGTGGGATATTTCGGAAGAACTGACCGGAGTTCGCTATACGCTATAACGTATTTTTTTGGATTTTTCCTTGGTTTTCATTGACTTTTACGCATTCTTTCGCTAGCTCTTGCATGAGAGTAAGCAATTACCCGCTTACCTGAAGGGGATATTTTTTGTTCGATGAAATGCTGGGCAGCGATGGTGAAGTCCGCGCGCCTTATGCCGCCTATAAAGACTGGCTGGACAAGGAAGATACCAAACGCCTCCACCGGAAATCTGACGATGCGGAAGCCTTTTTTCGCAGAACCGGTATTACGTTCAATGTCTACGGACAGGATGAAGGCGACGAGCGGCTGATCCCGTTCGACGTTGTTCCGCGGATATTGTCTGCGGGCGAGTGGCGCAAATTGTCGCGCGGCATTGAGCAGCGGGTCAAGGCGATCAACGCCTTTCTCTATGATATCTATCACCGCCAGGAAATTTTGCGCGCCGGCCGTGTGCCGGTCGAGCTGATCGCCAACAATATTGCGTTCCTGCCGCAAATGATCGGCGTCAATCCGCCAGGCGGGATTTACACGCATATCATCGGCACCGATATTGTCCGCACCGGACCGGATGAATTTTACGTGCTCGAGGATAATGCGCGCACGCCTTCCGGGGTCAGCTATATGCTGGAGAACCGGGAAACGATGCTTCACATGTTCCCGGAACTGTTCGCCAAGATCGGCGTGCAGGAAGTAAGCAGCTATCCGAACAATCTACGGCGTTCGCTGGCCGCCTGCGCGCCGCCAAAATGCGAAGGCAGGCCGGTGGTCGCGGTCCTGACGCCGGGTATCCACAACAGCGCCTATTTCGAGCATAGCTTTCTTGCCGATCAAATGGGCGCGGAGCTGGTCGAGGGCCATGACGTGAAGATCGTCGACGGGCGCGTCGCGATGCGCACAACCCAAGGCTATACCGCGATCGACGTTATCTATCGGAGGATCGATGACGATTATCTCGACCCGCTAAATTTTCTGCCGGAATCGATGCTGGGTATACCCGGTATCATGGATGTCTATCGGTCAGGCGGGATCACCATCGCCAACGCACCGGGCACCGGTATCGCCGATGACAAGGCGCTCTATTCCTATATGCCGGAAATTGTTGAATTTTACACCGGTCAAAAACCGCTGCTGGAAAATGTTCCGACATGGCGCTGCTCCGAGAAAGATCAGCTTGCTTATGTTCTTGAGCATCTCGCGGAACTGGTGGTCAAGGAAGTGCATGGCTCCGGCGGCTATGGTATGCTGGTCGGTCCGGCGGCTTCCAAGAAAGAAGTCGAGGATTTTCGTGCCAAGCTGATCGGCAACGCGAGCAATTATATCGCCCAGCCGACGCTGGCGCTTTCATCGGTTCCGATACTGGCGAAAAAGGGTCTGTCCCCGCGCCATGTTGACCTGCGCCCGTTCGTGCTAGTTTCTCCAGACCGTATCGATATCACGCCCGGCGGCCTCACCCGCGTTGCGATGACCGAGGGATCACTGGTGGTCAACAGCAGCCAGGGCGGGGGGACCAAGGATACTTGGGTGCTGGAAGAATGAGGGGGCCGGGATCATGCTAGGCAAAACCGCCGCCAGTCTGTTCTGGATGTCGCGTCTGCTCGAACGGACAGAGAATAGTGCGCGCCTGATCGAAGCGGGTTTTCGCATTGCGCTGACCCACTCGTCATCAGCCGCCGATGAATGGGCGTCTATTTTGGCGTCTTCCGGCGCCAAGAAGAGCTATCTGGCGAAACATGCAGATTATAGCTCGACCAAGGTGATCGACTTTCTTTTGCGGGACAAGGACAATCCCGGCAGCGTCATTTCGCTGATCAAGCAGGCGAGGGACAGCGCCCGGACAGGGCGTATAGCCCTGACCAGGGAGGTCTGGGAAGCGACCAATGACGCCTGGATGAATCTGAAAACCGCTCTGGCCAGACCGGTCAATGACCGGGATTTGCCCGATGTTCTGGGTGTCATTCGACAGCAAAGTTCACTGGTGCGGGGAGCGATGCTGGGCACCATGTTGCGTAACGACGGCTTTAACTTCATGCGGTTGGGGACGTTTATCGAGCGCGCGGACAGTACCGCGCGGATATTGGATGTGAAATATTATTTGCTGCTGCCCTCAATGGCGCAGATCGGTTCGGCAGTCGATAACGTGCAATGGGAAACCATCCTGAGGTCGGTGTCGGCGCAGCGTTCTTACCGGTGGCTCAACGGCTCTGACATCAGCGCACTAAGCGTTGCAGATTATCTGATCCTGCACCGCCAGATGCCGCGCTCGCTTGCGTTTTGCTATTCCAAAATTTCGGATAATCTCGAGCATCTCGAGCGCGATTATGGAAATGATGTGACGTCGCACCGTTTGGCAACAGATATTTGCAACCGTTTGCTCAATCAGCCGATCCAGACGATATTCGATGGTGGGCTGCATGAATTCATTGTCGAGTTTCTGGCGGCCAATAACGGCCTCGCAGCGCAGATCGAGACCGATTATAATTTTCAGGACAGGATGAACTGAATATGCTGCTGAAAATTAATCATGAAACGCGCTACAACTACGACAAGCCCGTGCAATACGGGTTGCAGCAGCTTCGCCTTCGCCCGAAGGAAAGGCCGGGCCAGCGAATTTTGGAATGGAATATCGAGATTGAAGGCGGATCGCTCGAATTGTCGTTCGAGGATCAGCACAGTAACCATGTCGACCTCATCAACATCGAACGCGGGCGCAGCGAAATCGTCATTCGCTGCACCGGTGAAGTTGAAAACACCGATGGCAGCGGTGTCATTGGTACACATGGCGGCTTTGCTCCTTTATGGTATTTCAAGCGGTCGACAGAACTGACCAAGCCAGGACCGGAAATTTCTAAGCTAATCAAGTTGTTGGATCAAAGCGACAGCGATAATATCGCCATGCTGCACGCCTTGTCAGCGCTAGTGACCGACAAGGTCCCCTACAAGACGGGAACGACGGATGCCGAAACAACCGCGGAGCAGGCGCTCAAGGTCGGTGGCGGCGTGTGTCAGGATCACGCCCATATTTTCTGCGCGGCGGCACGATCTCTCGGTTTTCCGGCTCGTTATGTCTCCGGATATTTGATGATGAGCGACCGGGTCGATCAGGATGCAACCCATGCCTGGGCAGAAGTCCATATCGAGCATATCGGCTGGGTCGGCTTTGATGTGTCCAACGGCTATTCTCCGGACGAACGCTATGTTCGTGTCGCCACGGGTCTGGATTATCGCGATGCGTCGCCGATAACCGGCTTGCGATATGGTGCGGGCAGCGAGGATATGATTGTCAGCCTGCAAGTACAGCAGTAGAGAGACCGCGAATCATCGCGATGATTCTTATCAGGGATAGATAGTAAAAATGACTTATTGCGTTGGCCTGCGGATGAAACGCGGCCTGGTTTTCATGTCTGATACTCGCACAAACGCTGGTGTTGACGATATTGCCCAGGTCAAGAAAATGACCAGTTGGGAAATTCCGGGCGACCGGGTTATCACCTTGCTTTCAGCGGGCAATCTGGCGACCACCCAGGCGGTTGTCAGCTTGCTGGACGAGCGCGGTAAACATCCCGATGACCGAAATCCGTCAATCCTGCAGGCGCCATCGATGTTCCAGGTCGCGACGATCATTGGTGAAACCTTGCGCGAAGTGGTCAAGACTTATGCGAACGATGGCCAGGAAGCCAAGTCGCCCTTTGGCGCAACTCTGATTGTCGGTGGCCAGATCAAGGGTAGTTATCCCAGACTTTTCATGATCTACCCGGCCGGCAACTTCATTGAAGCCAGCGATGACAGCCCGTTTTTTCAAAGCGGTGAGGCCAAATATGGGCGCCCGATTCTTGTCCGCGCCTTCGACCCGGACATGTCCTTCGAAGACGCCATCAAACTGTTGCTGGTATCGTTCGATTCAACCATTCGTGCCAATCTGGCGGTGGATTTACCTCTGGATATGCAGGTGTACGAAGCCGACAGTTTCGCAATCACCCAACAGCAGCGGGTTGAAGATGATGATCGCTATTTCCACGAGATTTCAGACGGTTGGGGCGATGCTCTGAGAAATGCGTTCCAATCGCTGCCCGATTTTCATTTCAACAGCTAACCGAAGCGTCTTTTTCCGGTCATCGCCCGGTGGGCCATGGCCATCGTGGTCAGTTGCGCGTTGACGCGGATGCAGCTGGGCATCACGCTGGCATCGGCGACATAGCAATTGGTCGTATTGTGGACGCGCTGATTGATATCAACCACGCCTTTTTCAGGATCGACGTTGATCCCATTGCCGCCATGCGGATGAGAACTCGACAAGACCACGTCATCAGGCTCGAGGATGGCTTTCTCGTAGAATGCATCAATCGCGTCATGACTCATGTCGCTTGTGAGCGTCTGGCCGCGGAGCAGGGCAGGATAGACTTCGATTGCGCCGTTGAGGAAATGGACTTTGGTCATAGTTGCCAGTGCGCGGCGTAATAGCGATAATTCAGCCTCACCGATTTTCAGCTTGAGCTTGCCATATTCCATATAGCCCAGCCGGTCGGCCGGGAACAAAACTCCGGCGGATACCAGCCGATTGTAATTTTTCATTCGTCCATAATGGTCTTCAAACCAGCCCGGCACCAGTGTCGCCATGCTCATCGGCGGCTGGAAATGACTTTCGATCAGAAAATCACCGCGATCGACATAGGTTGCCATCTGGTCTTCGTTCCAGACATTCATGTTCATGCCTGCGGGCATCAAGGCCACGACCGGACAGGCGATGTTCAGCGAGATATTGGTTCCCGATTGCAGGATGCCGCTGTTGTAGAGCAGGTTGCTGGAGGCAAGCGCACCGGCGGCAACGACCACGCCTTTTCGGGCACGAACAATATGTTTGCCGCCGTCGCGAAGTCTTAATTCAACGGCGCGTGCTATCCTCTTTCCGTTGGCGCCGGTTTCCCACAGGATTTCAGTTGCCTCGGCGCGATCCAGTATCCGCGCCGGTTTGTCGCGCGCATCATTGGTCGCGTGCGCCAGAAAGCTCTCCGGCATCGCCTTTTTCCGGCCATAGGGACAGCCGGTGTTGCAATAGCCGCAATAGACGCACTCGCTATCCGCTGATTTGGGGCCATAATTTTTTCTGAACCATGCAGTGATGGCCTTGTGGTCCATCGGATCGTTCGATTGCGCCGCGTACTTGTTCCAGCCGTCGATCAGATGCGGGCCATTGTTGCGACCGGTGATCCGGTCGATTTCAGAAACCTCAAGCGCTTGCTCGACCGCATCATAGCTCAGCGCCAGATCCGCTTCGCTGACCGGAGCGCCAAGTTCGGCCCATGTTTCGTAAACATTTTCTGCGTCAGGGTGGACGAGCCCTTCATGTTTCATACGCAGACAGATGCCGTTGTTGATGACGGTGGAGCCGCCCACCACGCGGCCCTGAAACACGATGATGTCTCGGTCTGCGGTGGTTTGCAGAGCGCCATCCTTGAACAGGCGGGCTGTCATCCGCGCTTCTTCGTGGGTGATCCGGGAAGAGGGATAATGATCACCGGCTTCGATGATCATCGCTTCATGCCCTTCGTCGGCGACCGCCGCGGCGGCAACGGCACCGCCTGCGCCCGAGCCGATCACGATCACGTCGGTTTCCTCAGGGATGGCCTGATGTCCGACAAAGACTTTTGCGGTAAGATCGCGACGCGGTTCGCGGTGGACCGGCCGTTCCCCGGGAGCGGAGCGGTCACGCTGAGCGGGCAGTTCAAAATTGAGATCGGCAAAGATCGGGTTGTCGAGATTGCCCTCTTCATCGCCATGTTGCCAATGACCATAATAGCCGGCCAGGATCACACCCTTGGTTCGCGCGATATCCTGAAACAGGTCTATCCGGGAGTTTCTCAGTCGTCGATTGATCAGTTTTTTGCGAAACGATGGCGGCGCGGCAAGGAAAAACGGGCCGCCGAGGACGAGCAGCAATCCGTAAAGCGCCATCCCGATTTCATCGGCCTTGTCGCCATCTATATTGGAAAAATGTTCCTGCAGGTTTTCGACGACCTGATTGGCAGAAATCGCCATCTTGCGATCGTGAAACATCGCTTCCGCCATCGCTTTGATCATCAGCGCCTGCAGTCGGTTGAACGGCTTTCGCAAATTGCTTCTCCCTCGGTGCGACCCGGGGTGTTTAACGCTTGAATCTATTTCTTCGCAGCAACGCTATCGATGACTATTCCCAATCCGTCGCCGTCTGCACCGGCCTTGAACCGGCGGACAACCTTTCCGGCCGTCATATCGACTTCGGCAATCATGTCAGGTCCGGTTTCCGCTACATATAGCATTTTTCCATCGGGGGAGAACAGGATAGTCACCTGGCGGGAATCGGCGGATCCGCTGACGGTGATTTTGCCGGCGGGCTCGCGTGTTGCCACATCGAACAGTCCGAGCGCGCCGTCGCCAAGATCGGACGTGACTGCGGTCTTGCCGTCAGGACTGATGGCAACGCGGATCGGAAATTTGCCGGTTTTGATCGCGGCGAGTTCTTGCAGGCTTTCGGCATCAAAAACCCGTATCATGTCACCGCTCCGGTCGGCCACCCACACGGTCTTGCCGTCGGGAGTGATTGCCAGTCCTTCGGGCACCGTTCCCGCGGGGAGGTCGGTAATCTTGATCAACTTGTTGAGGTCAAGCACGCTCACGGTTCCGGATTGCATGTTGGCGACAAAGGCACGGGATCTATCGGGGGTGACCGCTAGCATATGGCTGCCCTTCTGGCCTGTGGCAATCATGGCAATCTGGCGCTGCTGCGTTTCCCCGGTTGGCGCGGAGACGACCGTGACATTGTCGCTGCCTTCTGTCGTGGCGATGATCCGCCCATCTTCCAGCCACAGGATTCCGTGCGGACGTCGGGCCGGAGCAAGCGACACTGTTTCGATCTTGTCCATCGCTGCAATATCGAAAATATCGATGCTTTCGCCGCCATAGGAAACAATCGCCGCGAGCTGGCCGTCTGGCGAAATGGCAATCTCGTGGGGTTGATTTCCGGTATCCCGCCGCGCGGTTTCCTCGCCGCTTTCGAGATCGATAAAGCTCAGGCTGTTTTCGCCCTTGTTCCCGACCAGCAATGTTCCGGACAACGGATCGCTTTCCGCAGCGACATTCTCGCTCGAGATGGAACAGGCGGCAAGCAGCAGAATTGCCGACGAAGCTCTTGCATATTTCC
Organism: Parasphingorhabdus sp.; assembly: GCF_049667325.1. Classification (GTDB taxonomy): domain Bacteria; phylum Pseudomonadota; class Alphaproteobacteria; order Sphingomonadales; family Sphingomonadaceae; genus Parasphingorhabdus. The sequence continues at coordinate 1,220 of NZ_JBATHY010000270.1, read as the reverse complement.
CGATCATAGTTCAGCCTTTTCCCTTATTAGCTTAGGATAACAGTTAATTGCGGTTTTTCTATCCCTGATTGTGATGTGCCTGTGATGCAAGGCACTGCTTGTGACGGTGCAGGTGATAGGATATATGTAACGTAACGTAATCGGGAGTCTGTCATGCGATACAAAGTTCGCCATATTTCTTCCAAAATGGTCGTGGCGATATTGGTTGCGGCCCTGGCCGTTCCCGCGCCTGCGTCAGCCCAATTCGGAGGATTGTTCAAAAAACGACCATCCGCCAATCAGGAATCGAGCGACCAAGCCAAGGCAAAGGATTGCGCCACCGATCCGGGAAAATCAATCGGCAGATCCATATTGGGTAGCGTGATCGGAGATTTTACCCGGCGAGCAACCCAGGGTATGGGGGCTGTCGGATCCTTTATCCCGCGCGCAGAAGTGGCAGATACTTTAACCAATTCCATAGCGTGCCGGCTTGACCAGGACGAGCAATTGCAAGCCGCCGAAGCGACGCGAGACGTGACCCGGTCAGAGACAGTCGGCACTAGTTCGCAATGGACGAGCGAGACGCGTTCCGATGTGTCGGGAAGCTCTACTGCGACTGCAAAAACACAGACAGCGGATGGCACAAGTTGCATGACCATTACGGACGTTGTCATTGTCGATGGCGAAGAGACCCGCGCATCCAAGCAGATGTGCAAAGCCCGAGGCGAAACGCGTTATGTGGTCATGGTGTAATCATGATTAGCAAAATCAAAACGGCGATTGCTGCCGCTTCTCTTCTCGCCATTGGCGCTACCGATGCCCAATCCGGCATGGATCCGAATAATCCTACCTGTCCGCGCTATCCCAATTGGTCATCCAGTGCAAAGATGGAACTGACTCCCGTCGATCGAAACGGTACCAAGATATTGCTAGCCGAGGGCGCAATCGATTCAGGCTTGCCCGATCGATTACGCAAGGCGCTTGCGGACAATCCGGATATCTCAGAAATCTGGCTACGCTCCCCCGGTGGCGTGGCGAGAGCCGGCAATGAGGCGGGCCGCGTGATCCGTGAGGCAGATGCTTCTATCATAACCCGCATTCCCAAGGGATGGACTTGTTTCAGCGCCTGCAATTTTGTGTTCATGGGGGGGCGGGCCAGAATTGTTGAATCCGGCGCGCATTTCATGGTCCATATGTTCACGATGACCGGTGATCGCGATGCAATAAATTACAGTATCGAG
>NZ_JBATHY010000269.1:0-9908 GCF_049667325.1 Parasphingorhabdus sp. | reverse complement strand
CAGTGCATGTGTTCCCACCAACATCTGATTGTCCGCTAACCACCCAATTTTGGCCGTTCGAACTGACTAGATGGAAATCAAAAGCAGCTGGTCGACAATCGCCCCAGTTCCGGACGTTCGCAATAGTCGCAACCCATGTCCGCTTCGCGCCCTCAATAACGTCATCACCAATGTGGAAGCTTTTTACTGAAAGCAGACATACATCGCGTGCCCTTTGACCTCTACATAATCAGCGACCTTGCAAGGGGTGATGGGTTTGGCCTCGACAAAGTCGTCACCCAGCCGTCCATCTGAACCACGCTCATAAGCTAAAACACCGTCGAAACTGACAAAAATGCACGAATGCTTCTGTGATTTTCGATTGCTTCAATCGGTATCCCCGCTTCGGCTGACACCCTGAATCGGTCTAACGTAAACCTAGCGCCGCCTCCCGCAGAAGTTAGGGATTGATCGGGCCCTGGTCCATTACCATCGCCCGATTGAAACACCATCCCGCCATCTACATAGCTGAACAGCTCAACCTGTTTCAGGCCACCGAATTGATCGCCAAGCATATAGGCAAGTTCCAGAGAACCGCCAAACCCGTGGTCGCCGGTTAACGCGTTAAAATCATATGCTCTGCCAATGGAATTACCGCCAAGCGCGAATTCTTCTATTGATAAAAGCGGGCGCGATGATACCTGACCAGCAGCCGCCAATCGCACCTTTAGGTCAGTGCCGATTGGCTGTTGAAGTTGAAGCGCCACGTTAACTTTTGTAAATTTGCCTCCCGCGTCAGGCCGGGATGAGATCGGGTCGCCCGGCCGCGTTGCGGCATTGAATCCCAGCCCCTGCGCCAGCCAGATATCCAAATTGATCTGCGATGGTAAGGTGCGGTCTAGGCCAAGTCCGACGCGCACCACTCGCAATCTATCACGCCGGACTTGAGCGTCGTCATTAACACTGGTGCTAAACCAGTCGTTGACAGCTATCTTAGCAACTGCCGTAAACGCTCTGCTGCGTATAACCGGATAGCTCAGTTCGGCTGCTATGTTCGTTGACCTGCCGTTTGTTACCTCACCGAACGAAACTTGTTTCTGGTCGCCATACGAGCCCGAAAATTCAAGTAGCCAACCCTGTCGACCAATTGGCAATACGTAGGCGCCCTGTCCGTAGAGATACTGAAAATTGCTGCCTGGAATCGCAAAGCCACTCAGCCGGAAATCGTCCCCGGTTGTCATAAGAGACGAATGACTTATCGACGTGTAGAACCGCGCTCGGGCATCGTCCACCGTTCCGCGATTGTCAGCATAAGCAATAGCGCGAACGTCATTTCTCACGACTTCAACGGTCAACTCGTGCTCGGCGAGATCGTTTTCATGCCGCCCTATCCGGGCGTCTGCAATATAAAAGCCTGGCAAATCACGCATTAAACCTAGGACGCGTTCAAGTAAGGTGGTTCGGAGGGGCCGGCCATCGAGTAATGGAGACGCAATTGAATTTAGTGCGCGTTCACCGCCTTCGGCCCCTGATACCTCAAACTGATCGATTCTGCCCTCAATGACATCGATCCGAACAACCCCGGCGCGAACATCTTGGGCTGGGAGCATTGCATAAGAAAGGAAATAACCCGCTGACCGATATCGTTCAGTTATTCGGGTAACGATTTGTTGGAGTTGAGTGTCACCAACTTCGGTCGCAAGATACGGCTCATAATCAGCTGCGAGTTGTGATTGTGAAAAAACGGTGGAACCCGACACATGGACAGCGCCGAGAACAAAACGACCGGTAAGAGCTCGATTTACTTCGGCGTCGGGCAAGTCGGTCTGGACCGCTAGTTCTGATGATCTTTCCAGCAGTTTTTTCGGAATAGTACGCTCGATAGCTGATGGCTCGGTAGTAGTTTGCGCATATGTCTGCACGGCCGAGCAGAACAGAATGCTCGCACAAGCCACATATAGAAATTTAAAATTATTTGAGTTTAGCAAGATATCGACCCAATTTTCCGGAATCCATGGGATTAGGTCATTCTGGATAGTGCAGTTTGGTTAACAACTAGAAAATGGCGCAACCTCATTGCCTTTCCAAAAAATTAACCGTCGTTGCTAGGGTTTTATTATTTCCTTCGGTCTATTTGTCGAGCAATATTAATGCGTTACCGGGTCGCAGTGTTTGCTCAATTAACCAATCAAATCGTTGATCCGAAACGCTTTGAACAACCGTTAAGGACGAGACAATGAACCGCTTGATCACGATGATTTTCCTGACGTTTTTTATCACGGTGACACCTGCTTTTGGCAAGGACGCCGCGCAAGCGGTGTGGAGCGTGAGAGAAAGAAGCGGCGACGTGCAGATGCTGCGAAGCGGTGCGCAACCAGTATCATTGCGAAACGACAGCAAGCTAGCCGCCGGAGATGTTATAATTACCGGTGCAACAGGGCGTGCGATGCTTTCGCAGAATGTTGATTATGTGATGGTCGCACCAAACAGCAGGGTCCGGATTCCTGCGGCCACGACACCGGGGGGGATAACTAGTTTTTTCCAACAAGTCGGCACTTTGCTTTATAAGGTCCGACATACCGGTGTCCCGCATTTCCAAGTCGAAACACCGGCGCTGGCGGCTGTGGTCAAAGGCACAACTTTTACGGTCATTGTAGGCCCCGACAGAAGCGCGGTCCAAGTCACCGAGGGCAAGGTTGAGGTTTCTGCTACCAGCAGCGGTATGAAGCGTTTAGTGACGCCAGGCGAAACGGTTTTTGTCGATAATGAAGCCCCGAACGAATTGGTTTTTGCATCTGCCGAGACGATCGGCTCTATTACCGGAACCGGCGGCGACAATGTCGTCCACATCAGTGGTACGTCACCCCCATCACTTTCTGACATCGGCAAACAGACCGCAGGGTTGGTCCAAGAAGCGATCGCTGCTGCTTCCGCTTCGAAAGTTGCGACACTTGTTTCGAGTCAACCCGATGCAGCCAACGCTCCGGTGACGGTGTCGCTTGGCACTGTAACTCCGGTTGTGTTGGGTATAGCCATTCCTTCGGTCGTGTCGAACGTGACCGTGCCGCCAATCGTGCAAGCCTCAACCGTATCATCGGTGTTCCCGCCCCTGACTGCGCTGCCGGTGGTGCTCCCCGTAACAGTTCCACCGGTCACGCTCCCCGTAACGGTTCCACCGGTCATTTTACCCGTAACCGTGCCACCGATCTTGCTGCCCGTCACACCGGTAGTGCCGCCGGTAACATTGCCGCCAGTAACGGTACCGCCGGTAACGGTGCCGCCTGTAACAGTGCCGCCTGTAACAGTGCCGCCGGTATCCGTGCCGCCTGTAACGGTGCCACCAGTAGTGCCGCCGGTAACAGTGCCGCCGGTATCCGTGCCACCAGTAGTGCCGCCGGTAACGGTACCACCAGCCACCGTTCCGCCTGTGGAGCCACCGGTAGTGCCACCTGTCGTACCGCCGGTGACTCCTCCAGTGGTACCGCCTGTGACCCCTCCGGTGGTACCGCCAGTGACCCCTCCGGTTGCACCACCTGTGACCCCTCCGGTCGTACCGCCGGTGACTACGCCAATACCAACTCCGGGCTTGTAATTTGCAAAGGGGCAAACGCCTGGTTCCAGACAGTGGATCGACGACGCTTCCATTTCTTGGAATGAGACATTTTCTTGGGAGTCCGTTGCAACGCTTGGGCTTAACGTTGGCCGTCCTAGTACTAACTAGCGTGCTTTTGGCGACCAATTTATTCGACCCTTTTGAAGATCGACTTACGAACGTGCGCGCAAATTGGATCGAACGTGCGCCAACTGGCCAAATCGCTATCGTTGAAATAGATGCTCGTAGCCTATCTGAACTACCAACCTGGCCATGGTCACGTCAATATCACGCCCAACTAATTACTAATGCCCACGCTGCCGGGGCGGATATGATCGCCTTTGACGTTGATTTTAGCGCACTTTCAGAACCGGTCCATGACCGAGCTTTCGCCGAGGCTCTGCGAACCGCTGAACCAGTGATTCTTCCAATCTACGAACAGCGTGCCTCCAGTCAGTCGGCCAACGGAGCTGTGATCACCAGCAAGCCGGCTGAACTATTCAGTGCAGCCTGGACTGGTGGGGTCAATATTTTCCCTGACAGTGACGGAACTGTTCGTGAATATGCCGCAGCGACCATTATTCACGACAGGATTCAGCCGTCCATTGCAACCATACTTGCCCAAAATACACGAATGGGTGATCAAAGCTTCCAACCTGACTGGGGAATAATAGCGCAAAATATTCCGCGGATATCTTATGTCGATCTGATGAACGGACGGGTACCAGAAAACGCCATTGCCGGAAAGCGCCTGTTGATTGGAGCAACCGCCATAGAGTTAGGAGACCGCTATGTGGTCCCCCGCTATGGTATTCTACCCGGTGTCGTGATTCAGGCCTTGGCAGCTGAATCACTGCTTCAGAACCGAGCCATTCTTCGTACCGGGATTGTCCCGACGTTGTTAGGGGTCGCTATAGTTGCACTGCTGCTTGGTGTTCCAAATTTCGGTCATTTTCCAGTTTCGTTCGGACTGGCATCGGTCTTGACCATTGCTGCGCTGATTACACTACCCGTAATTCTTCAGGCGTGGTGGCCAGTATCGATGGAATCAGTCGCCATGATCTTTGCAGCTTTTTTGTGCATAGCTTCACGCACGGGCGCTGAAATTCATCGCCACGTTGCTGTGAAAAGTCTGTCCGATAACGAGACAGGGCTCCCCAATCGATTGGAGCTGGAAGCGCATCTGGACCAGCTAGACCAAGGTGCGATAGTGGCTATCGCTGCTATAGAACGCTATGAGGTCATCCGAGATACAATCGGAACCAGGGGTATTGCCGAGATTGTAAAGGAAACGGCGCATCGCATTTCCGAAGGAGGGACGGGTCCGGTGTTCAGGATCGCGCCGGATATGCTGGCGTGGATTTATGTAACCGAGGCAGACCGGGAGATTGATGGCAAGATTGACGCATTGAGCAATGCATTCCGCGCGCCGATATGTTTAGCGGAAGAGGACGTGGATATAGCGCTCTCTATTGGTTTAGACCGCAAGGCGGCATCTTCCGTGGCTGTGTTGCCTATCGAACATGCGATAGCCGCCGTGGGCACGGCGCGCGAAGCCGGCGAAATTTACAACTGGTACGGGGGCATTAATCCGGACGCGCGACGGAAGCTTTCGTTAATGGGTGAAATGCGACAGGGAATGGTTCGTGGCGATCTGAACCTAGTATATCAGCCCAAACTTGACTTGCGCGACGGCCGAATTGCAGACGCTGAAGCTCTATTGCGTTGGCACCACCCTGTAGACGGGATGATACCGCCAGATATGTTCATTCCGCTTGCCGAATCAACAGGAGTAGTGCGCGAGCTAACTGAATTTGTGCTGCATCGTGCAGTCTCAGACTGCGCTCGATTGAAGGCAAAGGGGATTGAGATGCGGGTTGCTGTCAATCTTTCAGCAAGAGATATTGTAAACCCATATTTCGTCAAGTTGGTCTTGCAATTGCTAGAGAAGCACGATTTGGAACCTTCCAGATTGACTCTGGAAATCACTGAAGGAGCCATTATTCGTTCGCCCGAAGCAGCAATCGAAACTCTTACACAGCTCCGTGCAGCTGGTCTGCACCTGTCGATCGATGATTATGGGACCGGACAGTCGACGCTTTCGTATCTCAAGCAATTACCGGTCCATGAACTCAAAATCGACAAGTCGTTCGTTACGTCACTTTGCCACAGCCGGAATGATTTGATTATGGTCCGGTCTACGATCGAATTAGCGCACGAACTGGGACTCGAGGTGGTCGCTGAAGGCATTGAAGACGCGCCGACTATGCAACTCCTTGCCGAATTGGGGTGCGACTATCTCCAAGGTTATCTGATTGGAAAGCCAATGCCAATTTCCGATTTGTGCGAGATTGCACGTTCCGGTCGCGATTATGGTCGCGTTGCCGCCTAATAAAATCCGTTACAGGAGTACGGTCAAACCCTGGAAATCTATCGGGATGTCGAATGTCATAATTTTGACGATCGGCACAAGTGGTCAGCTTCTAAATTAATCGAGCCGCGCAGAATGTCCGCTTTCCACCGATGATCTCCCCTAAACAGACTCGCCGCTAACCGTTCACTAGCTGACGTCTGAATCCGAGTTGTCGAATGACTGCTTCCCACCCAATTTCGGTCATTGGAATGGATCGGATAGGTAATGAAAGCTGTCGGTCACCAATCGCCCCAATAACGGTCATTTAGCCGTCGAGTCGTTATTTCCGAAAGCGGCCGCCAGCACGACCCATACGGACGTTTGGCTATCAAAGGACTCTAGGCATCGTGAAAGCTTAAAGAGTGACTGAGAACATTTACCTTTTGTCGTTTGCGGAATAAAATGCCGGCAAAGAGTTCAAGGGATTTGGATAAATGGAGGTGGGATAGAAATCAGCTGGTATATTGGGAATATGCATTCCCGCCGATGCGATCAGATATGGAGAAACCCTGCGACGTGTGCATAAACCACCGTTTCCATCGCTTACCAATCGTTCCTCGAACTCGATACCCTGTTGTAGCTTTTCCGAGCGGCGCACGACCGCGAGAGCCAGTTGACCATCACCGAAGTCGATCACAAACTTGGTGCCGACAGGAACTTCCGAAAGCCCTTCCATCAATGCGCCAGTGGCCGAAATATTACGTATCATTACCGAATAACAATGGTTTTCGTGAACAGCCTGTACTTTGCGATACATAGAAACCCGGTCTTGGCGAAACTTGGCTGGTCCGTTCGGATTTACGATCCATTCCCCGTTTTTAACAAGGAGAAGCAACTCTTCGGCCTGAACCGCCATGCTATAGACGTAACCTTGAACATGGCTAACGTTTAGATCGCGAATCCATTCGAGCTCGTCCATAGCTTCAATGCCTTCGGCTGTTGTTTCCATATCCAGCGCCTCTGCAAGCGCAACAATAGCGGCAATAATGGCGCTATTGCGGGACCCAGGGATCGTCGCTCCCCTAACAAAACTCTGATCGATTTTAATTTTGTCAAATGGCGCTGTTTGTAAATAGCTTAGCGATGAATATCCGGTTCCAAAGTCATCGAGCGCTAAACGAACGCCAATTTCCTTAAGATCGGCAAACATTTTTTCTGTCTTTTCTGATCCTTCCAAAAATACACTTTCGGTAATTTCCAGTTCGAGCCGTTCTGCCTTGAGGCCGGACACTTTGAGCGCCTTCAACACAAGGCTTGGTAGCTTTTCATCTGCAAACTGAATTGGCGAAACATTGACAGCAACTCTAAAATTATTGGGCCATTTGACTGCATCACTGCACGCCCGGTTCAATGCCCATTCGCCTAAAGATTTTATGAGATTTGCGTCTTCAGCAATAGGAATGAAAACAGCAGGAGAGATTGGTCCGCGCTCGGGATGGTTCCAGCGCATCAGAGCTTCAACTCCCCGCACAACTCCATCTTTTGCATTTACGATCGGCTGATAAGACAGAGATAATTCATCATTGGATAGCGCATCGCGCAAATCTTCTTCCAGAATTCTCCGGTCTTTAGCCGATTGTTGTAAATCCTTGGAGAAAAAATGGAAACGGCCTCGGCCGCCTGCTTTTGCGGCATAGAGAGCGAGATCGGCGCCAGTAATAAGATCTTCACTCGTCATCCCATCAAATGGGCTGATCGCAATCCCTATGGATACCCCAATGATACATCTGCACCCATCCACTGAGTAGGGTTGCGACAGGCTAGAGATAATGGCGTTCGAAAGTTGGCCAAGCTCGCCCCGATCTTCGCAATCCGGTAGCAAAATCTCAAATTCGTCGCCACCAATACGGCTTACTTCTCCCCGTTTTCCAATGGCGTTCAAAAGCCGTTTTGCGACTTGTTTTAGAAGTTCGTCGCCTGCTAGATGTCCTAGCGTATCATTGACTTGCTTGAAACGATCGAGATCAAGCAGCATGATCGCACAAGTTCGCTTTTGTTGTTTAAGAGTGGAAAGCATGGTTTGCAGTGTTTTTGAAATCGAGGTTCGATTTGCCAAACCAGTTAAGGAATCGAACATTGCCAAGCGGGAGGATTCATTTTCCGATCGCCGCTGTGCAGTTATGTCCTTACCGTTGCCCCTATATCCGATAAAGTTCCCGGATTTGTCCAGTTGCGGTTTGCCAGACACAGACCACCAGCGTCCACCATCCCCTATATCGGCCTGTAATTGCAATTGATCGAACGGGGATTGTTTGGCCAATATGAACCGTAGCGTTCTTTCGCTGCAACCTTGGTCTTTGGATTCTCTAAACAACTCCAAGAAAGGCGTTCCAATCAATTCTTGTTGCGACTGATTCATTACCTCGGCCAAAGAATCGGTAATATAGGTGATATTGCCGACCTTATCAGTTGACCAAAACCAACCCTGTCTGGTTTCCTCGTAATTTTGTAAAAGAAGTAATGCCTCCGAGGTTTTCAGAATCGATAAATCTGCAGTTTTCGAATCTTCTTTTTGGTTTAGAATGCGTGAACTGATCCTACCAAAAAAACTTTGTGAATCATTTGATGAGAAGTCAATTTCTTGACTATCCTCAATCTTGAGTGGCTCACTTTTCATTTGTCTACGCCTGTCTCCGTTTCTGGATCACAATATACACGGCAAAAGTTATCGAATGATAAAACGTTAACATGCAAAGTTGGAAAGTTAGCGTCCGCTTTGTCGAATTACTCACCAGAATGGGTCGTACCCGAAACCACCCAATTTTGACCGTTCGAACTGATTAGATGGACATAAAAAGCAGCTGGTCGACAATCGCCCCACAAGCGGTCATTCACGCCAAGCGGTTCCAACGGCTGCTAAGGGCGCAAAAGGAGACATCAGCAAACGTGACAGATAAGGCCTATGCGATTCTATCAAATACAGCTAGGTGCTTTCACTGCCAAGGATAGTGCAGTTGCGGTCTCGGGATCGTCGCCGCCTAGCCCTCTGCATCGTCTGGCACATGACGTAGGATGTCGCCAGCTTCGCACTCTAGATAGTCACAAATCTTGGAGAGTGTCTCGAACTTCACGCCTTTGACCTTGCCCGACTTCAGGAGCGAGAGGTTGGCGTCCGTTATTCCGACGTGCGCCGCCAAGTCTTTCGATTTAACCTTGCGGGTGGCCAGCATGATGTCGAGTGTTACTTCAATAGCCATCAAATATATTGCTTCGCCTCTTCCTTGGCGACCTGCCCTTCTCGCAAAGCCTGCCCCAATGCGAGAAGAACTACGCCTACCAGAACATATAGGAAATCCAGGTCAACGAAAGTGAGCGGAAGCGAATACTTGTTCTCCATCCAAAAGCCGGGAATGCCGAGCATTGGTATTACAACCGCTACAAACCGGGTCGTCAAATAGAGCAGAACCATAGCCACACCCAAACGTTTTAACGCGTTGCGCGCAGGGTCAACCAGCATCTCACCGCTTTCGGCATATTTGAGGAAGCGGTTCAACGAAAAGAAGAGCAGGCCAAGCGAAACAATGGCCAAGAGGTTGGTCACAACTATAGCCAGAATCGTCGGCACATTCATGGATAGCGATGCTGCATCTTCATCGATAAAATCAATTAGCAACTCCGGCTCTCCCAGCAATGCCGCGATGCACGCATAGGACATGGCCAGACCGGCAACCATGGTCATCGCGCCCGCGAGCACTCTCAGCACCCGGTACAACAGTCGACTTTGAACGGTCTCTTCGTTTTCCATATAATCTAATCTCACAGAATTGAGTTCCATCTATACAATCCATTTTTCATTTGTGACGATGTAAAAGGCAGCGTTCAGCTTCCCACGATCAGAACCGGGAACTACAAACTCATGGGCCCCGCCCTCTATGATATCGTAAACGATCCTGGCGAACAAAAAGACATCGCAAAAGATCATCC
>NZ_JBATHY010000268.1:0-8275 GCF_049667325.1 Parasphingorhabdus sp. | reverse complement strand
CAGGCTTTTGCCAATAGTCCGGTCGGCGCGATCCACGCGCTCGCCTATCCGCTCGGCGGCATTTATCACATCCCGCACGGCCTCTCCAATGCGCTGGTCATGCCTTATGTGATGCAATTCAACCTCGAGGCAGCGGCGCCTCTCTACGCGCAGCTTGCCGATGCGCTGGACATCCCGCGCGGCAGCGAAAACTGCAGCGAGGCAAGGGCGCAGCAATTGATCGATCATCTCGAAGCGCTGGCGGTCAAGGTCAAGGCACCGCGGCAGTTGCGAGAGATCGGGATAGCACAGGATGCGACAACCGAACTGGCCAAAGCTGCGATGCTCCAGTCGCGCTTGCTGGTCAACAATCCCAAAGAGGTGACGCTGGCCGACGCGCAGAGGATTTACGATGCTGCCTGGTAAGAGCGCCAGAGCTGAACCACCGGTCCGCTCCGATTATCGTGCCGGCTGCGCGATCACCACCCGGTGGAATGACAATGATCCTTATGGCCATGTCAATAATGCGATATATTATCTCTGGTTCGACACCGCGGTGAACCGCTATTTGATCGAGCAGGGTGCGCTCGATATTACCGGCGGCGACACCATTGGTCTGGTCGTCAACACCGGCTGTGACTATTTTGCCCCGATTGCCTTTCCCGACGAAGTCATGGCGCGAATCCGGGTTGACCGGCTCGGCAACAGCAGTGTCACCTACGGCGTCGGCCTGTTTCGCGGTGACGAGGATGTGGCTTCGGCGGCGGGCAGCTTCACCCATGTCTATGTCGATCGCGCAAACCGCCGACCGGTTTCTCTTCCCGCCCCCTTGCGTTCCGCGCTGGAGGCGATACAGCTTTAATCAACTGATTAAACTCTTGGGAGAGAGATATGCTACGCCCCTTCGATAATGACGAGCGCCGTGAATTTCGCGCGACCTGCCGCCGCTTTGCCGAAACCGAGTTGCAGCCTTTTGCCAATGAATGGGATGAAGCGGGCGAAATCCCCTGGGAGATGCACGAAAAAGTCGGCGCGCTGGGCGTCTGGGGCTTTGGCGTTGATGAAAAATATGGCGGGCTCGGCATCGACGATATTTTCATGCGCGTCGCCTGGGCCGAGGAAGCCACCCGCGCTCATAACGGCGGCACGCTGGCAGCGCTCGGCGGGCGCAGCATTTCCATCGGGCCAATCCACAAGCTGGCTTCGGAAGATATTAAAGACCGCATATTGAAAGATATCGTGCTTGGCAAAAAGGGATCCAGTCTCGGGATTACCGAGCCCGGCGGCGGATCGGATGTCGCCAATATGCAGACCACCGCGCGGCAGGACGGCAACCACTGGGTGATCAACGGGTCCAAAACCTTCATCACTGGCGGAATGACGTCAGATCATTATGTCATCGGCGCGCGTACCGGGGGCGAAGGGCTGCACGGCATCTCGCTGTTTCTCGTCGATGCCGATGCGGAGGGTTTCTCGCGCACCGCGCTCGACAAGAAAATGGGCTGGTGGGCCTCTGATCAGGCCTCGCTCTATTTTGACGACGTCCGCGTCCCGGCAGAAAATATGCTCGGTGATCAGGATCGCGGCTTCATCCAGATCATGCACAATTTCAACCATGAACGGCTCGGCATGGTCGCGCAGTGTCTCGGCATGATGCGGGTGCTGCTCGAATATTCGATCGACTATGCCCAGCAGCGCGAGACTTTCGGCAAGCCGCTGATCAAGCATCAGGTGATCCGCCACAAGATCGCCGACATGTCGGCGCGCGTGGATCGTCTCGACGGCTGGCTCAACCAGATATGCTGGCTCGCCGATCAGGGCGAAATGCCGGTCGCGCAAATCTGCAAGGCCAAATTCAGTGCCACCAAGGATCTCGAATTTTGCGCCAGCGAGGCAATGCAGATTCTTGGCGGGGCCGGCTATTTGCGCGGCAATCCGGTCGAGCGCTTCTACCGCGAGGTCAAGGTCATGGCGATCGGCGGTGGCTCGGAGGAAATCATGCGCGATCTCGCGGTCCGGCAAATGGGCCTCTGATCCCGCTTGCCATTGTCGGTTGCGGGGAGATAAGCTGAGCGTCTTGAAATCCGTTCGTGCTGAGCCTGTCGAAGCGCGCGGGGCGATGACAGAGTAACGGCCCTACTGCATGCGGCTGATGGAATAGTATATGCCCGATCTAATATCCGCCGATAGCCAGACCGACAGCGGCCCACTCCTGTTGCCAGCGGGTTCGGTCCTGTTCGGCCTGCTCACCTTTGCAATGATGGATGTCGCGATGAAGAGTCTGGCGATCGAGCTGGGCGCTTATAACGCGATACTCTGGCGCGTGCTGGTTGCATTTGTGATTGTCTCGCTGGTCTTCTTCGCACGCCGCCCGAAAATGCCGGGCAAGGCCGCGCGCAAGGTTCATCTTCAGCGTGGCATAATCATCGTCTTCATGTCCTATCTGTTCTTCTGGGGCCTGGCGCGGGTGCCGCTGGCCGAAGCTATCGCGCTGTCTTTCATCGCACCGATCATCGCGCTCTATCTCGCGGCGGTGTTCCTGGGCGAGACCATCCGCCCCAACGCCATATATGCTTCCGCGCTCGGTTTTGCCGGTGTGCTCGTGATTGCATGGGGCAGGGCGAGCGGCGAATTTGAAAAAGAAGCGCTGCTCGGTATCGGCGCTATTCTGGTGTCGGCAGTGCTCTATGCGGGCAATCTGGTTATCCAGCGGCAGCAGGCGCTGCTCGCCGGCCCGATCGAGATCAGCTTTTCGCAAAATCTGGTGGTAGGCTCATCCTTTCTGCTGCTCGCTCCGTTTTTCGCGGTTGTTCCCGATATACAGTCGCTTCCCTATATTGGTGCCGCTGCCATTTTGTCGATAATATCCGCGCTTTTCATTGCCTGGGGCTATGCGCGCGCCGAAGCACAGAATCTGATCAATCTGGAATATAGCGCCTTCATCTGGGCGGCGATTTTCGGCTGGCTGTTCTTTCGTGAACCGATCACGCTAACCACGGTGTCGGGTGCGGTCATGATCGTTGCCGGGTGCATATTGGCGACCCGGCGGGACAGAAAAGTCGCGCATATCGAAACCACTGCGGTCTGATCGGGCGGTGCTGAGGATAGACAATCGACAGGCGCGGTGGCTCTGGCTGCAGTCGCAGGGACTTTCCGAAACCCCGACCGGACCGCTCGACCTTCCGGAAATGATCCGCCGCCTCGGCTATGTCCAGCTCGATACGATCCAGAATGTCACCCGCGCCCACCATCATATCATGTGGAGCCGCAACCAGAATTACCGCGAGCCGATGCTCGACAAGCTCTTGGGACAGGACAGGGCGGTGTTCGAGCATTTTACCCATGATGCCTCGATCCTGCCGATCGAATTTTACCCGATGTGGCAACGCCAGTTCCGGCGTCTGGGCGAGCGAGTGGCGGGCCATGCCTCATTTCAAAAGGCGGTCAAGCAGATCAACGGTGAGCAGATCAAATCGAGGATCGATAGAGAAGGCCCGCTCTCCACTCAGGCGTTCGACACAAAGGTGGAAGGCAAGAAGCAGATGTGGGACCGCCCGCCGCACAAGAGGGTGATGGACCAGCTCTGGTATGCCGGTGAACTGGCGACCTCCCATCGTCAGAATTTCACCAAATATTACGACCTGTCCGAACGCGTAATCCCTTCGCATCACCGCGAAACGACCCATGATGACGCGGCCCAGATCGACTGGCTTTGCCGCAACGCGCTTGACCGTCTGGCCTTTGGTTCGCTTGGTGAAATCCAGCGCTTTTGGGGTGCCGTGGACGCAACGGAAACCCGTGTTTGGGAAAAAACGGCCGGGGACATGGTCGCCGTCAAGCTGGAGACACACGACGGCCAATGGCTCAAGGCCTTGGCACCGCCAGATATTGAAATACGCCTCTCGAACGCACCGGAGCCGACGTCGCGCCTTCGGATCATCAACCCGTTTGATCCTGTTGTGCGCGACCGCAACCGCTTGCTTGCCCTGTTCGGATTTTACTATCGCAACGAGATGTTCGTGCCCGCAGCGCAGCGCCAATGGGGCTATTATGTCTATCCGATATTGGAGCGCGACCGCTTTGTCGGCCGGATCGAGATCAAGGCCGACCGGTTAGCAGGACTTTTGCGGGTCACGCAATTCTGGCCCGAGCCGGGAACAGGTTGGTCAACCGCACGGCAGGATAAACTGGCATCGGAAATATCGCGACTGGCCCGTTTGATCGGGGTCGGTGAGATATTGTGGGAATGCGGCCCGGCGTAGAGCGCCGGTTTGGCTTTATTTGACAACCCCGCGAAAGCGCAGTTCGCCGGAGGCGCCGGGTGCGATCGGCGATGCCAGAACCCAGCGGATATGGGTGACATCCGAAGCTATTGCCGGGCGGGAGATTTGCTCGGGCGCAGGTGAATCGCCGGTTTCTTCTTCCGTGACAGCAACAGCCGCCGTTTCGATAACGCTCAGTTCGGACAATTTGCCATAATTTTTGCCGCCGTCGACCGAGACCAGGGCCCAGTCTTCCACAACCTCGATCAAGGCCACGGCCGCGTGGACCGGATTGTTGACAACAAATCCCGTCACCGTCGACTGACCGGTGTTGCGATAGGCATTGATGAACAGCAATTTGTCGCCAGGAATGACCTTGACGCGCGCCGGGTCGACCAATTTGGTAACAATTTCACCCGTTTCCGACTCTTCGGTCCGTTCTACCATTATCTTGCTGTCAATCTTCACATCGGCCCGCGGATCGGTGGCAGCGGCCTGAATAGAGGCAGAAAGGGGTGTTGCAAGGGCGGCCTGAGACACAGTCAAACCGGTTGCCAAAACACCGGCAAGCATGGCTGCTTCGATTATAATCATACGCATATTCGACATTTCTCGCGTTCCCGTTGAACATTGGTCGACCAGCCAAACGCGGCTGGTCTGTATTGATCTGAAAATATGGGCCATGTTGGTTAACGACAGATTAAGATCGATGATGAAAATGGCAGATCTATTGGTGAAAGGACGGAATATCCCACAAAATGAAACGCTTGTCGAAAAGCCATTCTTATTCATTGGCTTCCCTATTCATCAGCCTCTAAAGAGCCTGCAATGGGTCTGACTGTTTTTCGAAGCTGCCTCGGCATGCTGGTTGTTCTGCTGATGGGTTCGCTCGTCCGGCCGGTCTATGCCCAAACCGAAAATCCGGCGGTCACCACATCGCCAGATCAGGCGGAAATTGATGAACCGCTCGACCCCGATCAGGCGCTAACCGAATTTCCGGATTTCGGGGTCGAATGGCCGGATCTGGATCAGGTGGCGGAACCGGTTTTTGATGAAACTGATGATCTGAGCGAACCGGCGCTGCCGGCGACCGATGCGATTGAGGATCAGGAAGTTCAGACAGCCGAAGAAATTTTGGCCGAAGAATTGCGGCTGAATAGCTACCGACCGACCGATGCGCTGGCGGAGACTGCTTACCGGATCAGCTTCGAAGGCCTGCCCAGCACGCTTGGGGAAGCATTTGCCATTCGCTTCGAGATTCTGTCTGTTCTGGAGCAATATAGCGGCGACGAAGCCAATTTTGCCCAGATACGGCGGCGCGTACAAAGCGATGAAGAGCTGGTCGAACGTTTGTTGCGGATCGAAGGCTATTATGACGCCGTCGTGCAAACGCGCTTCGAGGCCGACGGCGAGGAGCGGTTGGACGTGATCATCAACGTGCAGGCGGGCCCGCAATATGAACTGGACGAGATCACCTTGCCCGGTCTCGACACAGCGGTCGCGCCCGACCCGCAAAAATTCCGCGACAGCTTTGCCTTGCAGCCGGGCGCAGTCATCAACAGCGACCGGATCATGGATGCCAAGACCCGGCTCGATGGCGCTATGGCGGAAAACGGCTATCCTTTTGCCCAAAGCGGCGAACCGGAACTCGAAATCGACCATGCCGAACGGCTCGGTGATCTGGAGATGACAGTCGCACCGGGGGGCAAATATAATTTTGGTTCGATTGTCATGGACCGAACCGATCTGTTTGGTCCCGACCATGTCCAGATGATTGCCCGCTTTGATCCAGGCGACATCTATCAGGCTTCGGACGTCGAGGATCTCCGGCGGGCATTGATCGCGACCGGTTTGATTTCGACAATCACTATCGATCCGGTTGTCGCCGAGAACCCGGATGCGGTCGATATCACCGTCAATGTAACACCGGCACCGCTGCGCACCATTGCCGGCGAGCTGGGCTATGGCACTGGAGAGGGCGCACGCGCCGCGGCGAGTTGGGAACATCGGAATTTCTTTCCGCCCGAGGGCCTGATCCGGGTGACCGGCGTGCTCGGGACACAGGAACAATCGGGCAGTATCGCCTATCGCCGCAGCAACTACCGGCGGCGCGACAATATTTTGAACGGGCGCACGGCATTAAGCGTGGTCGATCGTCCGGCGTTCAAGGCCCAAACATTCTCGGTGGCCGCAAATATCGAGCGGCTGAGTAACCTCATTTATCAGAAACGCTGGAGCTGGTCGACTGGCGTCGAACTGATCGCATCGAGAGAAACAGATATCACGGGACCGACCGGCACGACCGACCGCGAAACCTTTTTTATTGGCTCACTGCCGGGTCTGGTCACCTATGACGCCAGCGATGATTTGCTCGATCCGACACGCGGCTTTCGATTGACCGGCCGTGTTGCCCCCGAAGCCTCTTTTCAGGATGGCAGCTTTTTCTATGTCCGGAGCCAGCTGGATGGCAGCGCCTATTTCCCGGTTTCGGATAAAATCGTGCTCGCCGGACGCGCACGTTTCGGAACGATTGCCGGCGCCGGGAATAACCGCATCGCCCCTTCACGCCGCCTTTACTCTGGCGGCGGCGGTTCGGTGCGCGGCTATGGCTATCAAAGCATCGGACCGCGCGATGCCAATAATGATCCGGTAGGCGGTCGTTCGCTGGTCGAATTCTCGCTGGAAGCGCGGATCCGGACCGGATTTTTTGGCGGCAATCTTGGTGTCGTGCCGTTTCTTGACGCGGGTAATGTCTACACCAGCAGCACCCCGGGATTTTCCAATCTGCGCTACGGTGCCGGGCTCGGCGTCCGCTATTATAGCGACTTCGGACCAATCCGGATCGACGTCGGCACACCGATCAATCCCCAGCCCGGTGACTCGCGCATTGCAGTCTATGTCTCGCTCGGGCAGGCGTTCTAGATGGCCGAAAGCAAGGAAAAGTCGCGTTTCAAGCCGATGACCTGGCGCTGGCCGATGCGCAGCCTTGTGGCGCTGGCTGTGGTCCTTATTCTCGGGCTGGTAGGGACTGGCATATGGCTGGATAGCGATTCCGGTCATCGCTATATCATCAGTCAGATCGAGGCGCAGGAACCGGAGAACGGCTTGCGCATCCGCATCGCCGCTATCGAGGGATCGATTTATGGTGGCGCAAAAGTGCAGGGACTGCAGCTTGAGGATCCCAAGGGCCCTTTTTTCAAGGCCGGTACTGTGGCGGTCGAGTGGAATCCGCTGGCGTGGATATTCAACGAACTTAATATCTCCGAAGCGGTCATTACAAAAGCGCGGCTCGACCGTTTACCGGAACTGATAGATAGCGGTGAAGACAAACCGTTACTGCCCGACTTTGACGTATATATTGGCGCGTTTCGGGCGGATAACCTCGCCCTCGGAGCGGCTATTACCGGTTCGGAGCAATTTGCTGACTTGTCCGGCTCTGCCGATATCCGGGCCGGTCGCGCGATGGTGCTGCTGGATGCCGCAACCACGCGCAGCGGCGATAAAATATTGCTCGCCCTGAATGCGGAACCGGACCGCGAAAAGCTCGATATCGATGCCGAAATCATCGCGCCTTCCGGCGGCGTGCTCGCCGCAGCTCTGGGGTTGGAGCAGGATCTGGCAGCGACCCTGAAAGGTGAAGGCAGCTGGCGCAAATGGAATGGCGAACTGAATGCGCTGAGCAACGGCAAGCCGTTCGCGAACGTCACGATCGAGGCAAAGGAAGGGCTGTTTGCCTACGATGGTAAATTGAACGCCTCGATGCTGCCGGCCGGGATTGCGCAGAAACTGGCGGCGCCAAATTTAACCATCAAGGGTACAGCAAGTCTCGATGATCGTCTGGTGGCACTGGATTTCGATGCGCGTTCCGCGGCGCTTTCCTTCACCGCAAGGGGCGGGATTGATCTCGGTCGCAACAGTCTCGATGCAATGCGGCTCGAGACCAGATTGATTGATCCTTCTGCGCTTTCTGCCAATATGAAGGCGCAGGATTTCGAGCTCAAGGCGCTGCTCAACGGAAAATTCTCGGAACTGCG
>NZ_JBATHY010000267.1:0-8976 GCF_049667325.1 Parasphingorhabdus sp. | reverse complement strand
CTTTTGTTTGTTCAGAGGTTACAAAGATTGCGACCAGACAAGCAAGTCGGAACTATGCAGCACCCATAAGAATATGCTAATCGTATTGTGAATGAAGATTTCCGATTTCAACCTTAGACATCTGCGTGCCGCTTCATCTATTGGGCATTTGGGTAGTATTTCCGCTGCAGCGCAAGCCATCCATATTAGTCAGCCTGCCCTCACGCAAGGATTGGCAAAACTGGAATCCATGCTGGATCAGCCGCTATTTGAGCGGCGAACCGATGGCATGGTTGCAACCGAAGCGGGACGCTTATTTTTTCCCAGAATAGAAACCGCACTGATCCATATTGTTTCCCCGCGCGTCACCATGACGCAGCTGCGCGCGTTAATCGCGTTGGCGGATGCGGGAAGCTATGCCGCAGCATCAAATGCCACCGGGCTTGCCCAGCCATCCTTGCATCGGGCCGTCGGCGATCTGTCTGTCGCACTCAAACGAAATCTGGTCGAGCGGCGCGGGAAAGGTGTCGCGCTGACTGAGCAAGGCAGGCGCACTGCGCGGCGGTTTCGCCTCGCCCGCGCCGAACTTGAAGCCGGTTTGAGCGAACTTGCCGCCTTGCAGGGTCGCGAGACAGGCCGGATCACTATCGGAGCCATGCCTCTGTCGCGCGCGCGCATATTACCAGCAGCGGTCGCTGCTTTTCATCGGGATAATCCCGATGTCGCGATCAATATTATCGAAGGTGCCTTTCACGAGTTGATCGAACCGCTACGTGACGGTGACATCGACTTGATGATCGGTGCGATGCGGGCGCCGTCGCCCGGACCGGACGTTGCCCAACAACCATTGTTCGATGATCATCCCGCGGTCATTGGCCGCAAAGGCCATCCGGCGCTGTCCGACCAACCCTCGCTCGAAAATCTTGCAAAATATTCCTGGATCATTCCAGCCACCGGAACGCCATTGCGCGATGGATGGGCAAGCATGTTCGACAAATTATCGATTCCGCTGCCTCAAGTTCCGATAGACTGCGGGTCGGTGATTACCATCCGTCAGATCCTGATCGAGAGCGATTTCCTCACCCTGTTGTCGCCCGATCAGGTCGCTGTCGAACTGGAAGCCGGCTGGCTCGTCAAAATCACCAATATTCCGGAAGGATATACCCGTAAAATCGGTGTTACAACGCGCACGGAATGGCGACCAACGGCGATGCAGGAAAAGTTTCTGACCATCTTGAAGGCCATATCAAAAGCAACTTAAGTTATCAAAAACTTATAGCCATACCGGCCTTCCAATTAGCTTGTCCTTTGGAAATGCCTAGACTTGCGGTCATGACAAGCTCGGTGACTTTGATTGGATATGGTGAAGCTGGCCGGACCTTTGCGTGCGCCGCAGGCTGGCAGTCGCAGGCGCAGGTATATGATGTGGAGCCGCTTGAAGCGCTTTTGACAAAAGATGGCGTAACGGCCTGCACTACGATCGACGCTGCTCTGAAAGACAGTCCGCAAACCATCAGTGTCGTCACAGCGGATCAGGCGCTGATCGCGGCGCAAAATGCCGCACCACATCTGACCCCTAAATCTCTATATTTCGACATGAATTCTGTCGCGCCTCAGACCAAGCGCGACGCATTTGAAGTGATTGAGGGCGCAGGCGGGCGTTATGTCGACGTCGCCATCATGTCACCGGTTGATCCAGCGCGGCTGGCGGTTCCTTTGCTTGTTTCCGGCCCTTATTCGGAAGATGGCAAAGCGGCGCTGGCTGCTCTGGGTTTCACCAATGTACGCATTGTTGGCGACGATATCGGCCGTGCCTCAACCATCAAGATGTTGCGCTCCGTCATGTATAAAGGCGTCGAGGCATTGACCGCAGAATGCCTGATTGCTTGCGAAAAGGCCGGGGTTACCGACGAAGTCCTGACGAGCTTTGGCAATGATTGGTCGGACCAGGCGGACTATCGTCTCGACCGGATGCTGGTTCACGGACTGCGGCGTTCGGCGGAAATGCATGAATCATCGCAAACGTTGCTCTCACTTGGAGTTACGCCGATTCTGACCGAAGGAACGGTGGGCTGGCAACAGGCGATGGGAGAGTTGGAAGTCTCTCCAGTACCAAAAGGCCTGAATGCCAAGTTGGCTGCAATTGTGGAGAAAATGTCATGATCATCGATTGCCACGGCCATTATACCGTTCTCCCAAAAGCGCATGACGAATGGCGCGAGTTGCAAAAGGCGGCATTTGCCGCGGGCGAGGAAGCACCGCCCTACCCCGAAATTTCCGACGATGAAATCCGCGAAACGATCAAAGCCAACCAGCTTCGGCTGCTCAAAGAACGCGGCGCGGACATGACGATTTTCAGTCCACGAGCCTCGGCCATGGCCCCGCATGTAGGTGACCAGAGTGTTGCCGTAAAATGGGCGCAGGTTTGCAATAACCTGATCGCGCGCGTGGCTGGGCTTTACCCCGATACATTTGCGCCGGTGTGCATGCTACCGCAGTCACCGGAAGCAGACATGAGTTCCTCCATTGCCGAGTTGCAGCGCTGCGCAGACATGGGCTTCATCGGATGCAACCTGAACCCTGATCCGGGTGGCGGCAAGTTTGAACACCCGCCTTTGACCGACACATTCTGGTATCCGTTTTATGAAAAGATGGTCGAACTGGATATGCCCGCGATGATCCATGTGTCGGGCAGCTGTAATCCGGCAATGCACGCAACCGGGGCCTATTATATCGCGGCCGACACGATTGCCTTCATGCAGCTCATTCAAGGAGACCTATTCAAAGATTTTCCGACATTGCGTTTGATCATCCCGCATGGCGGGGGTGCCGTTCCCTATCATTGGGGCCGATATCGCGGGCTGGCCGATATGCTGAAGCAACCAGACCTGTCGACCCATGTGATGAACAATGTCTTCTTCGACACCTGCGTTTATCACCAGCCGGGCATCAACCTGCTCGCCGATGTCATAGACAACAAGAATATCCTGTTCGGTAGCGAAATGGTCGGCGCGGTGCGCGGCATCGATCCGCAAACCGGTCATTATTTCGACGACACCAAACGTTATATCGATGCGCTCGACCTGACCGACGCTGAACGCCATGCCATTTTTGAAGGGAATGCACGCCGCGTCTTCCCAAGACTGGATGCACAGCTGAAGGAGCGCGGGCTGTGAGTATCGGCAGGGAAAAATGCAGTCGGTATTCTGGCCTGTTGTTTGGGTACGAGGTTATTGTGTGCGCAGTCGATGATCCTGACGAAACCCAGCCAAGCAACAAAGAAATTCCCAACAAAACACGCCCATTGTTTTCACAATTGGGTTCGGAATTGACGGAGGGAACGCAATGAGTACCTGGATCAAAAACGCCTGGTATGTGGCTGGTTGGGACTATGAGATTGGTCCCCAGCCGCTAGCTCGAACGATGTTGGGCGTGCCTGTTGTTCTATGGCGCAAGCTCGATGGCGGAGTTGTTGCTATGCGCGATGCCTGCCCTCATCGCATGTTGCCCTTGTCTATGGGAATCAAGGAGGGCGATTCTCTCCGCTGCAAATATCATGGCCTGAAAATTGGTCCCGATGGTGTCGCCGAAGAAATGCCGCTAAAATCGGATCCGGTGAACAAGCGGATTTGCACGGAAACATTCGTTGTCCATGAACGTCACCGGTTTGTGTGGATATGGATGGGCGATACGCCAGCCGATCCTGAACTTATCCCCGATTTGTGGCCCTGCTCCGCAAAAGGCTGGGCGTTCGAAGGGGGATATTATTCCATCGGCTGCGATTATCGTCTGTTGATCGACAATCTGATGGACCTGACCCACGAGACCTATGTCCATCAAGGCTCCATCGGCCAACAGGAGCTGATGGATGCCCCGCTGGACACCCGCACGACCGATGACCGGGTGTTTGTCGAACGCTGGATACCCGACATCGATCCACCACCATTCTGGAAAGGTGCGCTCGGCAAGGAAGGCCGGGTCGACCGCTGGCAGATTTGCGAATTTATCGCGCCGTCCGCGGTCATCATCGATGTTGGTGTCGCACCGGTTGAAGCCGGTGCCAGCCTTGCAAAACATGATCAGGGTGTTCGTGGTTTCGTGGTGGATGTCATGACCCCCCAGGACGAAACGCACAGCCACTATTTCTGGGGCATGGCGCGCGATTTCCGGACCGACGATCCCGGCTTTGGTGCCCGCTTCCGCCAGCAGCAGAGCGGCGTTTTCGCTGAGGATGTTGAAATACTGGAGGCGCAACAGCGCTCGATAAAAGCCAATCCGCAGCTAAAATTGCAGGCTTACAATATCGATCAGGGCGGCGTGCGTTCGCGCCAGATGATCGACCGCATCAGGAAGGCAGAAGGCAGTATATGATCGAACAGGATATCCACGAATATCTCGCCGAGCTCGAGGACCTTCCAGGCACGCGGGTCTTTACGGCATCACGTGCGCGGCAGGGCTATCATCTCAACCAGTTCGCAATGAGCCTGATGAACGCGGAGAACCGCGAGCGCTGGAAGGCCGATGAAAAGGCCTATCTCGCCGAATGGCCAATCACCGAGGAACAGCGGCAGGCGGTGCTGCATCGCGACTATAACCGCATGCTTGAACTCGGCGGCAACATCTATTTTCTCAGCAAGATATTCTCGACCGACGGTATCAGCTTTGCCGAAGCGGTCTCGACGATGACGGATATGACCTTCCCCGAATATCGCGACATGATGCTCAATGGCGGACGTTCGCCCGAGGGCAATCGCTCGATCAAGGGAGGCTATTGAAATGGCGCGTATTACCGCTGGCGTCGGCTCCAGCCATGTTCCCCTGCTTGGCGTTGCCGTCGATCAGGGCAAAACGCAGGATGATTATTTCGGACCCATTTTTGAAGGCTATGAATGGACCCGAAAATGGGAAGAAACCGAAAAACCCGATGTTGTCATATTGGTTTACAATGACCATGCGTCGGCATTTGACGCCAATATCATTCCCACTTTTGCAATCGGTTGTGGCGAGAGTTACAAACCTGCCGATGAAGGCTGGGGCCCGCGTGAAGTGCCCCATGTAGAAGGACATGCCGACCTCGGCTGGCATATAGCGCAGAGCCTGATCCTCGACGATTTTGACATGACTATAATCAACGAAATGGATGTCGATCATGGACTGACCGTGCCGTTGAGCATGATGTTTGGTCAGCCTGAAAAATGGCCGGTCAAGGTCGTGCCGCTGGCGGTCAATGTTGTCACCTATCCGGTGCCATCGGGCAATCGTTGCTGGGCATTGGGCGAAGCAATTGCCCGAGCCGTTGCAAGTTTTCCCGAAGATCTGAACGTACAGATTTGGGGCACAGGCGGTATGAGTCACCAGCTGCAAGGGCCGCGTGCCGGATTGCTAAACCGCGCGTGGGATAACAAATTCCTCGACATGCTGACCGGCGATACCGATGCCGCGCGGCATATTCCGCATATCGAATATCTGCGCGAAACGGGCAGCGAGGGCATTGAAATGATCATGTGGCTGATCATGCGCGGCGCGCTCGGCAAAAAAACAAAATGCCTGCATCGCCACTACCATATTCCGTGCAGCAACACCGCTATCGGGCACATTGTGCTCGAACCAGACAACTAGATCCAAGGAGTATCTTTCATGAAAATCGCACTAGCAGGCGGCGGCGCCTTTGGAGAAAAACATCTCGATGGCCTGAAAAATATCGATGGCATTGAAGTGACTGCGCTCGTTGGCCGAACACTCGAACCAACCCAGGCGATGGCCGATAAATATGGCGTTGGTTTCGCTACGACTGATTATGACACAATGCTCGCGCGCGAAGATGTCGATGCTGTTATATTGGCTACGCCGACACAAATGCATGCCGACCAGGCGATGAAAGCCATGGATGCAGGCAAGCATGTCGAGGTGGAAATCCCGCTCGCCGACAGCTGGGCCGATTGCGAAGCGGTTATGGCCAAACAGAAAGAAACCGGGCTTGTCTGCATGGTTGGCCACACCCGCCGCTTCAATCCCAGCCATCAATATGTGCACAACCGGATCAAGGCCGGCGAATATAATATCCAGCAAATGGACGTGCAGACCTATTTCTTCCGGCGAAAGAATATCAACGCCAAGGGGCAAGCGCGCAGCTGGACCGACCATCTGCTTTGGCACCATGCGGCGCATACCGTCGATTTGTTTGCCTATCAGGCTGGACCCATCATTCAGGCAAACGCGATTCAAGGGCCGATCCATCCGGAACTGGGAATTGCAATGGATATGTCGATCCAGATGAAGGCCGAAAGTGGCGCGATCTGCACGCTCTCGCTTTCGTTCAACAACGATGGGCCGCTGGGGACATTTTTTCGCTATATCGGTGATAACGCCACTTATATCGCGCGATACGATGATCTGGTGAACGGCAAGGAAGAAGTGATTGACGTAAGCAAGGTCGATGTATCGATGAACGGTATCGAGCTTCAGGACCGCGAATTTATCGCTGCGATCCGCGAAGGCCGCGAACCGAACAGCAGCGTCGCGCAAGTGTTGCCCTGCTACAAGGTTCTGCACGATCTCGAGGGTCAATTGGGGTGAAAACACAGGTCGCGATCATTGGCGCCGGGCCCGCGGGCCTGCTGCTCGGCCATTTGTTGCGCGCCGAAGGGATTGATTGCGTCATCGTCGAACGTCAGTCACCCGACTATATTCTCGGCCGCATCCGCGCGGGCGTATTGGAGCAGACCACAACCGACTTGCTCCATCGTCTCGGACTCGATGAGCGCTTGGACAAGGAAGGCCTGCTCGAGGAAGGTTTCTGCCTCGCAGACGGCCAACGATTGATCCGGATCAACACGTTCGAACTCTCTGGAAAACATGTGACGGTTTACGGCCAGACCGAAGTGACCCGCGACCTGATGGAAGCAGCCGAGGGTCGCGGACTGGAAATCATTTATGAATCCTCGGATGTCGCGTTGCATGATATCGAAAGCGACATGCCCTATCTGACTTATGGCAAAGACGGCACGCAGCATCGGATTGATGCCCGCTTCATTGCGGGATGTGACGGTTATTACGGCCCTTCACGCCAAGCGATTCCAGCCAGCGCCGCACGTGAGTTCGAACGGGTCTATCCCTTCGGATGGCTGGGCATTTTGGCCGATGTGCCGCCCTGTCACGACGAGCTGATTTACGCCAATCACGAGAATGGATTTGCTCTTGCCTCGATGCGGTCACGAACCCGCAGCCGCTACTATATCGACGTGGCGATGACGGAAAAGGTCGAGGATTGGCCGGATGCACGGCTCTGGGACGAACTCGCCGTGCGCCTCGGGCCAGATGCCGCTGCACATATGACGCGCGGACCGGCATTGGAAAAGAGCATTGCGCCTTTGCGCTCTTACGTGTTTGAACCGATGCAGCACGGATCTTTATTCCTGGCGGGTGACGCGGCTCATATCGTTCCTCCCACCGGAGCGAAAGGACTCAATCTTGCGGCCTCCGATGTTCACTATCTTTCCGAGGCCTTCACGGGCTATTTCAAGCATAACGATCAGGATGCCGTCAGAGCCTATGCGAAGAAAGCGCTTTCCCGCGTCTGGAAAGCAGAGCGATTCAGCTGGTCCTTGACCAAGCTGATGCACCGCTTTCCTGACGACGGCCCGTTCGAACGCAAGATGCAGGTGGCTGAACTAGATTATATTGCATCCAGCGAAGCTGCGCAGAAGTCCATCGCCGAAAATTATGTCGGGTTGCCTGTTTGAAACGCGCTCAGGCTTGGACCACTTTCTGGTCGATCACGCCAAACGGCGACGAGCCGTCAATGCCGCGACCTTCCATGCGGATACGGTCGCCAAAAGACATGAACGGCGTGGTCGCGGGCCCCTTGTCGCGGATCATCTCGATCGCGCGAACCTCTGAAATACAGCTTGATCCGACTTCTGCATAGTTTGGATTGGAAACGGTACCCGACCCAATGATCGTTCCCGCGACCAGATCGCGCGTCAATGCGGCATGAGCAACCAGTTCGTGGAAACCAAAATCCATGGCTGCGCCATTGGCCGCTCCAAATTTTTCGCCGTTCAAGTCAATTTCCAAATCGAGACAAACCCGTCCGTCTTTCCAACCTTTACCCAATTCGTCAGGAGTGACGGCAAAAGGCGCCATCGAACAGGCGGGTTTTGCCTGGACCCAGCCAAACCCCGTTTTCATTTCGATGGGCGCAATAGCGCGCAGCGACCAGTCGTTAATCTGAACTATCAGCTTGATGTGGTTCATCGCATCTGCGGCTGAGGTTCCCATCGGCACATGATCGACGATAACTCCGAACTCGCCCTCAAAATCGATGCCATGCTCTGTCGTTGGCAACGGCACATCTTCGGTCGGGCCGAAGAACTTGTCCGAAATCCCCTGATACATGAGCGGTCTGTCGGTATCGATCGGATCCAGGCCAAAAGCGACCTGCATCAGATCGCCGTGGGTGGAAAAGGCGGAACCGTCCAGCCATTGCCAGCTGCGCGGCATGGGCGCCGCAAAGGCATCGGATTTGCATAGCTCTCCTTGACCAGATGCGAGTTTGTTCTGCGCCTCTGCAAGGGTCGTTTGACCGGCATCCCAATCTTCCATCAGCTTTAGCAAAATTGGCAAACTATCTCCAATTTTCAGCACGCGCGTGCCATCGTCTGAAACAACAGCGAGCGCGCCGCCAGGAGTGCCGTCTTTTAATGTTGCAAGTCTCATTGTTTTAAACTTTCATCAAATACGCCATCGATCAGAATAAAAGCGATCCGGCAATTTTCATTGGTACGATTGGACCAGCCGTGATTGGTACCGCGCTGCACGATGATATCGCCGGGGCCGACAGTGGTTTCGCCCTCGTCCATGATCAGCACCAGTTCGCCTTCGAGAACGATCCCGTAATCGACGGTTTCGGTGCGGTGCATATGGGCGTGGCGTGATCCCTCGCCTTCGAACGAAGATGCGTCCGCGGCCCCGATTTCGGCAAAATGCGCTTTCGCC
>NZ_JBATHY010000266.1:0-1730 GCF_049667325.1 Parasphingorhabdus sp. | reverse complement strand
GCCGCGATACGCTCGATGCGTCGAAAAATATCTGGGAAGAAATTTCCGGCGGCCACGATTTTTTCACCTTCGGCAAGAATGAAGTCCAGACCCGCGCCTATGTCGGCGCGTTCAACTTCAAGGGCGTAGACCAGCAGAAGAAGGTCGGCCAGCTATCCGGCGGCGAACGCAACCGCGTCCATCTCGCCAAGATGCTGAAAGAGGGCGGCAATGTGCTGCTGCTCGATGAACCGACCAACGACCTCGACGTCGAAACCCTGCGCGCGCTCGAAGACGCGCTGGAAAATTTCGCCGGCTGCGCGGTGGTCATCTCGCATGACCGCTTCTTCCTCGATCGGTTGGCGACGCATATCCTTGCGTTTGAAGGCGACAGCCATGTCGAATGGTTTGAAGGCAATTTTGAAAGCTATGAAGAAGACAAGCGCCGGAGACTGGGTGATGCGGCGGACCGGCCGACCCGGGTGGCTTATAAGAAATTGACTAGGTAGCGTGCGCACCTTCTTCTGTGAGGGAGAAAGAGGGTTATTTTAGAAAACTTCGTCATGCTGAACTCGATTCAGCATGGCGGATTTGGCCGAAACTATCTTTTTCCCGAGCAACGCAATACCTATGTGATTAGGATGAACAATCCACCGACCATCACCGACTTCGAAACCATCGCCCGGCGCGTGTATGAAACCATCCCGCCGCCGTTCGCCGAACATCTCTCCGACATCGTGCTGCGCGTTGAAGACTGGCCGCCGCAGGACATTCTCGATCATTTCGGCATGACCAGCCCGTATCAATTATCCGGCCTCTATCAGGGCATACCAGTAGGTGAGAAATCGCAATGGGCACCGCCGAGCGGGGAGGGGGACCGGATTTTCCTTTATCGCCGCCCATTGCTTGCCGAAATGGCGCAGACCGGAGTCGCGCTCGAAAATCTGATCCGCCACGTCGTGATCCACGAGGTGGGGCATCATTTTGGCCTCAGCGATGCGGATATGCACAGGATCGAGGATAGTGTGGAGGATTGACTTCGCTCCGGCTCCTCTATTGGTGATGCTGAACTTAATTCAGCATCCAGAGCGTCGCGGGCTGTGCTTCGTGGTTCTGGATACCGGATCAAGTCCGGTGTGACAATTGCTAAGCAGTCGCGGTCTGCTTCCCCGCCAAACTAACCCCGACAATAGCCACCAGCGCTGCAACAAACCCGGGAATGATCTCGTAAACCCCTGGTCCGCCCATAAATTCCTTGTTCCAGCCCATAGCGATCCACAAAATCACCACCAGCGCGCCACCCGCCAGCCCCGACACAGCGCCAGCGCCGGTCATCCGCTTCCAGGTCAGCGACAGCAGGATCAAAGGCCCGAACGCCGCGCCAAAGCCGGCCCAGGCGTTGCTCACCAGCCCAAGAACCTTGCTGTCCGGATCGCGCGCGATATAGATAGCGACCAGCGCGACCAGCGCCACGGCCAGCCGCCCGACATTGACGGTTTCCCGCTCGCTGGCATTTTTGCGCAGGAACAGGCGGTAGAAATCCTCGGTCAACGAGCTGGAAGATACCAGCAGTTGCGAACTGATCGTGCTCATGATCGCGGCGAGCAAAGCGGCCAATAGAAAGCCGGTGATCAGCGGATGGAACAATGTGTTGGCCAGCATTATGAAGATCGTTTCCGGATCGTCGAGTACCAGCCCGTTTCGCTCGACATAGGCACGGCCGGCAATGCCGACACCAACCGCACCGAGCA
>NZ_JBATHY010000265.1:0-9620 GCF_049667325.1 Parasphingorhabdus sp. | reverse complement strand
GCTAACAGTGCTTACATTGTTGTCAATAATTGACAACAAATATTTGCAATCCTAATTTGTAACGGCAACCGCCCCATTAGCGGTCGTTTGGCGCGAAACTTCTGTTACCTGAAAGCCGCCACTAAATCGGACAGAACATGATGGCTCGAAATGGGTCGTAAGCGGACTGCCCGATTTAGGGAGGCAGGGTCGAGTTATCGCCCTTCATCCAGGCTAGATCATCTTGCTTGGAAAATCAGTGGTGTCTTCGCGGAGCGATGGTTCAAGTTTCAAGCAAATCTGATTGATTTTTGCCTGATATTTTGAACTTGAGTTCGAATCAGTTTCAACCACCAAGCCTGGCGAATTCCTTCCGGTTTCCATCAGGGATATTATTAATCAATGACTTAGTCCTTTCTCAGAAAGGAAATTTGACAAGCCCATAATTTGGGTTATTACCCTAAATTGGGTATTTACCCTAATTCGTGGGAGGATTATCATATGGCAAGCTCTGCCCAAGAGACAGGCGTTCCGGATGTCGCAGACCCCTGGACACTTCCCCTGGATAAGATTGACATGAGCAACGGCAATATTTTCGCTGCAAACAAGCATGGTGAATATTTCAAAAGGTTGCGGACCGAAGACCCGGTTCACTATTGTGCAGAAAGCCCGTTCGGTCCCTATTGGTCGATCACCAAATACAAAGATATTGTAGCGGTCGACACTAACCACAAAATATTTTCCTCAAACCGGGACATAGCGCTTGGCGATAATCCTCCGGATTTAGCCACAGGCAGCTTCATCCAAATGGACCAACCCAAGCATGATGTGCATCGAAACGCGGCTCAGCCCGCCGTCGCGCCGAAACAGCTGGCAAATCTCGAAGCGCTGATCCGCACGCGCGTTTGTGCGATATTGGACAGTCTGCCAATTGGCGAGCCGTTCAATTGGGTCGAGCTGGTGTCGAAGGAACTAACCACCCAGATGCTCGCAACCCTGTTTGATTTTCCGTTCGAAGACCGCCATTTGCTTCCGATGTGGTCGGATGCCGTTACCACCACCGCACAGGCGGGCATTACCGGAATCGATGAAGAAAAACGCAAGGAGCTGCTGGGCGAATGCATGACCTATTTCGTCAAGCTCTGGCACAAACGGGCCGGTGAACCACCCCAGCTCGATTTCATTTCGCTGCTTGCACACAATCCCGATACAAAGGACTTGATCAACGATCCGATGGAATTTCTGGGGACGATCGTGCTTCTGATCGTGGCCGGCAACGATACCACCCGCAATTCCATTTCAGGCGGTGTCGTCGCGCTCAATCAGTTCCCGGAGGAATATGACAAGCTGCGCACAGATCATTCTCTTATTCCCAACATGGTGTCGGAGATAATCCGGTTCCAGTCCCCGCTTGGCCATATGCGGCGCAACGCACTGGAAGATATCCAACTTGGCGGCAAGTTGATCAGAAAGGGTGACAAGGTGGTCATGTGGTACGTTTCGGGCAACCGCGATGACGAGGTTATCGAGAACCCTGACCAGTTCATCATCGACCGCTCTCGAGCGCGTCAGCATGTTTCTTTTGGTTTTGGAATCCACCGCTGCATGGGCAACCGGCTCGCCGAAATGCAAATTCGTATATTGTGGGAAGAAATCATGAAACGTTTCAACAATATCGAAATGGTTGGGGAACCCAAAAGGGTTGCATCGAACTTCGTCATGGGATTTGAGAATGTCCCCGTAGTTATTCATGCCGGTTCGGGCGCAGCTCAATGACGAAAATTGTGTTCGTTGAACATGATGGCACGCAACATCCCGTCGAAGCGGAGAATGGAATCTCGCTGATGGAAGCGGCAATCAACAACAGCGTACCCGGAATTGATGCCGATTGCGGCGGCCAATGCGCCTGCGCCACTTGTCATGTTTTCATCCCCAAGGAATGGCCATGCCTGCTCCACAGGCAGGGTGAAATGGAACAGGACATGCTCAACTTAAACGATGACCAGCAAGCCAATTCCCGGCTGGCCTGCCAAATCGAAATTTCAAACGATTTGGATGGCATCAAAATCTATATGCCGGCTTCGCAATTCTAATCGATCAAAAACAAGATGCCCAAGAAGGTAAATCCATGGCCTCAAAGACCCGAACCAAAATAGTCAAGACCGCCAAAAAAATGTTTAACGAACGGCGCTATGGCAATGTCTCGACGTTGGCGATCGCCAGGGAGATCGAGATATCCGAGGGTAATGTCTGGTATTATTTCAACAATAAAAGAGATTTGCTCGACGAGATTACGACCGAGTTTCTGGAGGTTGTTGATCGCCGGTTGGCAATTCTGCCCACCGGCAGTGATGATGTCCTGCAACAATATGCGAAGATGCTGGCGACCTTGGTTGAAGAGTTTCGGAATTACGGTTTCATCTATCGCGATCAGGCAGATTTTGGCGAGCATGCCGACGAACTCCAACTGCGTTTGCCCAAAATTTACGCTGACGGCATTGAGCAGGGCCGTGCGTTTTACCAAGCGATGATCGATGCGGATTTGTTGGATTGGCCGGAAGAACGGCTCGTTACGCTTTCGACAAACGTCACGATCATCCTGCGCTACGATCTGGAATTCCAGCGCGAAAGCGGCACCGACAAACAGGGCGGTGACCCGATTGCGAACACAATCGAGCAGCATTTTTCCCTGTTTGAACATGCCATGAGACCGGACGCTCTGGTGAGGCTGAAAGAGTATATTTCACAGACAAATATCCATGTTCAGTAAGCGGAAGGTCAGAAATATTACGAAACAATCCGTCATAAAATAAGACTAAATGGGAGAATAGGGATGTCATATACGAATAGAATAATCGCAGCGGCTATGTGTTCAACTGTCCTGTCTACACCAGCTATTGCGCAGGATGAGGCGACGGAGACTGTGGATAACAATGTCATCATTGTCACCGCCACCCGACGTGCCGCAGATGTGCAAGACATTCCCATTGCCGTTACCGCTGTGAGCCCGGTTCAACTTGAGAGGCAAGGCGTCATCAACGTGGCTCAGATTACGCAAGTATCTCCAAGCTTTAACAGCCAGAATGCGCAAAATGCCTCGAGCACCAGCACTTTGATCATTCGCGGGCTTGGTACCGGCGGCAATAATGCGGGATTTGAATCCGCGGTAGGTATCTTCATTGACGGTGCGTATCAGTCGCGGCCAGGAATCGCGCTTTCCGAATTTGTCGATGTCGAACGGGTGGAAGTATTGCGCGGACCGCAGGGAACATTGTTTGGCCGCAATACATCGGCGGGCGCTCTCACGATTACCAATAAGCGTCCCGATCTTGACAAATTTGGCGGCTTTGTGAACGCAAGTTATGGCAGTTATGACATGATGAGCATCCAGGGTGCAGTCAATGTTCCACTCGTTAAGGACACGCTAGCGTTTCGGGCGACCGGGGCTTATCGAAAACGTGATGGTTATCTGACGGTGGTAAACCGGGACGGAATGGAACTCGGCAAGTCCAATGAGATCGATCAATATCTTGTGCGTGGCCAGTTGGGTTTTGAAAGCAGCGGTGGTGTCAAAGGGCGGTTGATCACGGATTATTCGAAAAGCACTGCCAATTGTTGTTCGGCAATAGAAGTCTTGGCGTCTCCGATTGAAACAAATGGATTATTCGCAGCCGTCGGCCTCGGCGCGCGGGGCGGCATGGCCGCTCCGGTCAGAGCAGTAAATCCTTTTGATGTTACAACCGCCGAAATTGCAACTGACAATCTGATCGCTACATCAAATATCCTCCCGCGTGGCGATATCGATCAATGGGGCGTAACCGCGGAAGTTGAGGTCCCGCTTGGGGATGCTGCGGACCTTATTTACATCGGCTCCTATCGGGAATTTGACGCCCTGGAATCTTACGATTCCGATTTCTCCGGTCTGGACGTTTTCAACAATGACCGCCAGGTCACCAATATCGATACAATGACACATGAACTCAGGGTTCAGGGGGATTTGTTCGACGGAAAACTGGAATGGCTCGTCGGTGGCTTTTATTCCGATGAGGATATCAGTCAGTCCGTCAGCTTCTCGCTCGGGCAAGATTATGGCGAGCTTATCGGCGCGCTTTTCTTTGCTCCCACAGGCGGGGCATTCGGCGCCAATCCTTTGACAATTCTGTCTGGCGGCGTCGATCCAGCTGGAACCACTGCAACGAACCTGTACACCCAGAAAAGCAAAAGCTGGTCAATATTCACCCACAACACACTCGAAGTCGCTGATGGACTCAAAGTCACCATTGGTCTGCGTTATTCGGATGAATCGAAAAATGGCTCATTCTCCCAACCCGAGGTCAATAATCGGCTTTGTCCCGCAATTTTGGGTGCAATCGGTGCTGGCCGCGTTCCAGCTGCATTGGTCAACAACGTATTCGGCACAGGTTGTTTTGCCTTTACCGCACCAGCCGATTTGCCGCAGTCTGCAGTATTTCCATTGCCACGGTCGTTTGCAGGAACGTTCAAGGACAACGAGCTGATCTATACCGGCAAATTATCCTATGAATTTGCCGCTCCGATCAATGTTTATGCCAGCTTTACCCATGGCTATAAGTCGGGAGGTTTTAACCTTGATTCTACTGCGGCAGCCGGTGGTGCCGATCCGCGCTTTGCGTCCGAAGAAGTTGATTCATACGAAGTGGGGATGAAGGCAAAATTTCTCGATAACGCCGTGACATTGAATGTTGCCGCTTTCTATCAGGAATTCGCCAACTACCAGTTGCTTGAATTTACCGGAGCACAATTCCGGACATTCAATGTCCCGAAAGTGGAATCGCAAGGCGTTGAAATTGAATCAACTATTCGCCCGGATGATCATTTCACTGTGAATTTGGGACTGACCTATGTCGATACCAATTATCCAAATGATTGTGCCGGCGCCTTGGTAACACCCAGCGTGGTGGCGCTATGCGGTAATCCACTGACCAATGCCCCGAAAATTGTGGGAATAGCCGGGGCCACCTATACCAATGATATTGGTGCGAACCTGAAATATTTCTTCAATGGCCAGATGCGACTGGAAAGTGATCGAAGGACATCGGCGCAGGCCATTGATCCGGCCGCATTGCCAGCGCGCAGTCCGCTGCCTTTCGCCGATCAGGACGGTAACATCAAAGTCAACCTTAGGGCTGGTATCGGAGATCAGGAAGACAGGTGGGGATTGGAAGCTTGGGTCACCAACTTGACCAACGAGAGAACGCGAGCCGTGACCTTCAATACTGTTTTACGAACCGGATCTCGTTCCACATTTCCCCAGGAACCCAGAATGTACGGGCTAACGCTTCGTGGCAAATTTTAATTTGCAGTTCTGGAACTGAGGATGGGGAAAGGGTGATGTCTGGGGGGACATTTGCTTCAAAAGGGATCCGTTGAACTTCTTTTGAAGCACCCTTTCTCTGCCATTTTTGGCAAATCGGGAAATATAATATGTCAAAATCAAAACTGGGATTGATCGCAGGACTTGTAATTATTTATGGCTGTTTCTGGATCTGGTACGGTGGCAATGGTGACCAGATTTCAAAGGCTGAGGGTGAATTGCTGCTTGCACGGGTTGAGGCAATGTACGGCGATTCAACAACGCCAGAGCCGAAAAACAGCCTTCGAAAAAACCTGCCTGAGATGATCCGCAACGATGATGGCAAGGAATTTTACGCGATCAATCTGGAAACGATCACACCGGGTAAGAAGGCACGCGAAGAAGAAAATAAATATGCCAGCATCATCCTGCCGCAGCTTCTCAAGCGCGCGGGGCACCCGGTTCTGATCAGCGAGACCGCAGGCCTGATGCTTGGTGACTATGGCCGGAATGTCGATCAGGTCGTTATCGTCCGTCACCGCTCGCTGCGCGACATGATCGAGATGAGCCTAGAGCCCTCTATGAAGCAGGGATGGGTGCATAAATATGGCTCGGTGGACAATGCTGAAGTTTTCATCACTCGTGCGTCAATTGCAATCGCCGATCTTCGATTGATATTGGGCTTACTTGTTATGTTGATCGGCTTCTTTGGCGTTGGTTTTATCAATTGGAAACAGCGGCGGGCGCAAGATCCGGAACTGCAACCATGATTTTCGCCATCAGGAGCATACCGCCATGTTGAAATTACACGGGACGCCAGGATCACTCTATACAGGCAAGGTCAGGAGCTACCTGATCAAGCAGGGCATTCAGTTCGAAAACCGTGCTGCCGGTGATTCGCGGTTCCGCGATGAAATTGTACCCAAGATCGGTCGTTGGATCATCCCTGTGCTTGAATTGCCGAATGGAGAATTTTTGCAGGATAGTTCGGCGATTATTGAGAGACTGGAGTTAGACTATAATGAGCGCTGGCCGACTGTGCCCGTCACACCGCGTCATCAGCTGATCGGTCACCTTTTTGAACTGTTTGGTGGAGAAGGACTTTTACGTCCAGCGATGCACTATCGTTGGAATTTTGACGACACCAATCAGCCATTTATTGCCAACGATTTCATCGGTGGTCTCGCTTCGGTTAACGCTGACTTATCTGAGAAGAAAGCCATATTCCAGTTTGCGGCTCAACGCATGCGCAAGGCCATGAGAAGCTTCGGCGTGTCGTCAGATTCGATCCCGCAAATTGAGTCGGCCTACGAACAGTTTCTTGATCTGTTCGATGCCCATTTGGAAGGCTCTCCATATTTACTCGGGGGAAGACCGACTATCGGTGATTATGGCTTGATTGCATCTCTTTATGCTCATTTAGGGCGCGACCCGGTACCGGCACATCTTATGAAGCGAAGAGCCCACAGAGTGTGGCGCTGGGTTGAACGGATGAACTCCACTGACCTAGACTCTGGCGAATACGGATGGCCTGAAGCAGATCTATTTTCTGATGATGGTGTGCCTGATACGCTAAAGGCCCTGATGCGGTTTATAGCGGAGGATTATCTGCCAGAAGTCCGGGCCTATGTCGGATTTGCAAACAGCTGGTTGGCAGAACGACCGTCTTTGGAGCCCATGACAAGTGGACTAGACCGACAATCTGAGCGGACAATCGGGCAGGTTTTATTTGAATGGCGTGGCGTCACCATAGAGGTAAGTGTCATGCCCTATCGCTTGTGGTTGCTCCAGAAGGTTCAGGATACCATTTCAAATCAGTCGGCTGGTGAAAAAACTGAATTGACTGACTTGTTATCGGAGACAGGCCTTGCCGAAATAGCTACTTTGACGACTACTCGTCGAGTGGAGCGAGTAAACCAACTTGAAGTTTGGGGAACGCCTGCTGTGGCGTCGGTGCTGTAGCGGGGAAATCAACATGCTGGGCCATTCGTGTTTCAAGAGTAATCGCTTGGGCTGTGAGAGTGACGATATGTTTCACCTTAGATCCAATATTAATTGGAATGTTGCCCGACCTGCTTTTGCCAAAACCTAGAATATGACCTGACAGGCCACCTCCGAAACGCTGTGCAGAGAAAGGATTGGATCAAATGAGGCTTCAGAGCGGTAAGGCAAGTGCTTTGAGATTTGCTAGACTGGGACTCGCCATTTCGCTTGTGTCAGGATGCGATCAGGTCCCCGGATTTTCACAATCATCAAGTGACGAAATGGTTGTTGAAACCAAATATCCTGAAAAAGTTCTTTGGGGCGATACGCATCTCCATACTGCAAATTCGCTCGATGCTTTTGGATTGGGAGCACGGCTGGAATCAGAAGACGCCCTGCGCTTTGCAAGTGGAGAAGAGGTGACCTCTACGGGCGGTATCACGGCAAAACTTGATCGTCCGTTGGATTTTCTGGTGATTGCCGATCATGCAGAAGGGTTAGGTGTTACCAAGACCATTTATGACGCGCCCAGATTCCTGCTTCGCGACCCTTTGCTGCGCCGTTGGCACGACCTAATGCACGAAGGACCGGAAGGCTCGATGAAGGCCACCGTAGAACTGATCGACCGGGTATCGAAAAAGACTTTACCAGCTTCGCTCACCGACCCGGCAAAGCAAAAGAAAAATTCCCAATCCATCTGGCGAGCACATACAAAAACGGTTGAGCGGTATAATAATCCAGGAAAATTCACCGCATTTATCGGGTTTGAATATTCGTTGATGCCCGGAGGCAACAACCTCCACCGGGTCGTGATGTTCCGCGATAACAAGGAAAAGGCGGATAAGGTCCTTCCCTATTCGGCGCAGACAGGTACGTCCGCCGCGATGTTGTGGGACTATATGGATAGTTATGAAAAAATCACTGGCGGCAAGCTTCTGGCAATTCCGCACAACAGCAATATTTCAAACGGTCTGATGTTTGAAATGACCAAGCCGGGCGGCGGTCCAATGACCGCTGAAGACGCTCGCCGAAGAGCGAAGCGTGAACCGCTGGTTGAGATTACGCAGATAAAAGGGGACAGTGAAGCGCATCCTTTCCTCTCTCCAAATGATGAATTTGCAAGCTTTGGCATCGACAATTGGGAACTTGGTAATCTCGATATGTCGGAACCCAAGACCAATGACATGTTTGCTGGAGAATATGTCAGGGAGGCCTTGAAACGGGGGCTTGCAATCGAGGCACAAACCGGCGTGAATCCGTATAAATTTGGTTTGATCGGATCAACCGATAGCCACACGGCACTGGCGACCAGCGACGAGGACAATTTTTTCGGTAAACATAGCGGGAATGAGCCGCGAGCGGGGCGCGCTGTCTCGCCGCAAGATATGGGGGCGAACAAAGGTCGTTTCGGATGGCACTATCTGGCGTCAGGCTATGCTGGTGTCTGGGCTAAAGCCAACACACGGGCAGCCATTTTTGACGCCATGATAAGGCGTGAGGTTTATGCGACAACAGGCCCGCGCATGACCGTGCGATTTTTTGGTGGCTGGGATTTTAAGGTCAGCGACCTTGCACGAAACTGGGTGGCCGCCGGTTATGCGCGCGGCGTCCCGATGGGAGCAAATCTCAGATCCAAAAAGGGAAAAGCCCCAAGCTTCATTGTTTCAGCGCTGAAGGACCCAAATGGCGGGAACCTTGATCGGGCGCAGGTCGTCAAGGGCTGGATCGACAAATCCGGGAAGCTGCATGAACAAATATTCGAAGTCATCTGGAGTGATTCTGAATCCCGCCAGTTGGTCAACGGCAAATTACCCTCGGTCG
This sequence comes from Parasphingorhabdus sp., assembly GCF_049667325.1. Lineage (GTDB taxonomy): Bacteria > Pseudomonadota > Alphaproteobacteria > Sphingomonadales > Sphingomonadaceae > Parasphingorhabdus. The sequence continues at coordinate 505 of NZ_JBATHY010000265.1, read as the reverse complement.
GAGATACGGTAAATTTGGCAACAGCTACCTATGCCAACACGATAGGTGCGCCTGAATTGACCACAGTCTGGACCGACCCAGTATTCGATGCCGAACTCAATGCATTCTACTATGTTCGCGTCCTAGAGATCCCGACGCCGACATGGCCCGCTTATGACGCCGTGCGATATAGAGTCAAAATGCCTAAATCAGTAAAATTGAAATCTCAGGAACGGGCATATACATCGCCCATCTGGTATATACCCAAGGCTTAATTGGGTAATTCCGATCGCGTACGGAAGGGGATAAAGGCGGTTCGGTTTTTAGGCGGCATTAGAGTTCCACATTGACAGAACTCGTCTGATAATATTCCCTGTTTTGACAGAATGCGCATTGGCCCGAATGTCCGCTTTCAAAAATTTGAAAATTGCATGTTTATGACTGGAATTGGGCGCATTGCTATCATGCCCAGCAGCGCGATTGAATGTCAGCTTACGCCAAATAGCATTCCAAAAGCGGACTGTCG
>NZ_JBATHY010000264.1:0-27678 GCF_049667325.1 Parasphingorhabdus sp. | reverse complement strand
TGCTGTCTCTGATCCAGCGCCATCAAAAGACCACCGATAGCCGCTGGTCCGAATCGATCCTGCGCGACTGGGATCGCTGGCGAGACCGGTTCTGGCAGGTCTGTCCCAAGGAAATGGTCAGCCGGATCGAACATCCGCTGTCGGACAAGGAAGTGATTGAAGCAGCCGAGTGACAGATCGGCGTCGAATTCTGGCATGGTTCGGTCTTGCCGGATTGGGCGGTTTTCTATCACACAGACCATCACATGCATTATCGAAGGGAACCGGAATCATGCCCAAAATCACCCCGAATTACCTCGAAATGAAGGCCGGTGATCTACCCGCCAGCAAGGCGTTTTACGAGAAAGCCTTTGGTTTTGCCTTCACCGATTATGGTCCGGAATATGCCGCCGTCGAAGGCGGACCGGTGCAAATCGGATTGGCTGCCGGCGCCGAACCGGTTGCGCCGATGCCGACCTTCGAGAGCGATGATCTCGAAGCATCGCTGGCACAGGTCAGGGCGGCGGGCGGCGAAATCGTCAGGGAGGTTTTCGCCTTTCCAGGCGGAAGGCGTTTCGAGTGCCTGGATCCGTCCGGCAACCGGCTGGCGATTTATCAGGCCGGCTAGACGCACCCTCTGGAGAACACGGGTAAAATTCGCTCACAAGAACATCAAGTCTCTTCCCCCCGCGTCCATTCGGGATTAAGCGGTGCCCATGTGGCAGTTGTACCAGTTCCCTCTATGTCCGTTTTCACGCAAAGTCCGCTTGCTGCTGGGCGAGAAATCGGTTGGCTATGAGCTTATCCGCGAATCGCCGTGGGATCAGCGCGACGAATTTCTGTCGATGAACCCGACCGGCCGGACGCCGGTGATGAAACATAGCGAGCGCGATATCCATCTGGTCGATAGCATCGCCATTTGCGAATATATCGAGGAAACCGTCGAAAAGGTTCCGATGATCAACGGCACAGCGGTAAACCGCGCCGAGATCCGGCGGCTGGTGGCCTGGTTTGACGAACAATTTTACGGTGATGTCACCGCGCCGATGATGCACGAGCGGATGCACAAGAGGCTGGTCCGGCGCGAACCGCCCGATGCCAAGGTCTTGCGCGACGCGATGCGCCGGGCGAATGTCCATCTTGACTATATCGACTATCTGATCGATCACCGCAGCTGGCTGGCCGGGGCGACGATGAGCCTCGCCGATCTTGCCGCAGCAGCACAAATTTCGGTCGCAGACTATCTCGGCGCGATCGACTGGGCCGGACACGAACAGACCAAGGCCTGGTATGCGATGTTCAAATCGCGGCCTTCGTTCCGGCCATTGCTATCCGAACGGATGGAAGTGATCGCCCCGCCGGTCCATTATGAAAAGGTCGACTTCTAGCGATATTTCCAGTTGCGATCCTTGCCCTCGGCGATCCATTCGACGGCTGTGGCGATACGCTTGAGTCGTGTTTCCGCCCGCTTCGCGTCAGTAACCCAATCGATATAGTCCCGCTGATAGCCGGGTGAAAATCTGACATAGGTTTCCTGTGCGTCAGGAACGGCGGCGATGGCTGCTGCAAAATCTTCGGGCATTGGCGGCACCGTCACCGGCCTGGGCTTTGCTTTTTCGGGCACGGCTTTTGCCGCACCCATTTGCCGGGCAGCCGAACGGATCATGGTGACAAGTTCATCCGCGTCCGGCAAATCGTCAACCGATTTGATCTTGCCGAAATGCCCCATGGCTTCGCCTGCCCTGGGCGTTTCTATCCCGAGACCTTCCCAGAAACCAAAAGCCGCATGTTCCTTGAACGCTGCCATATTTGCGAGATTTTTGCCGCCCAGGGTGAAGAAAGGCATGCTCCATTTCACCGCTTCCTCGACATCGGGGCAGGCTTGATGGACCAGCGCGCGCAGATGTTTCAGTATCGGTTTGGCAAAATCCGCAGCCTTTTCGATATAGGCATCGATACGGGCGTCGGTACTGGCCATCAGGCCTTGACCACCGTCATCAGATAGTTGAGCGCCAGATTGTCTGACAACGCAAAGCCACTGGCCGGACCGTAGGACAGGCCGCGTGTGTCAATGACCTGGAGACCCGCATCATTGAGCAGCTTCTCCAGTTCTTCCGGGGTGATAAATTGTTCGTGATGATGGGTCCCGCGCGGGATTTGCCCGGTCCGCTCGGCCAACTCTACGAGCAGGAATTTCGACAGGGCAGTGCGATTGGGAGTCGAGACTACCATCAGGCCGTCGTCGGCCATGGCGTTCGCCAGACCGGCAACAAAGGCCCGCGGATCATCGACATGTTCGAGCACCTCCAGCGAGGTCACCAGATCAAAACCCGTCCCGTCAAAATCCTCGATCGCTTGGTTGCGATACTCGATATCCAGTCCTTGCGGCCCGGCATGAGCCCTGGCCACCGCGATATTCTCCGGAGCCGCGTCGAGGCCGGTTACAAGTGCGCCAAGCCTCGCCAGCGGTTCGCAAAGCAGTCCGGCGCCGCAACCGACGTCGAGCGCCTTTTTTCCGGCAAGCGGTTTCAGCAGGCTACTGTCACGGTGGAATTGGAGGTCGATCGCGTCCCGAATATAACGCAATCGTACGGGATTGAGCCGGTGGAGCATGGCCGAAGAGCCCTTCGGGTCCCACCAGTCCGCAGCAAGCGCGCCAAAATGCGCGGCTTCGCCGGGGTTGATCGTGCTGCTACTTGCCTTTGTCATGCCCCCTCTTTATCAGGATTTTCGATCCTGTTCAGGCCCTTTTTGACGAAAGTTTTTTCAACCGCAATATGGCGCGCATAGTGATGAAATTTGGCGGCACGTCGATGGCCGGTATTGAACGTATCCGCCGGGTGGCGCAGATCGTCAAACAGCAGGCTGACGCGGGTCATGAAGTGGCAGTGGTCGTATCTGCGATGGCAGGCGATACCGACCGTCTGGTCAATTTTTGTCGCGAAGCCAGCTCGCTCTATGATGCGGCTGAATATGACGTGGTCGTGTCCTCCGGCGAGCAGGTGACGTCGGGCCTTCTGGCGATTGCGCTACAATCGCTCGGGGCGAATGCGCGGAGCTGGCTTGGATGGCAAATGCCGGTTCGCACCATGGAATCGCACAGCAAGGCAAGAATCGATTCGATAGATGCCGAAAAGCTGACCACAGCCATGGCGAGCGGCCAGATTGCAATCATCCCCGGCTTTCAGGGATTGAGCGAGGATGGCCGGATCACGACATTGGGGCGCGGCGGGTCCGACACCAGCGCGGTCGCGATAGCCGCAGCGGTCAAGGCGGATCGCTGCGATATCTATACCGACGTCGATGGCGTCTATACCACCGACCCGCGCATCGTGACCCGGGCACGGAAACTGAAAAAGGTCACGTTTGAGGAAATGCTCGAACTGGCGAGCGTCGGCGCAAAAGTATTGCAGACCCGCTCGGTCGGGCTGGCGATGAAGGAAGGCGTGCGCATCCAGGTGCTGTCGTCCTTCACCGATGAAACCACCAACTGGACCGCCGACGACCTGCCCGGCACGATGATTGTCGGCGAAGACGAAATGGAGATAGAGGATATGGAACGGCAGCTGATAACCGGCATCGCCCATGACAAGAACGAAGCGAAGATCACACTGACCCGCGTCCCGGACAAACCGGGTGCGGTGGCGGACATTTTCGCGCCGCTTGCCGATGCCGCGATCAATGTCGACATGATCATTCAGAATGTCGGCCGCGAGAAAGGCGAAACCGACGTGACCTTCACGGTGCCGAGCGTCGATCTCGACAAGGCAATGCAGGTATTGGAGGGCGCACAGCAAAAAATCGGCTTCAACCGCCTGATCCCCGACACCAATGTCGCCAAAATATCGGTCGTCGGCGTGGGCATGAAGAGCCATGCCGGGATTGCCTCCACCATGTTCCGGGCGCTGGCGGATCGCGGCGTCAATATTCAGGCGATCACCACGTCGGAAATCAAGGTCAGCGTGCTGATTGAGGAAGATTATACCGAACTTGCGCTGCGGGTACTGCATACGGCTTATGGCCTTGATGCAGACGACGCGGCTTGAAGAACAGCCCCTACTCCTGCACACGGATCGGGGAACTCTCCTTATTCGCGAAATTCGGGTCGTGGTAGCGAACCGGCCTCCTCATCACGCACCCCTTTCCCTTCCCTGAAGGGCGGGAATGCCAAGGAAAACACAATATGACCCAGTCCAAGACCGAACATCTCATGCAGCGCGGCACCGATTTCCTCGGCTGCGAAACCGCTATCATGTGCGGGGCGATGTCCTGGGTATCGGAGCGCAATCTGGTCAGCGCGATTTCCAACGCCGGCGGCTTTGGCGTGATTGCCTGCGGCGCGATGACGCCGGACTTGCTCGACACCGAAATTGCAGAGACCAGGAAACGCACCGACAAGCCGTTCGGTGTCAATCTGATCACCATGCACCCTGATTTGATGGCTCTGATTGACGTCTGCGGGAAGCATGCGGTCACTCATGTTGTGCTGGCGGGCGGAATTCCGCCCAAGGGCAGCCTCGAAGCGATCAAGGAAACCGGGGCCAAGGTGATTTGCTTCGCCCCCGCCATGGCGCTGGCCAAAAAATTCATCCGTTCGGGTGTCGACGCGATTGTTATCGAAGGCATGGAGGCGGGCGGTCATATCGGCCCGGTGTCCACTTCCGTCCTGGCCCAGGAGATACTGCCAGAAATTGCCAGCCAGGTACCGGTCTTTGTGGCCGGTGGAATTGCCACGGGCGAGATGATCGCGGCCTATCTCGAGATGGGGGCCAGCGGCGTCCAGCTCGGGACCCGCTTTGTCTGTGCCCATGAATCGATCGCCCATCCGGCGTTCAAAAAAGCCTTCATCCGTGGCAATGCCCGTGATGCGATCACCAGCGTCCAGGTCGATCCGCGTCTGCCGGTGATCCCGGTGCGGGCGCTGAAGAACAAGGGCACGGAAGAATTTACCCGCAAACAGATCGAGGTTGCCAAGCTGCTCGACTCCGGCGAAATTGAAATGGGTGAAGCGCAGTTGCAGATCGAGCATTTCTGGGCAGGAGCGCTGCGCAAGGCGGTGATTGACGGCGATATCGAATATGGCAGCGTGATGGCCGGACAGTCGGTCGGCATGGTCAAAGCGGAAGAATCTGTGGCCGATATTATCCAGGTGTTGCTCGAGCAGGCCGAAACCGCACTGGCGCGATAATTTGCGCCGGAGCTTTCACCTCACGGGCACTGGTTGGCTAGCCTAGCAACATAGTAGACCGGCGAGAGCAACAAACTGCAGGAACCGACAGACAGCAATAATCTAGATATCAGGCCGTAGAATGGTGGGTGAAACCGATTCGCAATGACACCTGATAATGGGCGACCTTGCCGTCGACGATATGTCCGCGGGTGTCGGTGACTTCAAACCAGCCAAGATCCTTGACCGTCTCCGCGGTCCTGGCGACCGCTTTTTCAATTGCGTCCTCGATACTCTTCGATGAGCTGCCGACAACTTCGGTGATTTTGTAGACATGATCGTCCATGGCAATTTCCTTTTCTGGTGTTCGAATCGCTGGTGAGATCGGTATAGCACGGGAACTGGTCAAGCCGTCTTGCATCCGTGATACGGTTGGTTCACAACGCCCCGAATGGATGAGCAAACACCCCAAGCAGTTCCGGTGGAAAAGGGTTCGGACGAGCCGTCGCGGCACTACAATCAAGGCCTGACACCGCTCGATCCGTCTCAAAAAAGTCTGATCCGGATCAACATGGCGCTTCGTGCATTGATCCTGCTGGTGCTGGGACTTGCGGGCGAAATATTGCTTTGGGTTCAGATCGAGGTTCAACCGGGCATGCTACTCGTTCCGGCGGCGCTTCTGGCTGCTGTGCAAGCCTTTGTCCTGCCTGGTCGGGTCTATCGCCGCTGGGGCTATGACATGGGCGACGAGCAATTGCGTGTGCTGCGCGGATTTCTCTGGCGCACCGACACGATTGTCCCGTTCAACCGTATCCAGCATATCGACGTGGCGCAGGGACCGCTGCAGCGATTGTTCGAACTTTCCACATTGATCGTGCACACGGCGGGAACGCATAACAGTATCGTCATCCTGCCCGGCCTCGCCACGGCCGATGCCGAAGCGATGCGCGAGACGATCAAGGGCCATATTCGCCAAGACATGATATGAACGACGAAGCGGCACAATCACTGGTTCAGGAAGAGGTGCCCTTCCGGCGGCTGCACCCGCTCAGCATCATCCTGAAATCATTGTCGATGCTGGGCCGGAATATCATCGCGATCATCGTCCTCCATTTCAGCCTGTTCGATCAGAATGTCGCCCATACCACGCTCGCCGCGGTAGCGCTGATTGCACTGGTGGTCGGGGTGACGGCGCTGATCTGGTCGCGTTTCACCTATCAGGTCACGGAACGGGAAATCCGCATCAAGAGCGGCCTGCTCAATCGCAACAACCGCTCGATCCCGTTTGACCGGATTCAGGATGTCAGTCTCGAACAGAAGCTGGTCAGCCGCCTGCTCGGCCTTGCCACTGTCGCGCTGGAAACCGGATCCGGAGGCGGCGAAGATGGGCAGTTGAATGCGCTTGCACGGTCGGATGCAGAGCAGCTGCGAGACAGGATACGCGACTATAAAGCCGGATTGAGCGCCGCAGTTCCACTTTCGGATGACCAGTCCGTCGCAGCAGATGCGCCGCCCCTTTTTACAATGGACAACCGCCGCATATTCATCGCCGGACTGTTCAACTTCTCCTTCGTCCTGCTGGCAATTTTGGGGGCCCTCGCGCAGAATCTGGATTTTCTATTACCCGACGGTTTTTTCGATCCGCGCACCTGGCTCGACGCATTGCCAGAACGGGAAGCGATCGACAATCTGAGTGCGTGGGTGCGGGTCGGCGGGGCACTGGCTGCAATCCTGTCACTGGTCATAATCGGCCTGGTCAGCGGGATCGTCCGGACATTCGTCCGCGAATATGCATTCCGTCTCGACCGGGCCGACAGCGGTCAGCCCGGATTCCGGCGACGGCGCGGTCTCTTCACCCTGACCGACATGGTGATGCCGATCCATCGCGTTCAGGCGGCGATATTGCAGACCGGTCCGGTTCGCGAACATTTCGGCTGGTACCATTTGAAATTTACGTCGCTGGCTGGAGATGCCAGCGGCGAAACGGACCATAGCGCGGCCCCCTGTGCAAACCTCGCCGAGATCGAACCAATATTGGTGGATTGCGCGGTTCGCCCGGCCTCGCCCGATCTCGCATTTCAGCCAGTCAACCCGGCCTTCTGGTGGCGCCGCGCGGTCATAATCGGGCTGGCGCTTACAGGCATCGCCCTGGGTGCTGGATATTTCGTCCATGACGGGTTTTTCGCAATCGTCCTGCTGGCCGTTCCGATCATCCCGGTCCTCTTTCTCAACTGGAAGCATCACCAATATGCCTTGAACCACAGCCAATTATATGTCCGTTCCGGCTGGTGGCGCCGCAGGCTGACCATATTGTTACTCCGCAAAGTTCAAAGCGTCGATGTCAGCCAGTCACCGCTTGACCATCCGCTGGACCTGGCGACGGTCACCATCGGTATCGCCGGCGGATCAACAATCGCTCCGTTAAGGATTGTCGATATTCCTCTGCAAAGCGCAATGGATTTGCGCGCCAGACTGTTTGCCCGCCAAAATCATGCTTGACTAAAGCCTCTGATCATTCACGATAGTTGCCAGAGCCATTACAAGAATTGTTTCGGGGAGAATATGATGCGCAGAACGAGTTTAGCCATGCTGGCGCCGTTGGCGATGCTGGCCAGTGCGCCGGTTTATGCACAAGCGGATGATAGCCAGAAGTCAACCGAGTTGCATGTCATCATTGATAACTATTGGGACTATCAGCTGGAACAATATCCGGAGTTCGCATCCTCCCTGGGAATCGACGACCCGACCGGCAGGGTCAGCGACGCCAGTCTGGAGGCCGAAGATAGCCGGGTAGCGAAAGCAAAAACCTGGCTTGCGCAACTGGACGCAATCGACACCGCTGACTTGAGCGAGGATGACAAGACCAACTATGGTATATTGCGTCGGTCGCTCGCCGAACAGATTGAGGCCAACAGTTTTGGCCAGCGCACCATCAACTTCACCAACCGCGGCGGCTGGCACCAGAATTTTGCCAGCATGCAGAACAATCTGCCGTTCCGCAACGCGCAGGATTACCAGACCTATATCAACCGGCTCAAACAATATGCCAAGGTCAATGACCAGTCGATTAATGTAGCAAATAAGGCGCTCGCTGGTGGCTATGTCCAGCCCTGCGTTTCGATGGTGGGGTATGAAACCAGTATTTCGGGTCTCGTCACCGATAGTCCCGAGGAGTCTCGTTTCTATCAGCCGTTTTTGCGCAAGCGGCCGGAAACCATTGACGATGCGACATTTGCAGCGTTGGCCGCCGAAGCGGCTAGTGCGATTACCAATGTCATCAATCCCGCGGTGAAAAAGCATCTCGACTGGTACACCCAGGATTATGCCCCGAAATGCGCCAAGGCGCCCGGCGTCTCTGCACAACCCGGCGGCGCAAAATATTATGATTTCCGTATCCGGCAGATGACGACGACCACCAGATCGGCAGACGAGATTCACAATATTGGCGTGAGCGAAGTTGCCCGAATCCGCGCCGAGATGGTGGAGGTCGCCAAGGAGGCGGGCTATGATACGCGCGAGGCGTTTATCGAGCATCTGCGGACCGATCCCCAATATTATGCCAAAACGCCGGAAGAGCTGATGGAAAAGGTCGCGCGAGTGACCAAGATCATCGATGGTAAAATGCCCTCGATTATCGGCAAGCTGGCACGACTGCCTTATGGTATCAAGGAAATCCCGGCCGAGACCGCAGAAGGCACAACCACCGCATATTATAATCCCGGTTCTCCGGATGTCGGCATATCGGGCTTCTATTACGTCAACACTTCAAAACTCGACCAGCGTCCTTTCTGGGAAATTCCTGCGCTGAGCGTCCACGAAGCAGTACCCGGTCACCATCAGCAGATCGCGTTGCAGCAGGAACTCGACATGCCCGATTTCCGGAAAAATGGTGCGTTTTTCACTGCATTTGTCGAAGGCTGGGGGCTCTATTCGGAGCGGCTCGGAATCGAGATGGAGCTTTATGATACACCGGCCAAGAATATGGGTCGGTTATCCTATGAAATGTGGCGTGCGTGCCGGCTGGTCGTCGATACCGGCATCCACAGCAAGGGCTGGAGCAAGCAGCGGGCGATTGATTTCATGACCGACAATACCGCGCTCAGCGCCGCCAATATCGAGGCGGAAGTGAACCGCTATATCAGCTGGCCCGGACAGGCGCTGGCCTATAAAATGGGCGAACTGAAGATCCGCGAGCTACGCGGCAAGGCGACCCGCGAACTGGGCGACAAATTCGACCTGCGCGCGTTTCACGATGTTGTGCTGGGACAGGGGGCGGTGCCGCTCGATATGCTCGAAGATCAGGTGAACCGGTGGATTGAAGCCGAAAAAACTAGCTAGTCATTCGTCGTCTGGACCGGGGGTTTCATCCGCTCCCGGTGGTACGGCGAGGTCATTGGTGGCTTTCAGCGCATCGGCATCCGTTGCTTCAAGCCGCTCGCGGGCGGCTTCTGCTGCCGCGTTGCGCGCTTCGCGCTGGGCTTCGATTTCCAGAAGTCTTTCTTCGACGGCTTCCGCTTCGCCATCAATACGCGCCAGGCGTTTCTGGCGTTCTTCTTCGATAAGCTGCCCCCAGTTGACCGTATCATCGATGCTTTTTTCTGCATAGGCCTGGCTCAGCAGCGCCTGCGTGCATCCTGTAAATCCACCCGGTCCTGTCGGCGAACAGCTGTTGGTCCCGGACTTCCCGACATATTCGTAGGATCTGACGCGTTCCGACCAGGCCTGGTTCTTTGCATCGCCCAGACTGCCGCTTCGCAGCGTTTCGGGGATCCGGTAACGCTCGCCCTCGTCCTTGCGTGCGCAGACGACAATCTCTTCCTCGCTGCTCTGCGGACAGGGATCATCGCCATAGATAACCAATTGATTGACCCGGTCTCCCGCCTGATCCTGGGCCAGCGCGGGAGCCGCCATCATGCCAGCGCTTGAAAGGGCTGCGGCGGAGAATAAAAATTTCTGTATCATGAGATATCCTTTGTATCCGGCGTCCTGAACCGGCGCTGAAGCAGATCGCGCGTGCTAGACGCGTTTCGACAAACCGATGGCAAATCTGCAACCCAGCCTGATCGCGGCGCTCAAAGCCGGATAGCCCGGAGCATCCTCCGCTCCCATGGCGATCGCTGTTTCCTTATGCTCCAATTCCTCTTCACGAAACTCCGCAATTATACGGGTCAGCTCGGGGTCGTCTTCTGATTCGAGTGCATCAAGCTGTTCCTGGTAATGGCGATCGATTTCGGTTTCTACCGCAGCGGTACAGGCCATCGCCGCACGTGGTCCCATTGCCGCGGTTGTCGCTCCCAGCGCATAACCAGCCAATTTCCAGAAAGGTTGCAATGCGGTTGGCCGAACGCCACGCTCTGCGATCATCTTGTCAAAAGTGTCGAGATGGCGCTGCTCCTGCTCCGCCATATGATGGATTGCGCTGCTGTGGGGCGCATCATCGCCCATCACCGCCAACTGGCCCTTGTAGATTTGCGCCGCGCCATATTCGCCAGCCTGATTAACCCGGATCATCGACGCGATATCGGCTGCTGTTTGCCCCAATTTTGAATCAGACATGCTCGGCGTCCTTTCGTCCCATCGTCACCATGACCAAGATGAGGATGGCGCCGCTCACCGACAAGAGGAAATTATAACCGGCCAGTGAAATTCCGAACAGCGACCAGGGCGCAACATCACAGCGCACCAGCGGCGCGTTCATGATCGAAGCGAGCAGGTCGCCCTCCGCCGGAAGGTTGGTGGCGCAAGATGTGAGTCCTTGCCACCAGCCATATTCGACTCCGGCATGAAAGCCGCCAATCAGCCCGCTGGTCAAAATTGCCAACGCCGCCGCGACGACAAACGGTGTTGCCCGGATTTTGGGGCCAAGCATCAGGCCGGGCAAAGCAAGAATGATAGCAGCGAGATGTGGCCATCGTTGCCACATGCACATTTCGCAGGGATACAGGCCAAAAGCATATTGGCTGATCAACGCACCGCCCAGCAAGCCTGTGGGTAGCAGAAACGCTAGCCAATTGGCCTTGCGGATAGTTTTCATCTGTCGGTCCTAGTTTTTCGCTACCACGGTTTTCTTGACGTTCTTTTTCGCCGCCTTGTTCATCGCCATTTTCAATCCGTCAGGTCCGAGCCGGCCAATCGTCTGCAGCGCATAATGAAGCTGAAAATCGGCAATGCCCTGCTCTTTCAATTCTTCAGCCGTCTGGGTGAAGCGCGGATCGACGTTGCTGTCTTCTTCGAGCACTTCGTCCTTCAGCTTGACTTCGTTGATCAGATGTCGCCGCAAATCGGACTCGCGGAACCTGGGACGGGTCTTGTAATCCGGGTCGGACAGCTGCGGTACGTTGATATCGGGTTCAATCCCGCCCTCCTGCACCGACTTGCCCGCGGGTGTGTAGTAGCGCGCGGTGGTCAAACGCAGCGCGCTGCTGTTGGAAAGTGGCAGCAAGGTCTGCACCGAGCCTTTGCCGAAGCTGCGCTCACCCATGACCAGGGCGCGGTGATGGTCCTGCAAGGCACCGGCAACGATTTCGGAAGCCGAAGCCGAACCCGCATCGATCAGGATAATGATCGGCAGTCCTTGAGCGGCATCGCCGCTTTTCGCGAAATAGCGCTCGATATCGGATTTTTGACGTCCGCGCTGCGATACTATTTCCCCGCGGGACAGGAAGACATCGGATACCGACACGGCTTCATCGAGAAGGCCGCCCGGATTGGATCGCAAATCGAGCACATAGCCGAGAGGTTTCTTGCCAAGCGACTTGTCGATACCGACAATCGCGGCGGCGACATCGGCGCCGGTGTCGCTAGAGAAGCTGTTGATGCTGATCACGCCGATCTGGTCCTTGATTTCCCATGTAACGGGTTTGAGATCGATAATCGCACGGTCCATCGTCACGTCGAAAGGCTTGTCGCGGCCAGGGCGGACAATGGTGATGCTGATCGGCGTGCCCGGCTTGCCGCGCATTTCCTCGACCGCTTCATCCAGCGTTCCGCCGTAGATCAGTTCACCGTTGATATGGGTGATATAGTCACCCGCCTTGACTCCGGCCTTGTCGGCAGGCGTGTCCTTGAACGGGGCAATGACCTTTACCGCACCATCCTCCAGAGTTACCGACAGGCCCAATCCCCCGTAATTGCCATCGGTCTGGGTCCGCAAATTATCAAAATCGCGGGCATCGAGAAAACTGCTGTGCGGATCGAGGCTCCCCAGCATGCCTTCAATGGCGCCCTTTATCAGGTCGGCATCGTCGACCTGATCGACATAGTCATTTCGCACCCGGTCAAAGACGCTCATGAACTGCTCCATCTCGCGATAGGTATTTGCGTCCACGGCGGATATCGCCGACGTCGTGGCGGGCAAAAGCGCAACGGTCAAAACGAGGGCGGCGGCTTGCAATACGGGCTTTTTCATCGATGCTGTCCTGTATGTCTAAATCGGTACCAAATATAGGCTGGAACCATCCCTAAAGCCAAGCAGCTTAACCAAAAATGACGGAAGTGTTCGACGAACGACCATTTTTTTGTCATTTTGGCAGTTTTCAGCCAATCAAGGCGGCAATATCAATCGCCCTGCCATTGCGGCGCAGTTCGACGGTGACGGTGGGCTCATCGGATCCGGACCGCCCGACCGGCGCACCCTGCACAATCTGGTCTCCGACGGCGACACGGATCGTTGCCATATTGGTGATCAGACTGGTCCAACCCGCGTCATGTTCGATGATAATGATGTTGCCATAGCCACGGTAACGACCCGCGTAAGCCACCCTCCCCGCGGCCGGTGCAACAATTTGCGCACCGGAAGCAACCGCGATCGTAAGACCCCGCGAGCGATAGCCGCTATCGGAAATTTCCCCGAGTCCGGTGACAATTTCGCCGTTTACCGGCAGGCGGTAGGCATTTGCGACATCCCTGTTCCGGGGCGGGGTACTAACCGGTGTGTCGCGTCCTTGTCCGGGCCGCAGCATCGGCCCATCTAGTTGGGCCAGTGCTTCGCGGACCTCACTGCTTTCGCGAATCTGATCCATCAAATCCACTATGTCCCGCGCTTCTTCGCCCAAGGCGAGTGCGCGATCCTGTTCAATCCCGGCATCATCGGAAAATCTAGCAGCTTCAATCCGCTCGCTCGCTTCGAGACCGGCCAGTTGCCGTCGCCTGTCAGCCAGACGTCTCTGGCTTTCGTCGAGCGAAGCAATGGCCCGAGCCGCTTGCAAGCGAAGCCGTTCGCCTTGCCTGACTTCATCGCGCAGGCTAGCGGTCCGTCGCTGGATTTCCGGCATCACCGCCGACAGGATCGATCGCATATATATGAGTTCGTCGAGCGATCGCGGCTCGACCAGGGCGAGCGCAGTCGGCTTGCGGGTCATCATCTGGAGCGCAGCAGTCAGCCGGATCATCGGCCCCTGTTTTTCCGCCAGTCTAGCGCGCTGGCGCTGCTGCAACCGGGTCACGATTGCGATTCGGGTGCGTGCTGCTGTGATATCGGCTTCCGCCGCCTGAATGCGCGCGGCCAGCGCAGCGGCTTCGCTGGCAATCCGGTCGGCATCGTTGCTGGCCGCCTCGGCCTGACGTCGCAAGGCGTTGCTGCGCTGGCGCGCGCGCTCGGACTGCTCTCGCGCCGCCTTCAGGCTGCGCTGCTGCTCCGAAAGATTCGGTCCGGGGGTTTGCGCGGAGATCAGGCCGGCGGCGCTAACCGCAACGCTTGCCACAACGCTCATCAGGAGAACGGAACGCAGCATGCCGGTTACCCTTCCCTGTGGTAGGGATGGCCGGCGATGATCGATGTTGCCCGAAACAACTGTTCTGCCAACATCGCACGGGCCATCATATGGGGCCAGGTAGCCTTGCCAAAGGAAAAGAAATGGTCCGCACTGGACCGTTCTTCGGCGCTCAAGCCGTCGGCGGCACCGATCAGAAAACGTGCCTCGCGCGCTCCACCATCACGCCAGGCCGACAGCAGATCCGCAAATTTCCTAGAGGTCCAGTTTTCGCCCGCTTCGTCCATCGCGATTATCTTGGTGACACCTTCCAGCTTCGGCGACTTGCCGCCTTGATCGGGCAGTTCGCTAATCTTCACATCCCAAGCGATCCGCTTCACATAGCGGTTCACAAGCTCTGCTTCCGGGCTGCGGCCAATTTTACCGCGGGCGATGATATGCAGCCTCATCGCCTGGCGGTATCAGGCTTCGGCGACGCCGGCTGCGTCACCTTCCTCGTCAACCGCCCACATCCGTTCCAGATTGTAGAAGCTGCGAACCTCGGGCCGGAACAAGTGGATGATCACATCGCCAGCGTCGACCAATACCCAGTCGGCATTGGCAAGGCCTTCGATTCGGGCTGTGCCACCCGACTGTTTGATCCGCTCGGATAGTTTCTGGGCAATAGATGCAACCTGTCTGGTCGAACGCCCTTCGGCGATCACCATATGGTCTGCAATATTGCTTTTGCCTGCCAGCGGGATGGAGACAATGTCCTGCGCCTGGTCATCGTCGAGCGATTTCATGACAAGTGCATGGAGGGCGTCCGACTCGGCCTTTCCTTCCTTGGAAGTGGCAGATTTCAACGCTTTTACCTTCGGTTTCGTCAACTTAAATCCTAATCTTCTGGGCCAATCAACCGGTGTGTCACCGCGTCTCGAACGCGGCGATCATCATATTGCTGATGCCAATGGGGCCGGGCCATCCGGATCGCGGTGGCCGAGCGGGGGTCGGGACGATAGCGCAAGAATGTCAGCGCCGGCGTACTCCAGTTGGTCCAGTTACCACGCTGGCTCGCGGGATGGACGAAGCGCCGCAGCCAAGCCATTGCGGGAGCCGCAAAAGCATCGTCATCATAGCCGGGTCTCGAAATAACTGCAATCGGCAAAAGACGGGCAATTTTTCTCCAGTCTTTCCAACGGTGGAATTGCGCCAGATTATCGGCACCCATGATCCACACAAACTCCCGCTTGGGATAGCGACGGACCAGTTTAAGCAAGGTATCATAAGTATATCTGGTACCCAGTTGCTGTTCGATAGCCGTCGGCAGAATCGTGCTGCGCCGCGCCATTTTCTGTGCCGATGCCAGGCGAGCAGACAGAGGCGCCATATCCTTTGCACCTTCTTTGAGCGGGTTGCCCGGCGATACCAGCCACCAGAATTCATCCAGTTCGAGTTCCGCAATGGCAAACAGACTGATCGACCGATGGGCTCCATGGGCCGGATTAAACGACCCGCCAAGAAGTCCGGTGGTTTTCATATGTTGATGATCAAGGCCGAACTTGCCCGGTTCCGCGGACCACCCATTTATAAGTCGTCAGTCCTTCCAGCGCCACCGGACCGCGAGCGTGCATCCGCCCCGTGGAAATACCGATTTCCGCGCCCAGCCCAAATTCGCCGCCATCGGCAAATTGGCTGGATGCATTGTGCATCACAATCGCACTATCGGCGCGCAGGATGAAACGTTCGGCCATATCGTAGTCTTCGGTGACAATGACGTCGGTATGGTGCGAACCATGTTCGGCGATATGCGCAAGCGCCTCGTCGACACCATTGACCATCGCGACGGCAACGATCGGCGCAAGATATTCGGTATCCCAGTCGCTGGCATCTGCCGGGACGATCCGCTCGTCCAGTTCGAGCACAGAATCGTCACCGCGCACCTCGCAACCGGCATCGATTAACGCCCGGACCAAAGCCCCCGGCGCAGGATAATCCTGATCGATCAACAATGTTTCCATTGCCCCGCAAATACCAGTGCGCCGCATCTTGGCATTGACGGCAATGGCGACGGCCTTGTCCTGATCCGCATCCTTGCCGATATAGCTATGGTTTATACCATCGAGATGCGCGAGAATCGGCACACGCGCTTCGTCCTGAACCCGTTTGACCAGCGACTTGCCACCCCGCGGAATAATGATGTCGATCAGCCCGCTGGCTTTCAGCATCGCGCCGACAGCGGCCCGGTCGGTGGTCTGGACCAATTGTATGGCATGTTCGGCCAGGCCGGCCTCGACCACCCCTGCTACCATGGCGTCAAAAATTGCCCGGTTGCTCTCGATCGCTTCCGATCCGCCGCGCAAAATAACGGCATTGCCCGAACGCAGCGCCAAAGCCGCCGCGTCGGCGGTGACATTGGGCCGGCTTTCGTAAATAATCCCGATTACGCCCAGTGGCACCCGCACGCGTTCCATCACCAGACCGTTAGGCCGTTCGGTGCGGTCGATGATTTGGCCGACCGGATCCGGAAGCTTGCCGACATGTTCTACGGCTGCAGCAATGGCTTCAAGCCGTCCTTCGTCGATCATCAGCCGATCGAGCATGGCGTCACTCAGGTCGCGGTCCCGCGCATTTTTCATGTCGCGATGATTGGCTTCCAAAATGGCAGCCTGGCTGGCTCGCAAATGTCGCGCGGCGGCAGTCAGGGCCGCTGATTTTTGAACATCACTCACGCCGGCTAGCATCGCGAATGCCGCGCGCGCCTTCGATCCCATATCGGTGATAAGCTGTACAGATTCTTCCATGAGCGGCTGCTAGCATGGCGGCGTCCGCAATTTAACCCACAATCGCCACATCGCGAGAGCAGAAAAATTTACTTGCCAGACAACAATCAATTCGGCCGAAACGTGTCTATGATGATTAATATTTGATGAATCCCGCAATTCATCGCACGACTCGTTCGACTCGTCACGAGTCGCGTCCCTGCGATTCGCTACATTCAAAACCCTCTGCTAGCGCCCCGGTGGGGATTACGAAAAAGATGGCGGGTCATGCACAAAGAAAATACCAACGAGGGGCTTAAAGCCCGGCTGGACCATATGTTCACCGATCGCGAGTTTTTCATGCGGTCGCACGGACAGGTCCGATTTCTCACATTGTCTGCGACGTTGCAGAAACGCGTGTTCTATTCCGTCGCGGCCGGGCTCGCGATATGGGTGCTGATCACGCTGGTGATGATGATCAACCAACTTACCGTCACCGGCGAGCGCATGGCCCTCGCGGAAAAAGAAGCCGAAGTAAACAGCACCGAAAATAGAGTCGCGAGCTACAAGGCGTCGATTGACGACGTCGCCATTGACCTTAAACAACGTCAGGATGTGCTCGACGCGATGACCGAGCAATTTGTCGGCGAACAGCCGGAAGCCGCCGATGCAACGAAACAACAACAAACCGATGAACAGATGTCCGAAAATACGCGCAAAATCAGCGCGGCTTTCCCGGAAGCTACTCAGCTGGCCAAGCTCGAAGCCCGGCAAATTATATTTGCCCGGCGTCTGACATTAGCCGCCGTCCTCCGCACCGAACAAGCAGCGGCAGCCATTCGCAAATTCGGACTGAACCCCGACAAGCTGGCCAAAAATTCCGTGGCCGGGATGGGCGGTCCGCTCATTCCCTATTTCAGGGATCAGAAACAACAGCTCCATCCCACGCTCGAACGGCTTAATCTTGCGCTCCAGCGGATGGATGCGCTCGAACGGACCCTGATTGCGATTCCGTCCGGCAAGCCTTCAAGCACCGGCATGATATCGAGCAGCTATGGCTATCGCCGTGATCCGTTCACCGGCGGCGGCGCGATGCACAGCGGCATGGATTTTAAAGGGACACGCGGCCTGCCTATTGTTGCAGCCGCCGGCGGCAAGGTCACGCACGCGGGATGGAAATCCGGCTATGGCAAGACCGTGGAAATTACGCATGGTAACGGATTGTTGACACGTTATGCGCATTTGTCACGGATCGGTGTGACCGCAGGCCAAAAAATTGAACAGGGATTGCAATTGGGGGCTATGGGAAGCACGGGACGCTCGACCGGTCCGCATCTTCATTTCGAGGTGCGGCTGAACGGAAAAGCAATCAACCCCCGGCCATTTTTGGAGGCGAATACAGATGTTCTCAAAGTCAAAGCCATCGCACGACAACGTGCCAAAGCGCCCAAGCACTCCGAGTCAGGCACCAGCCGTGGCTAGAAGTAGCGGCAGTAGCGGATCCAGCTTTTCGATCATCGGCGATGGAATCATCATAACAGGCAATATTGAATCGAAAGTCGATCTGCATATCGATGGCGAAGTGATCGGCGACGTGAAATGCCTTTCCTTGGTCCAGGGTCCGGCAAGCAAAATCAAGGGCGCGATCATTGCCCAGCACGCCAGCCTGTCAGGTTCCGTCGAGGGATCGATTGATGCCGGCGACCTCGCCATCGCCTCAACCGCCCGCATTGGCGGTGACGTTACATATGAAAATGTAACGATCGAACAGGGTGGCCACGTCGACGGCAAGTTCAAACACCGTAGCAACAAGTCTCCCAATCTCGCCAAATCGACGGTGAACAAAAGCGAATTGGCGATACCGCTGGAGCTGACGGAAGGCGACAGGGCTGCCTGATTCCCGCCTTGAGCGCTAGCGCTTGATCGAAAACTGGCGACACCTCCCGATTGGTATGTTCAAGCCCGGCGGCTGCGACCGTGCGATTAATTACGCGGCGCTTGCCGCCGATAGCTAAGCGCTTCCGCCACGTGGATACGACCGATTCCATCCGTGCCGGCCAAATCCGCAACCGTCCGGGAAACCCTTAGAACGCGCGTATAACCGCGCGCCGACAACCGCATTGCTTCAGCCGCCTGCGCCAGCAGGCTCCGGCCCGGATCGTCGGGCCTCGCGTATTTGTCCAGCGCATCGCCATCGATTTCAGCGTTGGTCCGCGCTTCCAGACCTGTGTAGCGCTGGCGCTGGACAGACCGTGCCCGGGCGACCCGCTCCGCCACAATGCCGGAACCCTCAGCTGGCGGTGGCATCGTCAGGTCTGCTGCGGACAAAGCCTCCACCTCGATATGGAGGTCAATCCGGTCGAGCAGCGGCCCCGAGACTTTCGCCTGATAATCGGCCGCGCATCGGGGTGCGCGCGAACAAGCCAGAGCGGCATCACCGAGATGCCCGCAGCGGCACGGATTCATCGCGGCGATCATCTGAACGCGTGCCGGAAAGGTAACATGCGCATTGGCCCGGGCCACACTAACCTCTCCGGTTTCAAGCGGTTGGCGCAGCGAATCGAGCACCGCGCGCTGGAACTCGGGCAATTCGTCGAGGAACAAAACCCCGAGATGGGCCATACTGACTTCACCCGGGCGGACCTTCAACCC
This sequence comes from Parasphingorhabdus sp., assembly GCF_049667325.1. Taxonomy (GTDB): domain Bacteria; phylum Pseudomonadota; class Alphaproteobacteria; order Sphingomonadales; family Sphingomonadaceae; genus Parasphingorhabdus. The sequence continues at coordinate 8,428 of NZ_JBATHY010000264.1, read as the reverse complement.
GCCGCCCACCAATGCTGCCATCGAGGCGCTGTGATGCGGAGCACGAAACGGTCGCTGGCGGGACATCTGACCGCCTTGCAGCGTACCTGCGACCGAAGCGACCATCGACACTTCCAGCGCTTCCGATGGTGACAATGGTGGCAATATGCCCGGCAAACAGGAAGCCAATAGCGATTTGCCCGATCCCGGTGGACCGTTCATAAGCAGGTTATGCCCACCCGCTGCGGCGATTTCCAACGCCCGCTTCGCTGTTTCCTGACCCTTTACGTCTTTGAGATCCGGTCCGTAGTCCGGTTCGGGCGCGGCGCCGGTTTCCGGCGGTGACAGGATAGACTGACCCTTGAAATGATTAAGCAGCGCCAGCAGATTAGCCGGTGCCAGCACTTCGACATCGCCCGCCCAGGCCGCTTCGGAGCCCTGCAACGCAGGACAGATCAAACCGAGGTTTTCACCCGATGCATGGAGAGCTGCCAGCAGAACGCCAGGGGTAATCGCAAGCCTGCCATCCAGCGACAATTCCCCGACCACGATATAGCTCGCCAGTGTCTCCGCATCGACGATGCCCATCGCGCCGAGCAAAGCCAGCGCAATCGGCAGGTCATAATGGGAACCGGCTTTGGGCATGTCGGCGGGCGACAGATTGACCGTGATGCGCTTCGGTGGCAGCGAAAGTCCCATCGCCGCAATCGCAGCGCGCACCCGCTCGCGGCTTTCGGCGACCGCTTTGTCCGGCAAGCCGACTACGTTGAACGCGGGCAATCCCGGCGCAACCTGGCATTGCACTTCGACACCGCGCGCTTCGAGTCCGAGAAAGGCCACCGTCTGAACCAGGGCCACCATCATAGCCATCCTAATTTCATGCCTGAAACACTGGCGGCGAGGGGAGATTGAGTCGAGCATCAACGGCCACTTGGCCGTAACCGTCAAAAAATGCGGAACACTGGCGGCGGAACGGGTTAATACCATCGCAACCACACGCCCTTACGCTTTGGCAAGCGCTTGGCCTGCAATAGCGGTATATGGAACCGGGCAACCAATCAGATATCGCGGAAGATCGAAATATTTCGAGCAGCCCGGGCGGCGGCTTTTTTGTCGGTGCCTTCGTGCTGGTCGCGTTTCTGCTGCTTCCCGCGCTGCCGGTTCATGGCGCAAGCAGCTATGTGGTCACCGAGACGGTCGAGACGCTGGAATATGAAATATTCGAACCAGCAGCGCCGATCGCGTCGACTACCGGTACCTTTGGCCAATACGGACCCTTTCGCGTGATCGCACCCGACGTGGTGGTAATGACCGGCACGGTGGACAGCTATACACCCGCAACTTTCCGCCGGATGCTGGACCAACACCCCGGAATCAGGCAGATCGAAATGCGCGATTGCGACGGGTCAGTGGATGAGGCGGCCAATCTCACCCTCGCCCGGATGATCCGTCGCGCAGGGATCAGCACCCATGTACCGGCCCGCGGCTCGGTTCGCTCCGGTGCTGTAGAACTTTTCCTCGCCGGGGTTCGCAGGACAGCGCATCCCGATGCCGAATTCATCGTGCACAGCTGGATGGACGAAGACGGCCGGGAAGCGAATGACTATCCAGCCAGCGATCCGGTTCATGCCGAATATCTCGATTATTACACGGAAATGGGCGTATCAGTGCCTGCTGCAAAAGCTTTTTACGCGTTGACCAACAGCGTGTCCTTCTCGGACCAATTGCGTCTGTCACGCAGCGATATGGCCCGCTTTCAACTTGTTCACTAGTCGCGCACGCTAAAATTTCCGTTCACGCCTCGTCCATCTCCGGGAACCATAATCACGTCCGTGCGCTGTTATTGCAACGGGGAGACTTGCGAGTCCGTCCTTGAAGCACCAATTGGAATGTGATGACCGAGAAAATGACAAAAAAGCGGTGGAAATACACTTCGGGATCGCGATTCGCACTCGCGGTAATCGGATTCGCGCTTATTCTTGTTTCGCCGATCATCGGTGCGATTCCCGGTCCCGGATTTATAATCGTCTTTCCGATCGGTCTTGCTCTGGTCCTGCAAAATTCACGCTGGGCGAAGAAACGCTATGTCGATTTCAAACGGCGCTTTCCCAATTATGGCAAATGGACCGATTGGGCCATGCGCAGAAGGCATCACAAAGTGCTCCCCGACGATTTTGAACTCCCGATATTCGGCAAGGTAAAAACGGGCAACCGAGACAAGAAAGTCTAGCGCAAATGCTTGACTTTCCGCGCCTGCCTGCCTAATCGCAGCGACAACGTACCGGCCGCAGCTTTTGGCGGCCCTTTTTTATCTAAATTTTGACGTAGGATAATCGCGATGAAGCGCACATTTCAACCGAGCCGCCTGGTCCGCAAACGGCGCCATGGTTTCCGCGCCCGCAAAGCCACCGTTGGAGGCCGCAAAGTGCTGTCTGCCCGCCGTGCCCGTGGCCGTAAAAAGCTCTCTGCCTAAACCCGACGCGACCGATAGTGCTGCGCCTGGCGCGGCATGCCCATCGCTAGATCATTCGGATTTGAAGCAGACTTCAACCGATTCGGCACCAGCCGATCTGATCCGGCCAATCGAAGCGATTCGCAAACGCGCAGATTTTCTTGCGGCCAATCGCGGCAAGCGATTCGTTACCCCCAATTTTGTCCTACTCGCGCATCTGCGCAGCGGTGGCCATGTGATCCCATCCGAGACGATCCGTCGTGGCATAACGGTTACTAAAAAAATCGGTAACGCGGTTGCCCGCAACCGTATGAAGCGCCGCTTTCGGGCATTGCTCGCAGAGACATTGCCGCACGACGGAATCCCCGGTGTCGATCATGTGATGATCGGTCGCAAAACCAGCAAAGAGGCAGACTTTGCCGCCATGAAGGCCGAACTGGAAAAAGGCTTGAAATATTTGGCGAAAAAGCTCGGTCAGGGATGATGAAGACGATCCTCATCTTCTGCGTCCGCTGCTGGCAATGGGGGCCATCGCGGATATTGCCCCCCACTTGTCGCTACCAACCGACTTGCAGTGCCTATGCGATTGAAGCGATCGAGAAACATGGTGCAATTAAGGGTGGCTGGTTAGGGGCTAAACGGCTATTGCGCTGCCATCCTTGGGGAAGCTCGGGTTACGACCCGGTGCCTTGATACCCTCATACACCAACCCTATTTGCAACAAATGGCCGAAAACAGGACGACATAGTGGACAACAAACGCAATATAATCATGGCGGTGCTGCTCACCGGTATCATCCTTTTCGGCTGGCCGATGCTGATGGAACAGTTTTTCCCGGATATGGCCAACAAGAACGAGGTCGTGGAGCAGGCTGATGTTCCGGCAACCGATCAGGTGACCGGCGATGCAATGACCCCGGTCGTCGGCTCGGCGCCAGACGGCAGCGATATTACCACCGGCGCGGCGTCGGACAAGATTCGGCCCCTGGCTACGATATTGCGCGAGAACCCCCGCGTCCTGATTGAAACACCGCGCCTGAAAGGTTCGATCAACCTCAAAGGCGGGCGCATCGATGATCTCACGCTAACCGATCATACCGTCGATATGAGCAAGAATAGCGAAGCTGTCCGGCTCTTTTCGCCTTCCGGAACCCAGAACGCTTATTTCAGTCGCTTCGGCTGGGCCGGCGGAGGCGTTGCAGTTCCGGATGACAATACGGTCTGGTCAACCGACCAGAGCACATTGACTCCGGAAACGCCGGTGACACTCAGCTGGTCCAACGAAACCGGGCAGACTTATGCGATCACCTTGTCAATCGACGCGGATTATCTGATCACGGCGGAGCAGAATGTCACCAATCGCGGTGCAAATGCGATCGCGCTCAAACCTTATGGTTTGATCAATCGGAAACGGGATCTGGATAACATTCCGGCGGATGAAGCGAGCACATGGACCATCCACGCAGGTCCCGTCGGCGTTTACGAAGGCGCTGCAAATTACGATGTCGACTATGACAATCTCGCCGGTGAAGAGCCTGGCTTTTTTTCCCGACTGTTTGGCACTTCCGCAATTGCCGGAACCAATTCCTATGATACGGAAGTCAGCTGGCTGGGCTTTACCGACAAATATTGGCTGGGCGCGCTAATCCCGGACAATATTTCGCAGGTCGATGCAAAATTTCGTTCTGGTGGGGGTGATATCTTCCAGGCCGAGATAGCGAAGAAAAGCGCGCAAATCATCGAGCCTGGCAAACAGCTGAAAACCACGACGCGCCTTTTTGCCGGAGCCAAGGAAAACGCGCTTCTGGAAAAATACGAAGAAGAATTGAACATCAAGAATCTGGACCGCGCGATTGACTGGGGCTGGTTCTACTGGTTCGAAAAACCGCTTTTCTATCTCCTGAACTGGCTGTTCCAGATGGTCGGCAATTTCGGCGTGGCCATCGTATTGATGACCTTCGTCGTCCGCGGGATCATGTACCCGATCGCGCAGAAGCAGTTCACCTCAATGGCGCAAATGCGCGCGGTGCAGCCTAAGATGAAGGCGCTTCAGGAAAAGCATAAAGACGACAAGCAGCAACAGCAGCAGGAAATCATGAAGCTGTACAAGGAAGAGAAGGTCAATCCGCTGTCCGGCTGTCTTCCCATATTCCTGCAGATTCCGATCTTCTTCGCGCTGTATAAAGTGCTCATGCTGTCGATCGAAATGCGCCATCAGCCGTTCATATTGTGGATCAAGGATCTGAGCGCACCCGATCCGCTCACACCGGTCAACCTGTTCGGCCTGCTGCCGTTCGATCCGCCAACCTTTCTGGCCGTCGGCATTTTGCCGATCCTGATGGGGATCACCATGCACTTCCAGTTCAAGCTGAACCCGGCGCCGATGGACCCGATGCAAAAACAGATATTCAGCATCATGCCATGGATATTGGTGTTCATCATGGCACCCTTTGCCGCCGGCCTCCAGCTCTACTGGACGGTCTCCAATATTCTCACCATTGCGCAGCAGAGCTGGCTTTATTCCCGTCATCCCCAGATGAAGGAAATGATGGCGAAGGAAGCGGAAGAAAAAGCAAGAAAAGCCGCTGCTGACAAGGCCGAGGCATGAAACCGATCGTCAGGATGACAAGTAGATGACTGCCCCTCTCCACCCGAAACTATTCTCGGGCCCGATCAGCTTTCTGAAAAGTGCGCCGCAACTGCAGTTTCTCCCGGACCCGAAAGTTCCCGAGATCGCGTTTGCCGGCCGCTCCAACGTCGGCAAGTCGTCGCTGATCAATGCGATGACCAACCGCAATGGGCTCGCGCGAACGTCGAACACGCCGGGACGGACTCAGGAACTGAATTTCTTCGATATCGGCGATCCGCTGATCTTCCGGATCTGCGACATGCCCGGCTATGGTTACGCAAAAGCACCTCCGAAAGTCGTCCAGAAATGGCGTTTTCTTATCAATGACTATCTGCGCGGCCGGGCGGTGCTCAAACGGACATTCGTCCTGATCGACTCGCGGCACGGCATCAAGCCGGTCGATGAAGAAGTGATGGAAATGCTCGACAAAGCGGCGGTCAGTTACCGGGTGGTGATGACCAAGGCGGATAAAGTGAAGCAGGAAGAGCTGGATATCACGGCGGACAAGGTCGCGGCCATCGCCAAGAAACATCCGGCCGCCCATCCGGACCTGTTGCTTACCTCTTCGGAAAAGAAACAGGGCATCGACGAGCTTCGGCTTGCCGTGCTGGAAGCCGTGCAGAGCTAGATATTGGTCTAGCGACGCTTTTCTATGCACAGCCGAGCATATTTGGTTATGGGATAGAATATGAAACTGATAATCGGAAACAAAGCCTATTCCAGCTGGTCGATGCGCGGCTGGCTCGCCTGCAAACAGTCCGGCCTTGCCTTTGAAGAGCTTACCGTGCCTCTCTATGGCGACGATTGGGACCATGTCCGCGCAAGCGAGAACTTCGCACCATCGGGCGGTAAAGTGCCGATTTTATGGGATGGCGAGTCCGTGGTCTGGGATAGTCTGGCAATTATCGACTGGCTCGCCGACAAGACCCATCGTGATCGCTTCTGGCCAAAAGACGAGACGGCCCGCGGCATGGCCCGATCCATGGCTGCGGAGATGCACTCCAGCTTCATGGCGCTCCGCCGCCAGTGCCCGATGAACACCCGAAAGATTTATGAAGGCCTTTCTCTCAGCGACGAAGTCAAGGCGGATGCCGCCCGGATCATCGAACTTTGGGCGCAGGCACGGGCGCGCTTCGGCGGCGGCGGACCGTTTCTGTTCGGCACTTATGGCGCTGCGGATATCATGTACGCGCCCGTGGTGTCGCGTTTCCAGACTTATGGATTCCGTCTGCCCGGCTTTGCCACAAGCTATATGCAGACCATTCTTGATCATCAGTGGACTGCCCAATGGATGGAGGCCGCCGAGGATGAACCATGGGTGATCGAACGACTTGAACAGCCGGATACGGCAAAGAGCTGATCGACACCGGATGACCCGTGCAACCATTCTTGATTATGCGAAACGGCTGATCGCCCAGCCCAGTATCACCCCGGCATCCGGTGGCGTTTTTGACGAGATGGAAGCGATGCTCGAACCCCTTGGGTTTGAAATAACGCGATTTATCGCCGGCGATGCCCCTGAAGATGCAGAGCTTGGCGGACCCGTCGAAAATCTCTTTGCGATTCGTCACGGCGCGCCTGATTCGCGCCATTTTGCTTATGCCGGTCATCTTGATGTCGTCCCGCCTGGCCAGGGCTGGCAGACCGATCCATTTGTTCCGGAAGAGCGCGGTGAACTGCTCTACGGGCGCGGCGCCGTCGACATGAAAGGCAGCATCGCCGCCTTTGTCGGCGCGCTCCATCAGCTGCCCGATGATCTTGGCACAATCAGCCTGATTATCACCGGCGATGAAGAGGGACCGGCGCGTTTCGGCACGGTCGCGATCATGGAGCTGATGGCCGAGCGCGGCATCACACCGGACCTCTGTCTGGTCGGTGAACCAACTTCGGTCAACCGGCTCGGCGACATGATGAAAATCGGGCGGCGCGGTTCGGTCAATATGTGGATCACGGTGAATGGCATGCAGGGCCATGTTGCCTATCCGCATAATGCCGACAATCCGATCACCAAGCTTGGCAAGATCCTCAGCGAAATTGATTCACTTCAGCTCGACGACGGCACCGACTGGTTCCAGCCGAGCAATATCGAGTTTACCGACCTTCATGTCGGCAATCCGGCGCATAATGTCATTCCGGCGAAGGCCGAGGGTCGCCTGTCGATCCGTTTCAACGACCGCCATAGCGGAGAAAGCCTCAGCACGATGGTGCAGGAGATCGTCGAGCGGCATGGTGGTGAATTGAAGCCGATCATATCCGGCGAACCTTTTCTGACCCCGCCAGGAGAATTTTCGGAGATCGTCGCGGGAGCGATTCGCGAGGTTACCGGTGTAGAACCGGAACTATCGACATCTGGCGGAACTTCCGACGCGCGTTTTCTCGCGAAGATCATGCCGGTGGTTGAATTTGGCCTCTGCAACGCGACCATGCACAAGCTCGACGAAGCGGTTTCGATCGAGGATCTGGAACAGCTGGGCGCGATATTTGCGTTGATTGTCCAGAATGCTCTGCGGCCGAATGGCTCAGCCGGTTAAACCAAAGCCGACCAAAGCAACAGAAAATCCTATCACCGCACCAAAAGCCGGCTTCCAATCGCCGACTTTATGGGCGTCGGGAGCGACATCTTCAAAAACGAGATATAATATCCCGCCGGCACAGAATGTCATGATCGATCCGAGGATCAGATTATCAAGGGTGAACAGCCAATATCCTGCCAGCGCGGAAACCGGGCCGACAACGATGCAGCCCGACATGATCTGCAGCACGTGTTTCCGCAAAAACCCGGCATGCGACTGCCGGATTTCGCGATAGGCATTAAAGCCTTCGGGCAGGTTCTGTGCGATGATAATGACCGTTAGAAACAGCGCCATTTCGAAATCGCCAGAAATTACCGCGCCGAGAACAATGGCCTCGGGAATGAAGTCGAGATTCAGGGCAATCAGCTGGCTGACCGGCGTCCCCCGCCTTTTTAGCGCGTGGTCGATCAATAGAAAAACCAATCCACCAGCCAGAAAAGTGCCGAGCCCGAGCCACAATGGCTGGCTTTCCAGCCCGTGCGGGACGAGCACCAGACCCACGGCGCCGATCAGCGCGCCACCACCGAAAGCAATGATCGCACGCCGCATCCCGTCACTGATCAGACCTTTTTTAAGCTCATCGAGACAGCCAAAGGCGGCTCCAAGAAAAGCGGCCAGACCGGCTAGTGCCGATAGGATGATGAGAGCCAACATTCCTTAGCTTCTATCATGGTCAGCGCGGACGCCGCAAAATAATATATAATGCTCCTGCGCCGCCATGACGAGGGTGGGCACGGCGCACGGCGGCAATGCGCGAGGCGTGGCGGGAAGCGGCCAGCCAGTCCGAAATTGCCGC
>NZ_JBATHY010000263.1:0-16428 GCF_049667325.1 Parasphingorhabdus sp. | reverse complement strand
TATTGCGCGCCAAAGCTCCATTTTCCGGCCCATTTTTTCAGCGTCAGTGCCGGTTTCAAATCCCACGTGCCAGAACCGCTCTGCATGCCATAAGGCATGACCATCGTCGGCTGTGTGTTCATCGGAGTCAGCGTCTGGCCGGTTTCATCAATTGATCCCGTCGGGATTCCGACCACGGCGCGCAGGTTGAGTTCTGTTCCCGTGTCGCTGGTTGCGGGTTTCTGTCCCAATAACGGGAATATGGCCCCCGCACTGACGTCGCCAATGCCCCTGGGATTGGTCTGGAAGTCCCCCAGGACGGTCGTTCCCGTTGGCCCTGCATAAGTCGTGATCGTCGATTCCTTCTCGCTATAAGGAACCATGGCGACCAAAGTGATCCAGTCGGCGGGAGAATACATCGCGCCGAGCATGACCATGTCCTTGCGCATCGATTGGGGTACCAGCCGCAAGGTTGGCGGTTGCATCGGCATGCCGGCAAAGCGATTGGGAATGGTCGTTACGATATCGTCATTGCTGATGCTATCGGTACCGATCTGGTTACCGCTCATTTCCATATGCATATAGCGTAGCGAGAACATGATCTCGCCTTTCTTGTGTGTGTGATCGGCCATCACGCCAATCGGCGCATGGTCATCGGCGCGCACATCGTGGGCGAGTGCCGGAGAGGCAAGGGAGCAGGCCGCGATTATCGCGCCTGTAAGAGCAATATTTTTCATCGAAATTTCCTGTAAATATCTGAACGATTCGCACGTCTTACTGGCGCACGTCACAATGATTAGTTTTGGTTCAGATGTTTACAGGGGGCCCTGTTGCTGGCGGGATGTTGATCCGGTTGCGCAGCGCAAAGCGGCGTGGCTGGGATGGTTGGTGAAGCGTTGGAACCATTGCAGAGATTGCGATGTCTGGGGCAGAAGAAGCCAAGCCGATGGAAGTTCCGCCGGCGAAGGCGCAGGCAGGAGACGATTGATCGGGCTCCGGATCTGGCGAGCTCCTATCCTTTGGGCCATAAACAAGCGCGAGCAGTTCATATTCCGGATTGTCCGGCGCGATCACGAGCTTGCTATCGGCGTGACCGGAACAGAGTTTTATCGCAAAACCACCGGCTGTCTGGGCGGGCATGAAGCCTTGGGGCGCGAGCGCGCTCACCACCATAGCCAGCAAGGCGAAAGCATGGATCGCCGGGCTGGCTTTGAGAAACCGAGAGAGGGAGAGTGGGCGAGTCATAGTTTGTCGGGGAGCCACGTTTCGCAGTCGAGCGCTAAACCCGCATTGGCATCAGCACGTACAGCGCCGTTGACTTGTCATTTTCGCGAATAAGCGTAGGTGCGCTGGCATCGGCGAGATGCAGTTCGACGGTATCGCCTTCTATCTCGCTCAGGATATCCATCAGATATTTCGAGTTGAAGCCGATTTCGAACACGTCGTCCTTGTAGGAGCCGGGCACTTCTTCCTCGGCCTTGCCATTTTCGGGTGAGGTGACGGAAAGGGTGATCTTGTCATCGCCGAGCGCCATTTTGACGGCACGGGTTTTTTCGGTCGCGATGGTTGATACGCGATCGACGCCCTGAGCGAAGCTTTTCGGATCGATCTTGAGCAGTTTGTCATTGCCGGTCGGAATGACCCGTGTGTAATCGGGGAACGTACCGTCGATCAGCTTGCTGGTGAGGATTGCGGTGCCGAGGGTGAAGCGGATCTTGCTCGCGGACAGATCGATCTGGACCGATGATTCACTATTTTCGTCGAGCAATTTGCGCAATTCGTTGACGCATTTGCGCGGTACGATCACGTCGGGCATGCCTTCTGCGCCAGCCGGGCGGGGCAGGGTAACGCGGGCGAGACGGTGGCCGTCGGTTGCGGCGGCCTTGAGCACAGGCGTTTCCTCATCCTGTACGTGCAGGAAAATGCCGTTGAGATAATAGCGGGTTTCTTCGGTCGAGATCGCGAAGCGGGTCTTGTCGATAATCTGGACAAGCGAGCTTGCGGGCAGTTCGAAACTGGTCGGCAATTCGCCTTCGGCAATGACCGGAAAGTCATCGCGGGGCAGGGTCTGCAGATTGAAGCGGGCACGACCGGCGTTGACTTTCATCTTGCCATCGGCGGCATCGAGCTGGACCTGCGAACCGTCGGGCAGCTTGCGGGCGATGTCGAACAATGTATGCGCGGAGACCGTGGTCGATCCAGCGGTTTCAACCTGTGCTTCAACGGTTTCGACAACCTGGAGATCAAGGTCGGTTGCCATCAGCTTGATGCTGCCGTCGCTATTTGCCTCGATCAGCACATTCGACAATATCGGAATAGTATTGCGCCGCTCAACCACGGACTGGACATGACCCAGGCTCTTTAGCAATGCCGCGCGTTCAATGGTCGCTTTCATAAACCGTCCTTCTTGTTCCCGATCGACCGTGACAATAGCTGCGCAAAAGACTCCGCACGGCTTCACGGATAGTTCCCCGCTTCATTAACAATAAAGTGCCGCAGGGCAAGCCCGATCGCGGCCCACCGTCCGATAATGCCGTGAAAAACTGTGGAAAAAAGCGGAAAGGTGGGTAAAGCCGCAGTTGGGGAGGCCGGTTTTGGCCATTCCGGAACGGAACAGGGTAAAAATGAGCGGTATCAATACCAATGGAAATCGCCTGTTTATCGCGCGGCACGGCGAGACGATTTTCAATCTTGCCGGCCGGATTCAGGGCGACCACGTCCACACGCCGCTGACCCGTTCGGGCTTCGCCCAGGCCGATGCGATGGGGCGAGCTCTCGCATCGCATCTCGCGCCCGATACACCGGCGCTGGACCTGATAGCTTCCGATACCGACCGCGCACTGCAAACGCTTTCGGTGGTCGCCGAGCATGTCGGGGCCGACTGGCATCAGGCGCGTAGTGATAAGCGGCTGCGCGAAATCGATATGGGTGAATGGGGCGGCGTCATGTATCGCGATCTTGATGGCAAGCTGGAGATCGACCATGAAGAACGGCTGTTCGTGACAGTCGCGCCCGGCGGCGAGGATTATCGCGACATTGCAAAAAGGCTGGAACATTGGCTTGAAGAACAGAATTTTACCCGGGATGCAGTTTTGATCAGCCACGGCATGACCAGCAGGGTTCTACGCGGCCTGCTGGTCGGTGCCGATGTCCATCCGCGCTTTGGAGCGCCGATAGCGGAGGGGTTGCCGCAAGGTTCGATTGTGCAAATTTGCGACGGCCGCGAGGATATTATCCATATCGGCGGTGGAGAAGGGGAGAAGGCTTGAAAAGGCGGTTTATTCTTCTGGGACTTGCCGTGTCGGTTATCTCGACCCCGGTCATCGCAAAAGATTCCCTCGGGATATTCAACAGTTGGGGGGCTTTTCGCGATCCCGGAATTCCCCGATGCTATGCAATTGCGGAATCAGAAGAAATACACGGCAAGGCAGAGCGAAAATCCTTTGCCAGCATCGGTTTCTGGCCCACGCGCAAGATCAGGCGGCAGTTCCACGTCCGCCTGAGCCGCGACCGGTCCACCAACAGCCGCGTGATTGTCAGCATCGCCGGCCGCCGTTTCCAGCTCACCGCCAATCGCTCCGACGGCTGGTCGCAGGACAAGCGCATGGACGCAGCGATCATTGCCGCGATCCGGTCATCGACCAGCATGACCGTGGAGAGCGTCGGCCGCGATGGAAAGTCGATAGTCGACGCTTACCGGCTGCGTGGCGCGGCGACGGCAATTGATGCGGCTTCTTTAGGCTGTTCGCGGTTGCGGTAGATTTTCCCGGGGACACACCCTATATGCCGATCCATGCAGATTCCCGGCCATATCGATCCCGTTCCCTTGCCCGCCAAGGTCACCCCGCGTGCCGATGGCAGGCTGGACCTCATCGGTCTCAGTGTCGTCGAAATACGAGAGGTACTGATCGCTGCCGGGTTGGAGGAGAAGCAGGGAAAACTGCGCTCCAAGCAGTTGTTCCACTGGATCTATCATCGCGGTATCAGCGACTTTGCGATAATGACCGACATGAGCAAGACCCTGCGGCCCTGGCTGGCAGAGCGCTTTGTGATCGGCCGGCCGGAAATCGTCGAGGCGCATCTGTCGGAAGACGGGACCCGTAAGTGGTTGCTGCGCTCGGCGGATAGCCAGGATTATGAAATGGTTTTCATACCCGATGAGGATCGCGGCACTTTGTGTATATCCAGCCAGGTAGGTTGCACGCTCAATTGCCGTTTCTGTCATACCGGGACGATGCGGCTGGTGCGTAACCTGACGCCGGGCGAAATCGTCGGTCAGGTGATGCTTGCCCGCGATGCGCTGGGCGAGTGGCCGAAGGGTGTGATGGACTTTGCGGACGAGGAAGCGGTGGAGAACACCAAGGAATATAATCAGGCTTACAAGTCGGACGGCCGCTTGCTGACCAATATCGTGCTGATGGGTATGGGCGAGCCGCTCTATAATTTCGAGAACGTCCGCGATGCGATGAAGATCGTGATGGATGGCGACGGACTTGCGCTGTCCCGCCGCCGGATCACATTGTCGACCAGCGGCGTTGTGCCGATGATCGCCAGGGCCGGGGCAGAGATTAACGTCAATCTCGCTATCTCCCTCCACGCGGTCAACAAGGAAACCAGAGACGAGATCGTTCCGCTCAACCGCAAATATTCGATCGAGGAACTGCTTCAGGCCTGCGCCGATTATCCCGGCGCCAACAACGCCCGGCGGATAACCTTTGAATATGTCATGCTGAAAGACAAGAATGACAGCGATCAGGATGCGCGCGAGCTGGTCAATCTGCTGCGCAATTATGATTTGCCTGCCAAGGTCAATCTGATCCCGTTCAATCCCTGGCCCGGTTCGGACTATGAATGTTCAAGTCCTGAGCGGATCAAATCATTCTCGAAGATCATTTTTGACGCTGGTATCAGCGCGCCGATCCGCACTCCGCGCGGGCGGGATATCATGGCCGCCTGCGGACAGCTCAAATCGGCGAGCGAGAAGAAGAGTCGCGCAGAACTGGACCGGCTGGCAGAAGAGAAGCAGGCGGCTCTCGGCTAGGCCGCTGCGATAACGTCTATCTCGACCATCAATTCCGGCAAGGCCAGCGCCTTGACTTCGACGGTCGTATCGGCGGGATAGGGCGGGGTGAAATATGTCTTTCGCGCTGCCACGATTTTTGGAAAATTGGCCATATCGGTCAGATAGATCGTTACCTTGACAATCTGATCCCTGCTGCTGCCCGCTGCACGAATGATACGGTCTATGTTGGTGAACACCTGTTTCAACTGGGCATCGAAATCATTGGCGCCAACAATCTGACCCTGCTCGTCAATCGCCGCCTGGCCGGAAAGAAACAGCAAATCACCCACCTGCCAAGCCGGTGATATGGCGTAAGATGCAAGCGGATCAGGGTGCAGTTTGATGACTTGTTTATAAGCGCTCATAATATCCCATCCCTTCAAACATGATTGCATATCATTACGAACATTGAACAATTTTGAAAGCCATAAAAAGGGGCGGGTATCGCTACCCGCCCGATCCAATTTGTTTCAATTCGGCTGAACTAGAATTTCACGCCAAGCCCGACCAGGCCTTGATTGCGGGAAATACCGTCTTCGTAGTTGCTGTAGCGATATTCGCCGCGAGCGAAGACCTTCTCGCTGAGCTTGAATTCGAGACCGGCACCGACGCGGACGCCGTCACCGTTTGCGCCACCCAGTCCGGGGGAGGAACTGCGCGCGTTCGTGTAGCCAGCTTTCGCGTAGAGCATCGTGGAATCACCCAGTACATAGCCAAGGCGGCCACCGGCGTAGAGATCGCGGCCGACATCGATACGACCGGCGGGATTGGAAATATTGCCGGTTGATTCGGTTGCTTCCAGCTCGACGCCATAGACCATATTGCCCGATTGGATGTCATAGCCAAGTGCAGCACCGTACAAAAGTCCATCCACGTTATCGACACCGGCAATGTCGAGATCAATATTGTCATAGCCGGCGATTGCCGTAGCTTTCACTCCGGAAAAATCGCCATTTTGCTGAGCCATTGCGGGGGATGCAAGCACAGATGCTGCAATAGCAGCTGCTATTGTTACATAATTCAATTCTATTAATCCTTGATTTTATTACTCAACAACCACTACTTAGTTTAATCTACCATTTATTCTTTAGCGGTCGGTTGTGCATATAAGTTTACAAATATGAATGACAACTGCATGACTCTGTCAGAATTGTTAAAAATGGAATTCTATCGAGGTGTGCTGTGAATATGCCACAGTTGGCAAATGTAACGATGGGCTTGGCAACGCCGAACCAGCGGCTAGAGTACCGCCATGACGGAGAAAGCCATCATATCCGCCCAACCTCGACATCGGTTTGTCACCCGGCTGTGGCACTGGATCAACGCGATGTGCCTGATCGTGCTGCTGATGAGCGGTCTGACCATTTTCAATGCTCATCCCCGACTCTATTGGGGAGAATCTGGCGCAAATAGCGACTATGCATGGATGGCGGTTGGTTCATCGGAGACTATGGGCTATTTGCGATTGAACGAAATGCGTATCGAGACGACCGGTTTCCTGGGAAACTGGCGGGATAGTGCGGGCCAGACCCAGAAACGGGCATTTCCGGGATGGGCGACCATTCCCTCGGCGTATAGTCTGGCGGATGGTCGACGCTGGCATTTCTTTTTCGCCTGGATATTCAGCATTGGTCTGGCGCTGTTCATGGTTGCTTCGCTGTGGAACCGTCATTTTCAGCGGGATATCCATATGCGGCGGGACGAATGGCGGCCATCGCATCTCTGGCGCTCGATTCGCCATCATCTCGACCTTCGCGCGATCCGGCATTCGGCGGGAGCGGATTACAACAGCATCCAGAAGCTGAGTTACATAGGCGTGACCTTCATACTGCTACCGCTGATGATTTTCAGCGGACTTGCGATGTCTCCGGCGATGGATGCCAACTGGCCGTTGCTGACTGACATATTCGGCGGCCGACAGTCGGCCCGGTCGCTGCATTTCGTCGCGGCGTTTCTGTTGGTGCTATTTTTCCTGGTCCATATGGTAATGGTGTTGCTTTCCGGCCCGTTTCGGCAAACCAAGGCGATGATCCTGGGCGTGAAACCAAAGGAGCCGAGGGAATGACGATCATGACCCGCCGGAATTTGATCACCAGCGCGGCGATCGGCGCAGGGGGGCTGTTGTCCGGTTGCGATGCGTTGAATAGAAGTCCGGCCTTTCAGGACATATTGGCGAGAGCCGAAACGGCCAATTTCACGGTGCAGCGCGCTCTGGGTGACCGGATGGAACTGGCCAGTGAATATGGTATCACCGATCTGTCCCCGACGTTCCGGGCCAACGGCACCCGAGATCCCGGGACCGCCGAATATGCGGCCAGTGCGGCTCAGGGTTTTGCCAATTGGCGCCTCCGGCTAACCGGCTTGTTCGACAAGCCCCAGCAAATCAGCCTCGATGCGATACAGTCTTTGCCGCAACGGACCCAGATCACCCGCCATGATTGCGTCGAGGGCTGGAGCGCGATCGGACAATGGACCGGTGTCCCGCTCAAGATTCTGCTAGATTTCGCGCATTTGAACAACAAAGCGAAGTTTTTGGTTTTTCACTGCGCCGACCGGCTCGGTGGCAGGCCCTATTATGAGAGTATCGATTTGCTGGATGGTTTTCATCCGCAGACGATCTTGGCGCATCGCCTCAACGGCGAGCCATTGCCAATCGAGAACGGAGCGCCATTGCGCCTCAGGGTCGAACGGCAATTGGGCTATAAACATGCCAAATATGTGACCGAGATCGAAGCCGTTGCATCGCTGGCAGGGATTGGTGAGGGCAAAGGTGGCTATTGGCAGGATGTGGCCAATTATGAATGGTATGCGGGTATCTGAATTAACTGGATTTGTTGTGTCCGATCAGGAGTGAATGAATGTCGCTAATCGGCCGGTTTCTGAAAAATGTCGTTGAAAAGGGTACGATAAGGGTCACCCATCCAGACGGATCGAGCGAAGTCCATGGGACCCCAACAGACGGCTATCCCGATATCGGAATAAGACTCGCCGATAAGGCGGTGATGCGGCAAATATTGCTTGATCCGCGTCTGGGTGCAGCCGAGGCGTTCATGGATGGTCGGTTGATCGTAGAACAGGGCGATATCATGGAACTGGTGCAGCTTTTGCGCTCCAACCGACCGTTTGAACGCGGCGGAAAGTTAAAAGACCCCAGCGCGTTCAAGAAAATCCGCGACCATGCAGCGGGAAGCCTTGACCGGATCAACTTGCTCGGCCGCTCGCGAAGCAATGTCGCGCATCATTATGATATCGGCAATGACCTTTACGACCTGTTTCTCGACGATGACCTGCAATATAGTTGCGCCTATTGGGACTTTGACCGGCACGGACCAGACATGACGCTCGAGCAAGCCCAGGCAGACAAAAAGGCGCATATTGCCGCGAAACTGGATTTGAAAGCGGGGCAGCGGGTGCTCGACATTGGTTGCGGCTGGGGCGGCATGGCGCTCTATCTGCATCGCAAGACCGGCGTCGAAGTGCTCGGCATCACGCTCAGTGAAGAGCAGCTCAAGAAGGCGCAAGAGCGGGCCGAGAAGGAAGGTGTGGCCGACAAGGTGAAGTTCGAGCTGATCGACTATCGCGACCTCGCGACTCGGGACTCCGGGGCTTTCGACCGGATCGTTTCGGTCGGTATGTTCGAGCATGTCGGTACGCCGCAATTCCGGACCTTTTTTCGCTGCTGCGCCAATTTGCTGACCGATGACGGGGTGATGCTTCTGCACACGATCGGCCGGATGGGCGGGCCGGGTACCACCGATGCCTTCACCCGCAAATATATTTTCCCGGGCGGCTATATTCCGGCGCTGAGCGAAACGCTGGCGGCGAGCGAGCAATATCGTCTGATCGCGACGGATATCGAAAATTTGCGGCTGCAGTATGCGTTCACCCTGCGCGAATGGTACAGGCGCACGGTGCGCAACCGGGACAAAATAATCGCGCTCCACGACGAACGTTTCTACCGGATGTGGATATTCTATCTCGCTGGCGCGACGGCTGCATTTGAACACGGCGGCATGTGCAATTACCAGATGCAGTTCAGTCGCGACCGGCGGACATTGCCGATAACGCGCGATTATATTGCGGAGGCAGAGAAAAATTTGCTCGGCTAGTTTCTTATGAGAGTTGCGGGCTATTGCGGATAGCGCTCGTTCATCAAATCCCAGTTGTTACGGACAAGTTGTTCGAGCACTTTTATGTCCACTTGTTCCAGCCGGTTGATATAAAGGCACGACTTGCCGACGCTATGCTTGCCGAGCAAGCCGAACAGCCGATCCTGCTCCGCCTGTGCCTCTGGAGTGCAATAGGCCCCCATCAAATAGAGCGACAGTTTTGCCTTGCGCGGCGAGAATCCTGCGCGGCACATCGTTCCCTCGCGTCCGCTTTCATATTTGTAATCGTAACTGCCGAAGCCGATGATGCTGGGTCCCCACATTTTGGGCTCTTTGCCGGTGACTTTGCGGAACAGATCGATCAGTTGATATGCCTCAACCTTTCGGCGTTCCGGCTCGGCTTTCTCGATAAAAGCAGTAACGTCGGCGTTGGTCCGTTTGGTTTTTAGTTCTGCTTTTGCCATTAGACTCTCCTCAAAGTCCTGACATATCATATTGCGCGGTAAATTGGAGCCTGTTAGGCGGCCAAGCTCATCTGGGCTTCAATCATGGAAAGACGATATAATGAGCGATTCCGTAAAGCGTGTGGTTCTGGCCTTCTCCGGCGGGCTCGACACCAGCGTCATCCTGAAATGGCTGCAGCAGGAATATCAGTGCGAAGTGGTGACTTTCACCGCCGATCTGGGACAGGGCGAAGAACTGGGCCCTGCGCGCCGCGTTGCCGAAACACTTGGTGTTAAACCGGAACATATTTTTATCGACGATCTGCGCGAAGAATTTGTCAAGGATTTCGTCTTTCCGATGATGCGCGCCAATGCGCTGTACGAGGGCCTGTATCTTCTCGGCACCTCGATCGCCCGGCCGCTGATTTCCAAGCGCCAGATCGAGATTGCCAAGCTGACCGGTGCCGACGCCGTGGCCCATGGTGCCACCGGCAAGGGCAATGACCAGATCCGCTTCGAGCTCGGCTATTATGGCCTTGATCCGGATGTGAAAGTAATTGCCCCGTGGCGGGAATGGGATCTGACCAGCAGGACCCGCCTGATCGAGTTTGCCGAGAAACACCAGATTCCGATTCCCAAGGACAAGCGCGGGGAATCGCCATTTTCATGCGATGCCAATATGCTGCACACATCCTCGGAAGGCAAAGTGCTCGAAGACCCGTGGGAAGAAGTTCCCGACTATGTCTATTCGCGGACCAATAATCCGGAAGATGCACCGGACAAACCGGAATATATCACGGTCGATTTCGAACGCGGCGATGGCGTCGCGATCAATGGCGAAGGGATGAGCCCTGCGACCCTGCTCGAGAAGCTCAACGATTATGGCCGTGAACATGGCATCGGGCGGTTAGATCTAGTCGAAAACCGTTATATCGGCATGAAATCACGCGGGATGTACGAAACGCCGGGTGGAACCATCTATCATGCTGCGCATCGCGGGATCGAGCAGTTGACGCTGGATCGCGGCGCGGCCCATCTGAAAGATGAGCTGGCACCGCGCTATGCCGAACTGGTCTATAACGGCTTCTGGTTCTCGCCGGAGCGCGAGATGCTGCAGGCGGCGATCGACCACAGTCAGGCCCGGGTCAACGGAACCGTCCGGTTGAAGCTCTACAAGGGATCGGTCGATGTCGTGGGACGCAAATCAAGGGACAGCCTTTACAGCGAAAAAGTTGTCACATTCGAAGACGACGCCGGCGCTTATGACCAGAAGGATGCCGAAGGCTTCATCAAGCTCAATGCGCTGCGGCTGAAATTGCTTGGCAAGCGTGAGGGCTGAGCCAGGTCGCCGGATGGGGATCGGCGGAATGAACGCTTCTTGCTGATATCACTTCTCATCCTGCTGGCCGGGTTTGTGGTGCTGATTGTTGGCGGCGAGCTGCTCGTGCGCGGCGCCGTCCGCGTAGCCGAGCGGGCAGGCATGTCGGAATTGTTGATCGGTTTGACGATTGTCGGTTTCGGCACGTCGGCACCGGAGCTGGTGGCCAGTGTCGAGGCAGCGCTTGCCGGATCGCCGGGCATCGCCTGGGGAAATATCGTCGGTTCCAACCTCGCGAACAGCTTGCTTATTCTTGGTGCCGCATCGCTGATCCTGCCCGTGGTAGTGCCACGAGGTCCGTTGTGGCGCGACGGGGGACTGGCATTGGCTGCGACGGTTGTCTTGTGGCTGGTAGCCAGCACAACCGGTATCACAATAGTTATCGGCAGCGCTTTTCTGGTGCTCTTAGCGGCTTATCTGGGATATGCTTATCGGGCGGAACAAACGCAGCCAGCCGGGGCAACGGCCTTGCATGAAAAAGCCGAGGCACTGGAAGTTTCAGATACGCATTTGCACGACGCGCAGCCGCTCTGGCGATCGGTTATGGTGCTTGTCTTCGGGATCATCCTGATCGTGCTGGGCGGCCGATGGCTGGTCGAGGGCGCGATTGATCTCGCGCGGCTGGTCGGGATGAGCGAGGCTGTCATCGGTTTGACGGTTATCGCAATCGGCACTTCGCTGCCGGAACTGGTGACTTCCGTAATCGCCGCCTACAAAGGCGCAAGCGCGGTTGCACTAGGCAATGTTCTGGGCTCCAATATCTTCAATCTGCTGCTGATTGGCGGCGTCACAGCGGTCATTGCTCCGGGCACCATTCCGGGGGAGATTACAGATTTCGGACTACCGGTCCTGATAGCGGCTTCGGTATTGCTGTTGATATTTGCCGCGACCGGGCGAAAGATAACGCGCTGGGAAGGTGGAATATTGCTCGTGACCTATCTGGTTCTGCTGGTCTATAATGTCGTGGCTGTATGAATCAGGCGTTGCAATGTCGAGAATCTGTCTCTAAATAGAAGCCATCCCAACATTGTGAGATTTGAAGGGGCTGGCGCCAGACGGGGCCGGCAGCCAGAACTTTTGCATTCTGAAATGGAATTTATTTGACCGATATAACTATCCTGACAAACTTGATTAAGCCGGAAGCAGATGCTTTGGGCTTTGAGCTGGTGCGGGTGGAGTTTGTGTCGGGCGCGGATGAGCCAACTCTGCAGATCATGGCCGAGCGTCCGGAAACCGGGCAGCTGGGTATTGACGATTGCGCTGCTTTGTCCCGCCGTATATCGGCGAAGTTCGATGCCTTGGAAGAAGAAGGGCGCGACCCGATTGATCATGCCTATCGCCTGGAAGTCAGTTCTCCGGGTATCGACCGGCCGCTGACGCGGATAAAGGATTATGAAAACTGGGCCGGCTATGAAGCGCGGATCAGCCTGGTCGATGCGGTGGCAGGCAAAAAACAGCTTCGCGGCCTGCTTGAAGGCATCGAAGGCGACATAATAAAGATTGACGACCGCGAGACGGGAAGTCAGGAGACGCCCCTGACAAATGTCCATAGCGCGAAATTGATTCTGACCGACGCTCTGATCGCTGCGACCGTTCCGGTTTCAGCTGATGGTGCCGACGAAATTGAAGAACAGACTTTAGAAGAACAGGAAGACTAATCATGGGCAGTGCTATTTCAGCCAATAAAGCCGAGTTGCTCGCTATCGCGACCGCTGTTGCGACGGAAAAAATGATCGACAAGTCGATCGTGATCGAAGCGCTGGAAGAAGCGATCCAGAAAGCGGCACGTGCCCGCTATGGTGCAGAAAATGACATTCGTGCGAAACTCGACGTCAAAACCGGCGATTTGCGCCTGTGGCGGGTTGTCGAAGTGGTTGAAGAAGTCGAAGACTATTTCAAACAGGTCGATATCAAGCAAGCCGAAAAGCTGGAACCCGGCTCCAAAGTCGGCGACTTCATTGTCGATCCGCTGCCCGAGGTCGATCTCGGTCGGATTGATGCGCAGTCGGCCAAACAGGTAATCTTCCAGAAGGTTCGCGATGCCGAACGTGAACGGCAATATGAAGAATTCAAGGAACGCGGCGGAGAAATCATCACCGGTGTCGTAAAATCGGTTGAATTTGGTCATGTGGTTGTTGATCTGGGCCGCGCAGAGGGCGTTATCCGCCGCGACCAGCAAATTCCGCGCGAAGCCGCCCGTGTCGGCGATCGCGTCCGCTCGCTCATTCTTGATGTGCGCCGCGAAAATCGTGGACCACAGATTTTCCTTTCCCGCGCACATCCGGATTTCATGCGGCATCTTTTTGCCCAGGAAGTGCCGGAAATTTACGACGGCATCATCGAAATCAAGGCTGCAGCCCGTGATCCGGGTTCTCGCGCCAAGATCGGTGTGATCAGCCACGACAGTTCGATTGATCCGGTTGGTGCCTGTGTCGGTATGAAGGGTAGCCGTGTTCAGGCCGTCGTGCAGGAGATGCAGGGCGAGAAAATCGATATCATTCCCTGGTCGGAAGACATTGCGACATTTGTCGTCAACGCATTGCAGCCAGCCACCGTTAGCCGTGTGGTCATCGACGAGGAAGAGGGCCGGATAGAGGTCGTTGTTCCCGATGATCAGCTCAGCCTTGCCATTGGTCGCCGCGGCCAGAACGTCCGTTTGGCTTCGCAGCTGACCGGTCTGGCTATCGACATCATGACCGAGGCGGACTCGAGTGAAAAACGGCAGGCCGAATTTGCCGCTCGTACCGAGATGTTCCAGGAAGACCTGGACGTCGACGAGACATTGTCGCAATTGCTGGTGGCCGAAGGCTTTAGCGAGCTTGAAGAAGTCGCCTATGTTGCACCGGAGGAAATCTCCAGCATCGAAGGCTTTGACGACGAGCTTGCTGCCGAATTGCAGAATCGTGCCATTGAAGCGCTGGACCGGCGCGAAGCGGCCGCGCGAGAAAAACGCACCGAACTGGGCGTCGAGGATGCAATTGCAGAATTGCCGCATCTGACCGAAGCCATGTTGGTGACGCTTGGTGAAGCTGGTCTCAAAACGCTGGATGATGTTGCCGATCTGGCGACCGACGAACTGGTTCTGAAGCGGAAATCGGAACCACGTCGCCGCAATGATAATCGCAAGCCCGAACCGGATGGTGTACTGGCCCAATATGGCCTGACCGAAGAGCAGGGCAACGAGATCATCATGGCCGCGCGAGCGCACTGGTTCGAGGATGAAGACGAGCCTGCTGCCGCGACCAAAGAAACCGGGGAGGACGCAAATGCGGAATCCACCCAATGAGACGCGGTCTAAACCTCTAGATCGCACGCCACACCGTAAATGCATCTTAACCGGAGAAAGCCTCCCTCCGGAGCAATTGGTGCGACTGGCGATGGGTCCCGAAGGACAAATTGCACCGGATGTACGGGCAAAAGCACCGGGTCGCGGAGCATGGATCGGTGCCGATCGGGCTGCGCTCGAAGCGGCGCTCGTGAAGGGTCAGCTCAAGGGCGCTTTGTCGCGTGCCTTCAAGACCGGTCAACTCGATATTCCGACAAATCTGGCAGACCTGATTGAAAATGCGCTCGAACGCGCCACATTGGACAGGCTTGGTCTCGAGGCACGTGGCGGAACCTTGCTGACCGGTTCGGAAAAAATCGAAACTGCTGCAAGGCGCGACGAGCTGTTCATGCTGCTTCACGCGTCCGATGCCGGGCAGGACGGGTCGTCAAAACTGGGTCAGGCCTGGAGGGTCGGCAGCGACCGTGAGGGCCAAGATTTACGCGGGATGACTTTGCCGGTGGACCGCCAGGGTCTTTCTGTGGCATTGGGCCGCCAGAATGTTGTTCATATCGGGATAATCGATAGGCGCGCGGCTGAGCGGATTTCGCATATGCTGGCGCGATGGCTCCGTTTCATGGGTTCCGGTGAAATGCGGGACGGGGCGGAAGAGAAAGTTGCGTAATTTGGCGTAGGAACGCCAAGTAATATATTGAAATTATCTATTTTTAGGGATTAAGTCTGTTCGATGAGTGAAGATACAAAAGATACGCCAAAACCTGCACGCAAACCCTTGGGGTTGAAGCGTTCGGTCGAACCTGGCGAAGTCAAGCAGACGTTTAGCCACGGCCGCACCAACAAGGTCGTGGTCGAAGTCAAGCGCAAGAAACTGGTTGGCAAGCCCGGCGCCCCTGAAGTGGTGAAGGAAGTTGTCGCAGAAAAACCTGCGCCAGCTCCGGCCCCCAAACCGGTTCCGAAGAAGGCGCCCGCCGCGCCAAAAGCGGACGACGGTCTGACCCGTCAGGAAAAGCAGGCCAAACTGTTGCGCGAAGCGGAAGAAGCGCGTCTCGATGCGATGCAGGAAGCGCGCAAACGCGACACGCGCGAGAAGAAAGAGCAGACCGCAGACGAGAAAAAACGGGCCGAAGAAAACCGCAAGGCTGAAGAAGAGCAGGCGCGCAAGGCGCAAGAAGAAATCGCCGCTGCCGAGAAAGCCGCTGCCGAAGCTTCTCCAGATGATGCGGCGGTTGAAGTTCCCGCATCAGAAAAACCGTCCACCACGACCGCTGCGCGGCCACCCGCGCGTAAATTTACACCGGTGGAAGCGCCCAAACGTGCGAAACCGGAAAAGGAAAAGCAAAAGGTCGGACGCGAGGATCGCAATGATCGTCGGCAATCGGGTAAGCTTACCGTCAACCGCGCTCTTCGGGGCGAAGATGGCGCAGCGCGGGCGCGTTCGCTCGCTGCCCTGAAACGTGCTCGAGAAAAAGAGAAACGTGCACAAAGGTCAGGTCGGCCATCCGAACCGCGCGAAAAGCAGATCCGTTCTGTCGTCGTGCCGGAAGCGATCACCGTTCAGGAACTTGCCAAACGTATGGGCGAAAAAGGCGCTGACCTGGTCAAATCCCTGTTCAAAATGGGTTCGATGGTCACCGTCAACCAGACGGTCGATCAGGATACCGCAGAATTGCTGGTCGAGGAATTCGGCCACAACATCCAGCGGGTTTCCGAGGCTGATGTTGAAATCAATACCCAGGCCGACGTCGATCCGGAAGAAACGTTGAGACCGCGTGCTCCGGTCGTTACGATCATGGGCCATGTTGATCACGGCAAGACTTCTTTGCTCGACGCATTGCGCGGAACCGACGTGGTTGCCGGTGAAGCGGGCGGTATTACCCAGCATATCGGCGCCTATCAGGTGACCATGAAAAATGGCGACAAGGTTACGTTCCTGGATACACCGGGTCACGAAGCCTTTACCGAAATGCGGATGCGCGGCGCCAATGTCACGGATATCGTGATCCTGGTCGTTGCTGCCGATGACGGTTTGATGCCGCAGACGATTGAAGCGATCAATCACACCAAAGCGGCGGGCGTGCCGATGATTGTCGCGATCAACAAGATCGACAAGGAAGGCGCCGACCCGACGACGGTTCGCACGCGTTTGCTTGAACATGAAGTTATCGTCGAAG
>NZ_JBATHY010000262.1:0-2747 GCF_049667325.1 Parasphingorhabdus sp. | reverse complement strand
GCACCGGACAGTTCCAGAATCGGACCCAGTTGCACGATGACGGTATAGAAAACGATTCCCACGCCCAATGTTGTGACTACCAGCGGGAGAATGGCGCCATATGGAAAGCCGGTCTTCGCGGGCCCGGCTTCATTCACCTTCACCTCCGGTTCGAACAGGATCGTGGCTGCGGCGAGCGCGATCGGTATGGCGACAAGGTACAGCAGAAACGGTCCGCGCGAGCCGAAGACTTCGCCAAGCCCGCCGCCGATGGCGATAAGCGCAATGGCCGCAATGCTGCCCACGGCGACCTGCAACGCAATCCACTTTTCGCGCCGCTCACCGACAAAATAATCGCCGATAAGAGCCGTTGCGACCGTCATGATGATGGCTTCGACGATGCCGAGTGCAACCCGCGCACCGATAATCTGGAAAAGATCGTCTAGAAACCACGGGATGATACCGAAGGCGGCGTAAAGCAGCAGCGCTGCTACCAGCAATGTCTTTCGCCCCAACCGGTCGGACAGCCAGCCCGCCACCGGCGAAAAGAGCGCGACACAAAGAGCGGGGATCGTAAGCGCCATCGGGACCAGAAATTCGCTCCCTTCGACGGAAGCGAATTCGCGCATGAGCAAGGGCAAGACCGGAACCAATGATATGATCGCCATGATCGGCATGACCGACGCTGCCAATATGATGATGCCCTGGCGTGTACCAGCTTGGCGCGCTGCGTTTCCAACACCTGTTTCCGCCATGCTCGCATCCCTCCTGTGTTCACAGCCCATTTTTTGGGTCAGCTCTTCTTAGTCTTCGCTATCCCGCCATTTATAGTTCAGCGGCGCTTCGCGAAAAGCAAAACGATCAACGTGCCGTTCAACAGCGCCCTTCAAACCATTGCGCTGCCCTTCCGACGACGCCTCGATGCAGCAGCGCAAGGTACCGTCCTCCGGTGCCAAGGTCACAACTGCATCGGCGGGCCAGTCGGCCCCGCGCGCATCTTTTGGAAAAGTGATAAGAACAGCCTCTCCCCTCTCCTCTACGGCGAGGTTATGCGCCCAATGTTTGCCAAGCTGTGCTGCATATTTTTTTGCGTTGTCGGTCGGCACCTGGGCTTCTGCGATATATGTCACCCGGCATTCCCGCCCAATGTTTCGGCAAACCAGTCGGACAGCAGATCGCGACCATAGGCCATATTGTCCGCGCCAACATGCTCGACCCCGCCTTCGCGCTGCGTGAAGATAACCTTTTCGCGGCGCGGCGAGTTGACCAGCTGGTCATAGAGATCCGAAGCATAATCCACGCTGATCTGACGATCATTGGACCCATGGGTGACGAGAAAGGGAACCGTGATCCGGTCCATATGGCCGTTGAGGTTCATATCGTTCGATTTCGCCAGGAAATCTTCCATATCTTCCGCACCAAATGCCCACATCACATGCGCCCAATAATGCGGAACCGGGTTTTCCCCTTCACGCTTCATCCGTTTGTCCTGCACTTCGCGCCAATTATGATTGGCACCCCAGACCGCTCCGCTGGCGAAACGTGGTTCGTAGGCTACAGCGCGCGGCGCAAAATGTCCGCCGAGAGAAATGCCGGTCATGCCCAGTTTCGAGGCATCGACATTGTCCTGCGTTTCGAGCCAGTCGACAGCCTTCGAGGCCCAGCTTTCGCTATGCGGATCGACCGGAAGATTTTGCAGACGCAATGCTTCGCCCGAACCGGGCTGGTCAACGCAAAGCGTCGAGATTCCGCGTCGCGCCAGTTCTTCGGGAAGGCGCGTCCAGTAGAGCAGTTCCTTATTGCTATCGAGACCGTTGCAGAAGACGACAGCCGGCTTTTTCCCGGAGCCTGGAGCCTTGGTCCAGATCGCCGGCATGGTGCCCTTGTCGAGCGGGATTTCAACCCGTTCACGATTAAGCAAACCGAGCTTCGATGACCGGTCAAAGGCATTGCGTGCCTTGGCGAATGTTTCCGTGCGGCCCGGATGGCCATGTCCCATCATGCGTTCCGCGGTGAACAGATAAAGCGATGCGCGCTCCAGCTTGTTCGAAGCAGAGAAGTTCCGGCCCCTGGCTTCGTCCTCCCCAGCGAGTACCTGCAGCTTGTCCCCCATCGCGGCCCATTGTTTCATGAACTGCGGAACGCCGGCATCATCGCCCGCCGCTGCCGCTTCCTTGATCGGCTGGCACATGTCGATAATTTCACCAATCTGGCCACCGCTTTCCATCGCAATGGCTACCGACAGGTTCCAGATATAATTGGGGAAATATTCAAAAAGAGCCATAGGATCAGACCTCCGCCGGTTGGAACAGGCAGGGATCGGCTTCCGCCTTCGGCATGGTCTGCGGTCCGCCGACTCCGATGCCCCATTGATCCATCACATTGGGCGCGGGTTCATGCACCTTGTCGACATGTTTTTCGAAATCAACCTCTTCGAGCTCGGACGTATATTCCACCGCGAACCCAGCAGGTGTGGTGAAATAGCTGAACGTATTATTCCCCGCCGTGTGCCGACCCGGCCCCCAGCGGATATCCGTGCCACGCTTCCGCAACCGGCTGGCACCACGCATCATATCATCCAGCGTCAGCATGTCATAGGCGACATGGTTCAGACAGGGAGGTCCGGGGAGTAAAGCAATCCGGTGATGGGCTTCGTTGCAACGCAGGAAGCACATGAAGTCACCCAGCCAGTCGCTGACTTTGAATCCCAGAACTTCGGTAAAGAATTTCACTGCCGCCTGATGATCGGGCGAATGCAGCACGATATG
>NZ_JBATHY010000261.1:0-2926 GCF_049667325.1 Parasphingorhabdus sp. | reverse complement strand
GAATGACAAACGGCCTGACGAGCAGCCGGTGAAGAAAGAGACGCCCCGGGACGGTGAAACGGGAAAATGGTCAAACCGCGCCAAAGTCGGCGCGGCCATCGGCTCGGCAGCGGTTGCGGCGGCTCTCATGTATGCCGGACGGCACCAGATGAAAAAGCATGATGATTTCAAGCCGGTTACCGACAAGCCTCTGCCCAAATACGAAAATGAGCCGGATTACGATTATGATGACGGTGATGACGATGGCGACGACGATTTCATCGACGATAGTGAAGACGAATAGAGATGACACCCGTCAATCGCGTTGAAGGCCGGGCCATTCCCTTTGGCCAGAAAAATGTCGATACCGATGTCATCATTCCGGCAAAATGGCTGAAAACGATTTCGCGCGAAGGGCTGGGCGAGGGCGCGTTCGAAACGATCCGCGCTCAGGATGGCAATATTTTCGATGATCCGGAATATGCCGGAGCCAATATATTGATCGCGGGAGATAATTTCGGCTGTGGATCAAGCCGCGAGCATGCCGCCTGGGCGCTGGACGACCTTGGTATCAAGGCGGTCATTGCGCCGAGTTTCTCCGATATTTTCTCTGGCAATGCCTTCAAAAACGGCTTGCTTGCGATCGCCTTGCCGCAAGCAGCGATTGACCGGTTGATGGAGGTTGCGAAAACCAATCCGATCACTATCGACATGGAAAGCATGAGTGTGACCACGCCGTTCCAGGACCGATTCCCATTTGATATGGATCCGTTCCGGCATCAGTGTCTGGTCGAGGGTCTGGATGAAATAGACCTGACAATGGCAAAATCCGATGCCATAGAGCGGCACGAGAAGAACAGCGATTCTGCACAGCCCTGGCTGAAACCGGTGGCAGCATAGGATCCGAACAACATTCCAGGAAGGGAATAAAATGAAGGCTTTGATGTCAACCAAAGTGGGCGGACCCGACACACTAGAGATGCTGGATGTCGCCGATCCGGTTGCGGGAAAGGGCGAAGTCGTCATCGATGTCAAAGCCTGTTCGATCAACTATCCCGACGTCCTGATCATCCAGGATATGTACCAGTTCAAACCACCACGGCCGTTCGCGCCGGGCGGCGAAGTTTCCGGCGTCATTGCTGCAGTCGGCGAAGGTGTCACAGACCTCAAGGTTGGTGACCGCGTTGCTTCCACAACCGGCCATGGCGGTCTGGTCGAGAAGGTTGCCGTAGACCAGAATAGTATATTCAAAATTCCCGATAGCGTCAGCTTTGAAGATGCGTCGGCGTTGATCCTGACCTATGGCACGTCGATCCATGCTCTTGTCGATCGCGGCCATATCAAGGAAGGCGAAACCCTTCTGGTGCTCGGCGCCTCCGGCGGTGTGGGTATCGCGGCCGTCGAATTGGGCAAGGCCTTTGGCGCCCGGGTTGTGGCGGCGGTATCCTCTGATGAAAAAGCTGCGTTCGCGAAAGCTGCCGGTGCTGACGAAACCGTAGTTTATGGCCGTGCGCCGTTCGACAAGGATCAGTCCAAGGCACTTGCTGCGCAATTCAAGGCAGCCGTTGGTCCGGGCGGAGCCGATGTCATTTATGACGCAGTTGGCGGTGACTATAGCGAACCGGCTGTGCGCTCGATTGCCTGGGAAGGCCGCTTTCTGGTGGTTGGATTTCCAGCGGGTATCGCCAAATTGCCGCTCAATCTGACGCTGCTGAAATCCTGTGATGTCTGTGGTGTGTTCTGGGGCGCTTATGCAGCGCGCGATCCCAAGGGCAACCGGGCGCATATCGACCGGCTGTTCAAGCTGTGGAAACAGGGCCTGATCCAACCGCGCGTGTCCGAGACATTCGCGTTTGAAAATGCCGGCCAGGCTATCCAGAAAATGGCAGATCGCGGCGCTATCGGTAAATTGGTCGTCAAAGTCGCCGACTGATTGCGCTGCCGCACTTGCAGGACGCATCGGTGATGCCTATTTTTATGTTAACACGGATCAAGGGAAACCAATGACAAATTTTAAGGATCGCGAGAACGCATTTGAAACAAAGTTTGCGCGTGATGAAGAGATGCAGTTCAGGGTCACTGCGCGGCGCAATCGCCTGCTCGGCCAATGGGCTGCGGAGAAAATGGGACTGACTTCGGAAGAAACCGATGCCTATGCGAAAGAAGTCGTAGCGGCTGATTTCGAAGAAGCCGGCGACGAAGATGTCATTCGCAAGCTATTGGGTGATCTGACCTCTGCTGGCGTCGAAATCGACGATTCGGCCATCCGTACGGCATTGACCGATAAAATGGTTGAAGCCCGGCGTCAGTTTATCGAAGAAGCCAGCTAAGCCGCATGCCAATGGCCAGTGCAGATATCGAGGCGATGATTTTAACCGCTTTCCCGGACGCTTCGGTTGAAATTACCGATCTTGCCGGTGACGGCGATCATTATGCCGCAAAAGTCACGTCTGCCTCGTTCGCGGGCATGAACCGTGTCAAACAGCATCAGGCGGTCTACGCTGCGCTAAAGGGTAAAATGGGTGGTGAACTGCACGCGCTGCAACTCACCACGGCGATTCCCGAATAGGAGAATATATATGAGCGATGTGAAAGCAAAAATCGAAACCGTTGTGAACAGCAATGACGTTGTGTTGTTCATGAAAGGCACTCCGCTTTTCCCGCAGTGCGGTTTTTCAAGCCGCGCGATTGCCATTCTTGAGCATTTGGGGGTCGCGTTCGACTCGTTTGACGTGCTGCAGGACATGGAAGTGCGTCAGGGAATAAAAGACTATTCCGATTGGCCGACGATTCCGCAACTCTATGTCAAAGGCGAAGTCGTCGGCGGCAGCGATATCATGATGGAAATGTATGAAGCGGGCGAACTCGGCGAGTTGATGGCCGAGAAAAAGGTTGCTCCTGCCGAGGCCTGAGCCCCGGCGGTTTTTACCCCACGACAGACCAGGAC
>NZ_JBATHY010000260.1:0-4224 GCF_049667325.1 Parasphingorhabdus sp. | reverse complement strand
TTAGTCCTGAGCTTGTCGAAGGACAGCTCCCGGTCGATGGGTGCACTTCGACAGGCTCAGTGCGAACGGATTTTCTCGCACGAAGACACAAAGCCACGAAGACAAGCCTTTGGCACCATTCGCTTAGTGCCTCCGTGTCTTCGTGCGAGACCATGTTTTGATGCCCGCTGGCGCGGGGTTGAGAAAGAAGGCTGGATTGCCGAGCAAGTTAGTCTAAAACAACGATATGATCGCAAAACTCACCGGAACCATCGACGAAATCGGCACCGACAATATCGTGCTCGATGTGCAGGGCGTCGGCTATCTGGTGTTTTGCTCGTCGCGGACCATCGGTGCGATTGGCGGGGTCGGGGATGGCGCGACCATCTATACCGAGATGCAGGTCAGCGAGACCGATATGCGGCTGATGGGCTTTGCCAGCGGCTCGGAGCGCGACTGGTTCCGGTTGCTGATCTCGGTGCAGGGCGTCGGCGGCAAGGTGGCGCTGGCGATCTTGTCGGCGCTCGAACCGGGCGAGATTTCGCGGGCCGTGGCGATGGGTGACAAGGCGATGGTTTCGCGCGCGAACGGGGTTGGCCCAAAACTGGCGCTGCGGATTGTCAATGAATTGAAAGACAAGGTCGGCGGGATTGCGGTTGATCCGATTGCTGGCGGCGGCGCGGTGCACGCGCCCTCGAGCAACAGCGACGATGCGGTGAGCGCGCTGCAGAATCTGGGCTTCAAACCGGCGGATGCCAGTGCGGCGGTGGCTGCGGCGGATGCCGAGGCGGGGGATGGGGCGACACTGGATGCGTTGGTCCGGTTGGCGTTGAAGAAGGCGGCGCGGTGATGAACGGCTTGCATCGGCCGCTTCATGAGCGTTCTTTCCGTCACCCTGAACTTGTTTCAGGGTCCATTTTTCGGCGCTCACAGGCTGTGATTGGGGCGCGGTGGATGCTGAAACTAGTTCAGCATGACGTTGGCGGGGCGTCAGTCGATTATTTGAGGCAACCCCAAGTTGACCGCCAGATCAACCCATTGCGGATTTTCCGATTCAATCAGATTGATCTTCCAGCCTCGGTGCCAGTTCTTCAGTTGCCTCTCTCGCGTGATCGCGCTGGTCATGTCGTCGAACATTTCGAAACGGACAAGGCGATATACCGCATATTTGGACGTAAATCCGGGCGTCATCTGGTTGCGGTGCTGGTTAAGGCGCTGGATCAGGTTCGACGTCACGCCGATGTACAGCGTGCCGTAGGGCTGGCTGGCGAGTATGTAGACGCAGGGTTGTTTCGTTTGTCGCACGGGCGGTATATGGGCGCACCATGGGCCCTGAAACAAGTTCAGGGTGACGGTTTGGGGGGTATTGGCCGTTACTGATAATCCGCATCTTACGCCGCAGCGGCAACCGGAAGACATCGACGCCGCCCTGCGTCCGAAAACGCTTGACGAATTTATCGGGCAGGAAGCGGCGCGCGGCAATCTTCGGGTATTTATCGAGGCGGCCAAGGGGCGTAGCGAGGCGCTGGATCATGTGCTGTTCTTTGGGCCTCCCGGCTTGGGCAAGACCACGCTGGCGCAGATCATTGCGAGGGAGCTAGGCGTTGGCTTTCGCGCTACTTCGGGGCCGGTGATTGCCAAGTCCGGTGATCTCGCGGCGCTGCTGACGAACCTGGAAGAAGGCGATGTCCTGTTTATCGACGAAATCCACCGGCTCAATCCGGTGGTCGAGGAAGTGCTCTATCCGGCGATGGAGGACCGCGCGCTTGATCTCATCATCGGCGAAGGCCCTTCGGCGCGCAGCGTGCGGATCGATCTGCCCGCTTTCACCCTCATTGGGGCGACCACGCGCCAGGGACTGCTGACGACGCCTTTGCGCGACCGGTTCGGCATTCCGGTGCGGCTCAACTTCTATTCGACCGAGGAACTGGAGAAAGTTGTCCACCGCGCGGCACGGCTGCTCGGTCTTGAGATTGCGCCCGATGGTGCCACTGAGGTCGCACGCCGCGCCAGAGGGACGCCGCGGATCGCCGGACGCCTGCTCCGCCGGGTGCGGGATTTTGCCAATGTCGCGGGGACCGTGATTGTCGACCGGAAAGTGGCTGATGCATCGCTGACCCGGCTCGAGGTCGATCATATCGGTCTCGACGCGATGGATCGGCGTTATCTCCATATGATCGCGGATATTTACAAGGGCGGTCCGGTCGGCGTGGAAACGCTTGCGGCGGGCTTGTCGGAACCGCGTGATACGATTGAAGAAGTGATCGAGCCTTATCTGATTCAGCTCGGCCTGATTGCGCGAACGGCGCGGGGGCGCGCGCTCAATGATCGCGGGTGGAAGCATCTCGGGTTGAACCCTCCTGCGGGGAAAGCGAGCGACGGAGAGTTGTTTGATTGACGTGCTCCGCACTTGATGCGGAGCTCTGGATATCGAGAATTGTGCTAGCGGATAAAGCTCCGCATCAAGTGCGGAGCACCGCTATTGCCCGATCTGCTCCGCCGAAGCCCAGGTCGCGTGGGTGCCGCTGCTAATCCGGTGCGGCAATATGATCGTGCAGACCGGGCCCGCCGAAATATTCCGCGCATCGATGATGATACATTCCGACCGGTCCAGCGCCATGTCGGTGATGAAGCTGATCAGATAGCCGTCATCCTCTGACCGCGGGTTGGCGCGCGGGATGAAGGGCGCTTCCGAACCGAAACGATGCTCGCCAAAACCATAATGTTCGGCCTTGCCGGTCTCCAGATCATGTTTGGTCAGGCCGGTGAACAGGAACCAGCCTGGCTCCCCGGTCACGCTATAGACATAGCGATAGGGCTGGCCCGCATATTGTTCGTTGATCATCCCGAATTCGACCGGATAATCGTCGAACAGGGTCTCTTCATTTGTCTCGCCGGTCTTCAGATTGAACCGCCAGCGGTGAAGCTCCGGCTTGAAGCTGTGCAGGTCGATGCTCGCGCCCATGCTTTCATAGCCGGCCGGGAAATCGGTCAGCGGCGGCGGTACCGGATCATTCTGGAAATAGCCGTCGAGCACGATCTCGTCGCCATCCTCGAAAGCATTGGCCCAGTGGAGGACATAGGTCGGCTTGGCTTCAAACCATTTTATCTCTTCAGGCTGGCCCATGCGCGGCAGGATGCCGAAACGGGTTGGCATGTCCGGATGATAGGCGGGGATTCGCAGGCCGCGGTCGAGCAGATCTTCTTTCCAGTAGAGCGGGCAGTCGTTGAAAATCGCGAAATTTGCGGTGAACGCCATATCATGGGGCAGCCGCGGACCTGGCAGTGCAATTGGTATGAAATGCTTGAGCTGGTTATCCGGCCCGACCACTCCATAATGGAGATAAGGCGGCTTGGTCGAATAGTTGAAAAACAGTAACTCGCCGGTGGCCTCATCAACTTTCGGATGCGCGGAAATACCATCTTCCGGTACCCAGTCCGCCTTGCCCAGCGTTTCCAGCGTGTCCGGATCAAGTCTATAGCCTTCGCCGCATTGGTAGAAGGTCGAGAGGATCGCGCCGGCATGGACCACGACATCGGTCGAGCTGCTGTCCTTGACGCTGCCGTGCGCGCCCCAGCCGGGTCTTTTGCTTTCGGACGGATTGCCCATGATGCCGATCCACAAAGGCCCGCCTTCTGCCTGTTCGGCCTCAAATCCCTCGGTCCGGACAAAGCGGTTGCGATAGGTCGCCTTGCCGTTCTGCAAGCGGATCGTGTGGATCATCCCGTCGCCGTCAAAGGGATGATAGCGGCCGATGCTGTCGTGCACTGGGTTTTCCGTGTTGCGGACATAGAGGCCGTCGATATCGGCCGGAATGTCGCCGATCACTTCCAGATCGTCGCTGTCCAGTTCTTCGAAAACCGGGGTCCAGGCGCCATTGCGATAGGGGTGGTCATTGGGCTCCAGCGTCACCTTCACCTGATCCACCCGGGTTGCCATCAGTCGCGCAGCAATTCGTTGATGCCGGTCTTGGACCGGGTCTGCGCGTCGACGGTCTTGACGATCACGGCGCAATAGAGCGCTGGTCCCGGCATGCCGTCGATATTGACCTTGGGCGGCAAGGTCCCCGGCACCACCACCGCATAGGGCGGCACTTCGCCGATCCAGATCTTTCCGGTGATTCGGTCGATGATCTTGGTTGATGCGCCGAGATAGACACCCATGGAGAGCACCGCGCCTTCGCCGACGCGTACGCCTTCAGCGACTTCGGCGCGGGCGCCAATAAACGCGCCGTCCTCGATAAT
>NZ_JBATHY010000259.1:0-6155 GCF_049667325.1 Parasphingorhabdus sp. | reverse complement strand
GAAATGTTGGAGCAGGATTCAATTTTCAAAGAGCCATTTTGGAATATGCCATAGGGCGGGATGTGTAGGAAAGGGTTTTGGCGGCCCCAACATCCTCCCTGTCGCGCAGCGACGGGGAGGTGGCAGCCGGAACGGCTGACGGAGGGGCGCGTGCGGCAACAACTTCCCGCCGGGGGAGTCACTGCCAGGGAACGACACACTCATAGAACAACGCACTGCTTCCAAAGGCAACACCGCTCCCGGCCCAACCGACCCCTCCACCATCCTGCGGATGGTCCCCCTCCCCGCCGCTGCGCGGCAGGGAGGAAAGGGTGACTTGCCCGCCTCCCCGCAAGCCGCTAAATCCACCCCATGCGAACCCGCCTCAGCATCTGCCGCAAGAAAAAGCGCTTTGCCAGCGAGGCTGACGCCATCGCCGCCGCGCAGATCGCCACCATCGCCCTGCGTCCCTATCGTTGCGATCGCTGCCTTCACTATCATCTTACCAGCCGCACCAGGGGCAAGCGCCGCTTGCCCGCTGCCCGCTGAGCTTGGGCGCTGTCACAAACGTGAAACAATTTTGCCATGAAAGGGCAACGCGCTACTCGTAGAGCGTTCGGCATGACGCAACCCGGACATAACGAACAGGCGCATTTATGAAATCTCCTATGCTCAAGACAATCGGCCTGCTGGCCGGCACCGCAACGATCGCACTCACTCCCGCGTCCGCGATGGCGGCGCCGCTGACCGAGGAGCAGGCGGCGGCCTTGCTCGGCAAAATGAACCAGCTCGAACGCGAGGTCGCCGATCTCAGGGCACAGCTGGGCAATGTGCAACAAACGCAACAGGTCTCGGCCAGCGCCATTGCCGCTACGGATGCAAAAATTGCTGCGACCGAGGAAAAGCTGGCGCAGCAAGACCCGGTCAAGGTCGGCTGGAAAGGCGCGCCGGAAATGAAAGGCGCGGATGGCTGGAGCTTCAAGCCGCGCGGGCGTCTGCTCTATGACTTTGGTACCGTCAACGCCCCCGACAGCATCGTCGACGCGGGCCTTGGCTTTGGCAACGAGGCGCGGCGGATCCGGCTCGGCGCTTCGGGATCGATCCCGGGCGGCTTCGGCTACAAGCTGGAAGCGGATTTTGCCGACAACGCAATCGACCTCACCGATGCGATCATCACTTATGAAGATGGCGGGCTGACCCTGACCGCAGGCCAGCACAACAATTTCCAAGGGCTGGAAGAATTGTCGAGCAGCAACGACACCAGCTTTATCGAGCGCGCCGGCTTTACCGACGCCTTTGGTTTCGAGCGGCAGGTCGGGCTTTCGGCGCAATATGGCGTATC
The DNA here is from genome assembly GCF_049667325.1 of Parasphingorhabdus sp. Lineage (GTDB taxonomy): Bacteria > Pseudomonadota > Alphaproteobacteria > Sphingomonadales > Sphingomonadaceae > Parasphingorhabdus. The sequence goes on along the minus strand of NZ_JBATHY010000259.1, from coordinate 4,834 downwards.
GGACCTGCTGTTTCAGGCGGGCGTGTTCACCGACAATATCGATGACCTGAGCAGTGACGAGAATGATAGCGTTGGTTTCGACGTGCGCGCGGTGGCGATGCCGAAATTCGGCGATGTCCAGAGTCATTTCGGAGCGTCCTACCATTATCGCGATCTTGGCGACGCCATGACGTCACGCCGCTATCGCCAGCGTCCGGCGGTGCATTTTACCGACACGCGCTTTATCGACACCGGTAATATCAGTGGTGCGGAATCAGAGTCCAGCTATGGCCTGGAAGCGGCGGTGATTTCCGGGCGTTTCCACGCTGCGGCGGAGGGTCACTGGCTCCGGCTGAACCGCACCGGCGCGCTTGCCGATCCGACCTTCTTCGGTGGTTCGGTCGAGGCCGGATTCTTCCTGACCGACGACACGCGCGGCTACAAGGAAGGCGTCTTCAAGGGTGTCAAAGTATCCAATCCGGTCGGCCAGGGCGGGATGGGCGCGTGGCAGATCAATGTCCGTTATGACCATCTCGATCTGGTCGACGCCGGTTTCAGCGGCGGGACGCAGGACGCCTATCAGGCCTCGCTGATCTGGACCGCCAATGACTATGTCCGGTTTCTTATGACTTATGCCAGGCTGGACTATAACAGCGCGGCGATCCTTGCAGCGGGGAGTGGCGACTATTCGGTCGACAGCTTTGCCGGACGGTTCCAGCTGAGCTTCTGAACCGGCGGAGCCTAGCGCGGCAGCCGCTGCATCGGCTCGAGCGGCGGGCTGTCGGGCATCGCATGGAATAGTTCGACGCGTTCAAAGCCGAGGCTGGCATAGAAGCGCCGGTTCGCCGGATTGCTATTCTCGAGATAGGCCATGGTGCCGGTCCGGTCGCAGGCCTCCAGCACCGGCTCAACCAACCGCCGGCCAAGGCCCCTGCCCCTTCCGGCGCTGGCGACGCCGACGGTGAACAGATAGGCGTGAAGCTGGGTCGGATGGTGTTTTGCCATCGCCTCGCCCGCCGCCTTGCCCCGTTTTAGCGCGCCGAGGCCGCCGCTGGCGAACAGTCCCCAATAGGTTTGCAGCGTGCCGGTCAGGGTCGCATCGGCCTTGTCGCCGGGCATCAGCCACATCGCGGCGGCGCGGTCTTCGCCCTCATCCTTCAGGATCTGGCAAAAGCCACCCGGCGCATAAATATGGCGCGCGAGATTGGCAAAGGTCCGCTGCATCGGATCGAAGCCGCCGAACAGCCAGCGGTTGAACGGATCATCGCGAAAAGCGTCGGCGGTGATCGCGGCGAGCGAGGCGACGCTCTCGCGCCCGACGGTGCGGATGCCATGTACCGGCGCGATGTCCGATGCGTTCAGCATCGGGACCGGAACCAGCTGGCGCTAATAGATGCCGCCTTCGGCCTGCAGGAATTCATCATCGGTTTGCGCCGGACCGCGATTGCGATTGGCTTCGTCGGACCGGGCCCGCGCCGCTGCGCGCTCGGCGATCAGCTGGGCCTTGCGGGCTTCGAGACGGGCGAGCAGTTCATCCTTGCGGATCGAGCGACGCGGTTCGGTTTCGGGCTTGAACACGTCCCAGATGACCGCGGACTTCGGGTCATCGGTCGGCCAGCCGCCATAGACTCTTTTGCCCGATTTGCGGTCGACGCGGACCATGCGGACGCCATTGGGCGCAACGAACGGGGTTTTCGGCATGCCGACCATCGCCCGCTCGGCAAAGCGGCGGAAGATCGGCGCGGCCAAAGTCCCGCCCTGGGCATAGCCACCCATGTTGCGCGGCTGGTCATAGCCGAGATAGACGCCGGCAACCATATCGGGCGAGCCGCCGACAAACCAGACATTGGTCGGGCCGCTGGAGGTGCCGGTCTTGCCAAATAGCGGCCGTTCGAGGCTTTTCAGATTCTGTGCGGTGCCGCGGGTGATCACGCCCTGCAAGATGTCAATCATCTGATAGGCGGTGATCGGGTCCATCAACTGTTTCCCTGTCGGACGCGGACGCGGCATCGGCTGTCCGTCCCAGTCGCGCAAATTGCAATTCTCGCATTCCCGCTTGTCGGCGCGGAATATCACCTTGCCCTGGCGGTCCTGAACAAAGTCGATCACCGTCGGCTGCAGTTCGCGGCCATGATTGGCGAGCATCGCATAAGCATTGGTCAGCTTCATCACCGTGGTATCACCGGCCCCCAGCGCAAAGGAGAGATAGGGTTGATAGTCGCCAATCCCCATGGTCTTGATCGTCTTGACAACATTTTCCATGCCGGCATCATTGGCGGCACGGACGGTCATCAGGTTGCGCGATTGTTCGACGCCCCAGCGCAAGGTCTGCTCTCCGGCGCTGCGCGCATTGCCGAAATTCTGGAAACATTTGCGACCGAGAGATGCTGACTGATAGACGCAGAACGGGCTGTCCGGGATCAAGGTGGCCGGGGTCATGCCGTGTTCCAGGGCCGTGGCGTAAACAAACGGCTTGATTGTTGATCCCGGCTGGCGTTCCGCCTGGGTGGCTCGGTTAAACGCGCTCATCCGGTCATCGAAACCACCTTGCATCGCCCAGATCCGGCCATTGCGGGGATTTTGCACGACCATTCCGCCGGAAACTTCCGGCACATTTTCGAGCCGGTAGCTGCTCCCGCCCACGGGACTGACGGCGATAATGTCGCCGGCTTTCATGGCACCGGGTACGTCGTTGATCCGGCCCGTCGTGCCATCTGCAAAGCCGATTTCGGCGCCGCCACCGGCTGTCCGGATGGCGACAGCGATCTGCCAGTTTGCAAAATCAGTACCGATAAAAGTCGAGTTCAGACGCTGGGCCCATTGCTCATCAATCTCGATCTTGCTGATCGGACCGGCCCAGCCCTTCCCGCTGCTATAGCGCAACAAACCGCCGCGCAGGGCGTCTTTGGTATATTCCTGCAATTCCGGGTTCAGCGAGGTGCGCACCCACAGGCCACCGGAATAGACGCTATAGGGACCCGCTTTCTCGTCATCGCCGAATTGCTCGATCAACTGTCGGCGCACTTCCTCGATAAAATAGCCGCCGACCCGCTCGAAACGGGGTCCGGAGCGGGAAATCGCGCCTAGCGGCTGCGCCACGGCTGCCTGATGTTGCGCGGGTGTGATCCAGTCATTGTCGCGCATCTCTCCCAATACCCAGTTGCGCCGGCTGATGGCACGCTGTTCGTGGGCTTCGGGACGATAGTTGGACGGGCCCTTGGGCAGGATCGCCAGATAGGCTATTTCATGCAGCGCGAGCGCGTCGACATCCTTGCCAAAATAAGCCTGGGCGGCGGCCTGTACGCCATAGGCGTTGCGACCGAGGAAAATCTGGTTGAGATAGAGTTCGAGAATTTCCTCCTTGGTCAGCACATCCTCTATCCGGTAGGCAAGGATCGCTTCGCGCACCTTCCGGCGATAGGATACTTCGCTGGTCAGCAGGAGGTTTTTCGCAACCTGCTGGGTGATCGTGGAAGCCCCGACCGGCCGTCCGCTATTGCTGATATTGGTGAGGATTGCGGTCGCGATACCCGGATAGTCCAGACCACCATGTTCGAAAAAAGTACGGTCTTCAGCCGCCAGATAGGCGCGCACCAGAAGCGCCGGATATTCGGAAAATTCAAGCTGCACGCGCCGTTCCCGCGCATAGCTGTGCACCGGCTCGCCATCATAGGCGCGCACCATCGTCGGCAGCGGCGGCTCATAGGTCCGGAGCGCTGTCGCATCGGGCAAATCCCGGGCAAAAATCAGCCAAATCAGAAACCAGCCGAGAACGCACAAGCCGAGGAAGGCCGCGAGCAACCGGAACCATTTCTTCTGCCAGAGATTCTCGATCCGCTCGAAAAAACTGCCGGTGCTTCGTTCAAGCTTGTAGGCGAGGCTTTCTCCAGCCGTATCGGACGCATCATTTACCATAGGCTGCGCTATCTAAACCGCCTCGCGAGCATTTTCCAGCGATTATCGATGAAAATCGCGCACTGCCTCACGGCGGCACGACCGGACAAACTTACACCGGCAAAATTTTCTAGCGCATCGCCAGTTTGCGGGCGAAATGTGACTCGATTGCACTAGCGACACCGGTCGCAACCTTGGACCGGCCTTCGCGGGAATTCAGAAAAGCGACATCATCCTTGTTGGTCAGATAGCCGGTTTCGAACAATACCGATGGTGTATCGGGCGCCTTGAGGACGACAAACGAGGCGTAACGGTGCGGTATTTTGCGAAAATTCATCTGGCGGCTGCTTTCGCGGTGCAGCAATTTGGCGAAATCGGCAGAAACGTTCATGGTTTCACGCTGGGTCAGGTCGATCAGGATCGATGAAACGTCCCGTGTCGCGCCGCCGAGATTGATACCATTGATTATATTGGCCTTGTTTTCGCGCGCGGCCAGCTTGGCCGCTTCTCGATCGGAAGCGACCTCGGACAATGTATAGACGGTGGCTCCGGACGCTTCCTCATTGCCAGCAGCATCGGCATGGATCGACATGAAGAGGTCGGCATCGAGCCGGCGAGCGATGCCATAACGCTCCTCGAGGACAAGAAAATCGTCGCTATCGCGGGTCAGTGCGACCCGCACACGCCCGCCCGCGACCAGTCGGTCACGGATTGCCCGCGCGATCGCTAGAGTCACGTTCTTTTCGCGCGCGGCACCATGGGGAGATATCGCGCCGGGATCGTGCCCGCCATGTCCGGCATCGATGACAACCAGTGGCCTGGTCGGATCATTGGGGCCGTATATTTTCGGCAGGCTGACAGAATCGCGCGGCTTGCCCAGGGGTACTCTAACACTATAGTTGGTTTTCGGCGGCTCCGCGCGGAAATCCAATGGTGGTAAAAAGGACTTCCGGCCCAGAGC
>NZ_JBATHY010000258.1:0-15530 GCF_049667325.1 Parasphingorhabdus sp. | reverse complement strand
ATGTTTCGACACCGGCTCCGGTCTCGGCAGAGATCGCGCATACGTGTTCCGGCAATGGCGATGACATTCGCGTGAAATGCGGATCGTCAGGAGCGATCCTATCGATTTTGTTCCAAGCCTCGATCACCGGAGGCCCCTCTCCTGCTTCCTCTGACACCCCAAGGTCGGCCAATATTTGCCTTACATCGCCGGCTTGTGCATCGCTGGCTTCATGGGAAATATCGCGAACGTGTACCACGATGTCGGCTGAGCTTACTTCTTCGAGTGTGGCCCGAAAAGCCGCGACCAATTGCGTCGGCAGATCGGATACGAAGCCAACCGTATCCGATAAGATGGCTTTGTCATATCCCGGCAGCGCGAATTCCCGCATGGTCGGATCGAGAGTTGCAAACAGCAAATCCTCGGCAAAAACATCGGCACCGGTCAACCGGTTGAACAATGTCGATTTTCCGGCATTTGTGTAACCCACTAGCGCGATAACAGGCCAGGGAGCGCGCTTGCGCCGTTCACGATGTAAAGCTCTCGTTTTGCGCAAATGAGCAAGATCTTTTCGCAATTTGGCCATGCGGTCGCGGATCATCCGGCGATCGGACTCGATCTGGGTTTCGCCCGGTCCGCCCAAAAAGCCGAAACCGCCGCGCTGCCGTTCAAGGTGGGTCCAGCTGCGCACAAGGCGACCGGCCTGATAATCGAGATGCGCGAGCTCAACCTGCAAACGACCTTCTGCCGTGGCGGCCCGGGCTCCGAATATTTCGAGGATAAGACCGGTCCGATCGATAACTTTGACGTCGAGTCTTTCCTCCAGATTGCGCTGCTGAATTGCACTCAAACTGCCATCCACAATCAAGATTGTGGCTGCATGTTCCCTCATGATCTTCCCGATTTGCTCCACTTGGCCCGATCCGAACAGGGTAGCGGGCTTGGGTTTGCGAACCGAAAAATAGTGGGACGCGGTTGCGACCAATCCAATCGCCAATGCAAGGCCAACGGCTTCATCAAGCCGATGCTCGAGCGCCGACTGGCTCAGAGATACCATATCAGGATGGACGATAAGGGCGCGACCGCTCTTGCTATCGAGGCTTTCCTTCTCAAATGGTATCAATGCGCACCATCATCAGCTTGGTTATAATCGGCCAGATTGAGCGGCCCACCAGGTTGAACCGTGGAAATGGCATGCTTGTAGACCAGTTGCGACAAGCCCTCCCGCTCGAGCAGGATACAAAACAGGTCATAAGCCGATACTTCACCTTGCAACATAACGCCGTTGACCAGAAACATTGTTACAGGATCGTTGCTGTCCCGGACCGCCGTGAGGAACACTTCTTGCAGCACCCCTGCCCTGGATTTGGCGTTCTCCATCAGTTCGGCAAATGGCTTGGTATCCAACGCCTCGGAGGGCATGATTGTTGATATGGCATGCTTATACACCAGTTGCGATTGACCGTCGCGGCGGAGGAGCACTGAAAAATTGTCAAACCAGGTCACGATACCCTGAAGTTTGACACCTTTGACCAGAAACATAGTCACCGGAGTTTTCGATTTACGCAGGGAGTTAAGAAAAAGATCTTGTAAGTTGTTTGATTTATCGGTCATTTTTGACTCCAATTATTGGCTATCTTTACGATGGCATTTTAAACTTTTGTGACGATATCTTATGTTGTCGGGGGATCGCCGGTTTTCATATATGGGATTCGTGCGTGCACGACAACCGCTTTACCGTTCGGCTCACTCGACGTCGGGCTTCTTTCGTGAAGCAAGTCCCAATATCTTCAATTTCCGGTGCAAGGCAGACCGTTCCATGCCGATGAAATTCGCGGTTTTGGAAATGTTGCCGGAAAAACGTCTGATCTGAACCTTCAGATATTCCCGTTCAAAACTCTCCCTTGCTTCCCGCAAAGGCGATCCCATCAGCGAAGCGACTCCCTGGTCGAGATCGTCGTCATTGCCTAAAACCTCCGGCGGCAGCATTTCCACTTCGATTTTTGTAAACTTGTCCTTGGGTGCCAGAATAATCGTCCGCTCTATAACGTTGCGCAATTGCCTGACATTACCCGGCCAGTCGCAGGCCTGGAGTGCGGCCATCGCCTCATCCGAAATTTCGGGGGGATGCAGGCGCTGGTCGGCAGCGAAGCGTGCGGCATAGTGCTCGACAAGAACCGGAATATCTTCACGCCTCTGGTTTAGTGGCGGCAATATTACCGGCACAACATTGAGGCGATAGAACAGATCCTCACGGAATCTTTTTTCACGAATTTCGATTTCAAGGTCGCGGGAAGTCGCTGACACGACCCGGACATCCACACTCACCTTTTTGGAACCGCCAAGCCGATTGAAACTTTGCTCCGTCAAAACTCGCAATATCTTGCCCTGGGTGTCTAGCGGCATATCGGCCACTTCATCGATGAACAAGGTGCCTCCGTGGGCTTCCTCCATCAATCCGGTTTTTTCAATTTTACCGTTGCGTTCGGTACCGAAAAGCTCCTCTTCAACGCTTTCCGGTGAAAGTCTGGCTGCGCTGATGGTGACAAAGGCGGCATTTGAGCGCGAACTCCAATTATGCATCAATCGCGCAGCGACTTCCTTGCCCACCCCGGCCGGACCAGAGATGAGCAACCGGCTGCCGGTGCCGGCCACGCGTTTCAAGGTCGCTCTTACATTATTGACCGCAGCGGAGTTTCCAGTCAGCTCATCCGCGAATCCCACGCGTGCCTTGAGAATTTCATTCTCGCGCCGAAGCCGCTCTGTTTCAGTCGCTCTGGATACCAGATGCAAGAGATGTTCGGCTTCAAAAGGTTTTTCGATAAAATCGACGGCACCTTGGGAAATAGCAGCAACCGCGGTGTCGATATTGCCATGGCCAGAGATTACAATGATCGGTAATTTCGCATCAAGTTGCTTCAACTCGCTCAGCAATTCCAAACCATCCAGACGCGAGCCCCTCAACCATACATCGAGCAGGACCAGTGATGGCCGACGCTCGCTGACCGCTGCCAGGGCCGCGTCGCTGTCAGCGGCTACCCGGGTGCTATATCCCTCGTCTTCCAGAACTCCTGATATCAAGTCACGAATATCGGGTTCGTCGTCGACAACCAAAATATCTAACGCCATGCTGAACCTCTAATCCCTATTTCTCGATTTTTGCCATTTGATCACCGCTTTCGGCGGGGCCCGTCGGAATTTCGGCGAAATTCTCGGCGGTGCTATGGGACAGTCTCGCCAATTTCGAAGGACTGAACCTGATTGTCACTTTCGTGCCGCCATTTGCCGCATCATCGAATTTCATTTCGCCGAAATGCTCCTCGACTATTTTTTTGACGATCGCCAAGCCCAACCCGGTGCCACTGGCGCGTGTCGTCATATAGGGTTCTACTATCCGATCGCGTTCGATAGGCAGGCCGATGCCATTGTCGGTCAACTCGACGATGACCATCTGGTTTTCTTCCCGAACCGCCAGCTCTATTTCACCGTTTGAAACTTGAAAATTTGTACTGGTTTCGGCTTTTTGCTGAATGGCTTCTGCGGCATTTTTAATGACATTGGTGAGCGCCTGTCCCAATTGCCGCCGGTCACAAACAAGCGTTATCGGGTGATCACTGGAAACAAAGTTAAACGCCATGGACGGATAGGCTACGTCTTGCATGAACAAGGCCTGCTTCAGGATATCATCAAGATTTTCCTCACGGAAAACCGGTTTTGGCATGCGCGCAAAGGAAGAGAATTCATCGACAATATTTCTCAGATCTCCAACCTGCCGGACGATAGTGTTGGTGAGGTTGTCAAATATTGCGGCATCTTCGGTTATATGCGTGCCAAATCTCCGTTGAAGTCGCTCCGCAGCCAGTTGAATGGGGGTCAAAGGGTTTTTGATTTCATGGGCAATGCGCCGCGCGACATCTGACCATGCGGCCCGTCGCTGATCAAGCAGCTGCTGGGTAATATCTTCAAAGGTGATCACATGTCCGGTTGGACCGCCAACTATTTTCACAGCCAATGTCCGTATGTCAGAATCGGAAGCAAACTCGATGATGCTATTTTCCACACCCTCCCGAATAAGTTCTGCAAACTGGGGCGCCGCTGTCCCGATATCGACGTCGAGTAGCGCATCAACCGGCTTCGAGAGCAGTGACAGCGCCTGAGAATTGACCAGCTTGATCTCGCCTTTCTCGTCGAGACTGATAATTCCGGCGGTGACCGATTCGAGCACCGCTTCGATGAACGCCCGCCTGCTTCCCAATTGCTCGTTAGCCATGATCAGAGCCGTTGTTTGCGTTTCCAGCCGTTCGGTCATGCGGTTAAATGCCCGTCCCAACGTACCAATCTCGTCATTTTCAAACGCCCCGGGTACCCGCGTTGCAAGATCGCCTTCGGTTACGCGCTTGGCCGCATGGACCAGATCGCTGACCGGCTTGACCATCCGGTCTGCAACCATCAATGCAATCCACAATACCAGACCGACAATGAGCAACGAGATGACAAACAAAGCTATGTTGAATTGTAATTGCAGGCTTCGGGATCGAGAAAAAAGTTCTTCGTAATCTGCCAAGACCGATTGTGCTCGTTCCCACTGGCTTAACGCCAACATGTCCGAATCCCGGGCTGCATAGAGGAATATACGCGATTCCAGATCAAGCGCGGTCACCGCTTCAATTTTGTTCGGCCTTGCAGTCACGACATAGCTTTGCCCTTGTTCCAGTTGTTTCAGAACCGTCTCGGTAATCTTCGGATTCTGGTCACCATCGTCGGGATCAACGGCCGCCGCCGTCCGAGCAACTCCATCAGGCCCATATTCGATAATGGCAGATTCATTAAGTTTTCGAGATAGCACCTGAAAGACATAGCCTTCGGCAAATTCCGGGCTTTCCAAATTTGCTTGTTGCAAATAATTGCGCAAATCGTTCGCCATGGTGATCGTCTCTTCACCGACTTCACGCTGGTTCTGCTCGTAATATCCGCGCGCCAGATCATTGGCATTTTCCAACATGCCTCTTGCCCGATCGGAAAACCAGAATTCGACACCATATTGAAAAAGCAGCGAGGCAAAAATGACCACAAGCAGCATCGGGATGCTGGCGACCAGAGAGAATAACGCTACCAACCGGACATGCAGCCGGCCCTTGCTGCCGATCGAGGATTTGGCGGCGCGCCCCTTGGCAATGCGTCGTCCAAAAAGGACAAGCAATGTCATGGCGGGAATCAAATTTGCGACCAGCAGCGCGGCCGTCAATGGAGGGGATATGAAATCGGTTTGATCTGATTGGCGGCTCAGCAATAAATAGGTGCCGACCATTATTACGCCGAACAAGAGCAAAACAATCCATTCAACACGCCTCATAACGGCTTCGCGTTCCGCCATGAACGAGAGGCGCCGCAGCCAATATGCCACGCGCTTCTCCTGGGAATGGTTGGAAACCGTCATTGTGCTTTCAATACAACAGATTCGTTGCAGGAAAAGCACTAATATTGCAAAAATATCACGGTTCGGCGAACCAAACCGTCAGTTCATCGTAATTTGCTATCTGGATTGGGCAGGATCAATTTGATATTCGTTGAGTTTTTTACGCAATGTATTGCGATTTATGCCGAGAATTTTTGCCGCTTTTATCTGATTGCCGTGCGCGTGATTCATCATTTCGACCAGCAAGGGCTTTTCGAATTTTTCCAGAGCCCTGGCATAGAGATTTTCCCGTTCCGGATTGGCCATCAACGCCAAAACAATCGATTTTACATGGCCTTCAAATTCCAGATTCTCTGATTCAGCCCGATCCTCGTTGCGCCCCGTCACCAGGATCTGACGAATTGATTCCTCGGAAAGCGTATCCTCCCGGCCGCTCACGACAAGTCGATAGATGACATTCTTGAGTTCGCGGACATTTCCACGCCAATAATGGTGGCAGAGAAGATTCATTCCCTCCCGGGTAATCTGCTTGTGAGGCAACCCTTCGGTCACCGCGAGCTTGAGAAAATGCATGGCCAGGGCCGGGATGTCGCTGGACCGGTCTCTCAACGGAGGCAACTCGATAGGCACGACGTTGATCCGGTAGTACAGGTCTTCGCGAAATTTGCCCTGTTCGATCAACTCAAGAAAATTATGGTTGGTGGCGGCAATTATACGGACGTCCAGTTTGACCAGTCCTTTGCCGCCCACCCGGTTGATTTCACCTGATTGTAGTGCCCGCAAGAGTCGTGTTTGTGCATGCATCGGCATATCACCAATCTCGTCCAGGAACAGGGTCCCTCCCTGCGCCTGTTCGAACTTGCCCGAGGCATTTGCCACTGCACCCGTAAACGCTCCTTTCTCATGCCCGAAGAGCTCGGCCTCGATCAACTCCGAAGGAATCGCCGCCATATTTACCGCAATAAAGGGCCCTGATTTCCGGTGTCCCATGGCATGAATGGCTTCCGCAACCAATTCCTTGCCGGTTCCTGATTCGCCCAGAACAAGAACCGACAAATCATTTTTCAAAAGCCGGGCGATCATGCGATATACTTCCTGCATCGCCGCGCTTCGACCAACCAGCGGAAGGCTTTCTTCGTCCATGGACTGTTCAACCGGTTGCGCATTTTTCGGCTTTAGCGCTTGCCCGACCACCTCGACCAACTCATCAAGGTCAAATGGCTTGGGTAAATATTCGAACGCTCCGGTCTCCGAAGCCCGCACAGCTGTGTTGAGGGTATTCTGAGCAGAAATGATGATGATCGGGATATTCGGATGTGTGGTTTTCACGTTATCCAACGACGAAATCCCATCGCCCTCTCCCAGCCCGACATCTGTTAACAACAAATCATAGCTGGTGCTTGCCATGAGCGCGTCGCGCTCGGCGATCGACTTGCAGCTTTCAACATCATAGCCATCTGCGCGCAAGGCAGTGATGATGACGTGGCTGACCGACGGATCGTCTTCGACTAATATGATTTTTTTGTTGGCCATAAATTGTCCTGGGATCAGTTTTTCGGTGCGACCGGAAGGAAAAGAGTGAATCTGCTCGTCTCGTCCTGGTTTTGCCGATCGTAGCGGATGCGCCCGTTCATATCGCGCATAAGCTTCTTTACCAGCGCGAGACCCAACCCCTGCCCATCCTTCTTGGTTGAGACAAACGGCGAGAATATTTCATGTTCCAGATCGGTCGGAACGCCGGGACCATTGTCACACACCATGATCTGGATTGGCAGGCGAACCGCTTCGTTCTCGCCCTGTGCAGACAATGAAGCGCCAAAGCTGTATCGTGTCACGATGCGAATTTCGGGGTTGGCAAGATGTTTGGTGGCGTCCACGGCATTTGAAAACAGATTTGTCAAAACCTGCATCATTGCGTCCGGATCAATTAACGCATGTGGCAAAGACGGGTCAAATTTATCCTCTATTTTGAGGACTTGGCCGGTGGCAGCCTCGATGGATCGTCGTGCGCGATCGATTAACGTGTGGATATTGACGGCCTGGGTCCGGGCTGGCTGGGTGGACGACAAGGTCTGCATCCGGTCGAGCAAGCTGACCACCCTCTCCACTTCACTCGTAATCATCTGGGTCAGCGTTTTTTGTGATTCATCGAGCTGTCGTTCGAGGAGTTGTGCGGCTCCTCGTATCGCTGCGAGCGGATTTTTGATTTCGTGACTCAGGATATCCGGAGCACGGATTGCGAGAATTGACGGATCGTTGTTTTCATTCTCTAGAATTGGTCCGTCTTGCGGCATCGGCGACAAAGAAATCAACCGCCAGTCGGAATTGGATGCCAGGGGATGAATATCAAAATCTACAATTCCCAGTTTGCGATCATCGCTCGAAACCATGATATTGTGAGCGGTCAGACTGATTTCCAGCTCGGTCAAAGCCCTATCCAGTCTTGGGTCCGAAAACTTCAGAACATCACTGATCTTGCGGCCGATCAAGTGCTTCGCACTGGTGCCCAGGAGAGATTCTCCAGCGGGGTTGACCCGGGTGACCCGATGACAGCAATCCACAACCATCAAGGCATGATTGAGCCCTGCCAGAATTTGTTCTTCCGACGGCGCCCCGTCCATCAAGCCGCCGCTTTGCTCAGCCAAGGAGTATAAAATTCCTCCAGCATTTTTAGAACAACATGGGGATCGGCTTCTTTGTTGGCCTGATTTCGAAATTCTGCCGAACCGGGAAGTCCCTTGGTGTACCAGCCGATATGTTTGCGGGCGACTTTTACGCCGACATCTTCGCCGTACAGTTTCAGCATATCGCGATAATGCTCGTCCAAAATCGCATATTGTGTTGGAATATCCGGATCCGCGATAGTCTCTCCGGTCTTGAACCAGTGCATGAACTGACCCAATAGCCATGGTTTGCCATATGCTCCGCGACCAATCATCACCCCGTCTGCACCGCTCTGCTCAAGAGCGGTCTTGCCGTCCTCAATGCTGCAAATGTCACCATTGACGATGACCGGCACTGAAACGGCCTGCTTGACCTTGTTCACAAACGACCAGTCGGCGCTGTCCCGATACATCTGGCAACGCGTCCTGCCGTGTACCACAATCATCTTCGCACCAAGGTCTTCAGCGATATGGGCCAGTTCCGGCGCGTTCAGGCTTTGGTGATCCCAGCCCATCCGCATTTTCACCGTAACCGGTACATTGACCGCTTCGACCGTTGCCTTGATCAGAGAGGCGGCCAGCGGAAGATCGCGCATCAGGGCCGAACCGGCATCACCATTAACAACCTTTTTTACCGGACATCCCATGTTGATGTCGATAATCTGGGCGCCGCGATCCTCATTGAGCTTGGCGGCATCGGCCATTACAACAGGATCACAGCCGGCAAGCTGCATCGACACCGGCTCTTCAGTCGGATCCCATGCGCATTTTTGCAAGCTTTGGCGGGTTTCCCGAATCATCGCCTGACTTGCGATCATTTCGGTGACATTGAGCCCGGAACCAAAGCGGCGGACCAGTTTGCGAAAGGGCAAGTCGGTCACACCGGTCATCGGCGCCAAAATTACCGGACTTTCAATTTTGATATTGCCTATCGAGATCGGGAGAAGTTTCATTAGCACTGCCTAAATTTTAAGCACCCCTTATCGCCAAATCTATTTTGAGGCAAGAATTGCTTCGAACGTATTCAACGCGTAGATCGCGACCCATGATTGAAGCTAGCGACCCGTCCGAGAAGACCCATGCGTTGATTGTGGCCGCCGGTGTCGGTGCGCGGGCTGGATTACACCTTCCCAAGCAATTTGAAATGATCAGCGGCAAACCAATGGTTCGCCATAGCGTGGAAAGTTTTTTGTCCCATCCCGCCATTGATCATATCTGGATCGTGATCGGCAAAGGTCAAGAGAAACTACTATCCAAGTCTCTCGGCTCGATTTCCGCCCACAAGCTCGTCATCGGCGGCGCAACGCGTCAGCAGTCGGTTTTCAACGGCCTGAAGGCGATCCGTGATTGTGGCGGCGCCAAAAATATTCTCGTGCATGATGCTGCGCGCCCTTTTGTTCCGCACCGGGTGATTGACCTTCTGCTCGATCGACTAAAGACTGCACCGGCTGCAATTCCGGTTTTAGCCAGTGTCGATACAATGGTGCAACTGACGGAAGAACAACTGGACCGGACTGTGGACAGGAACAGTTTTTGGCGAGTTCAAACCCCGCAAGCCTTTAACTTCACAAAGCTCGTGGAAGCGCATGAACGGTTTTTTGCCGATAAAAATGCTAGTGATGATGCGCAAATTTTCCAAGCGGCCGGCAATATTGTTGCAGTGGTCGATGGCGACGAGTCACTCAAGAAATATACTTTACCATCCGATTTCGCCGGAGACAGGAAACAGCATATGCGCCAGACACGGACCGGTATGGGTTATGATGTCCACCGCTTGGCCGCTAGCGAGGACCTGTGGCTGGGCGGTGTGGAAATCCAACATGACAAGGGTCTTGCCGGGCACAGCGATGCTGATGTCCTGCTCCACGCGCTTACCGATGCGTTGCTCGGAACGATAGCAGCAGGAGATATCGGGGATCATTTTCCACCCTCGGACCCGCAATGGCGCGGCGTGGCTTCTGCCAGGTTTGTCGAATATGCCGCTTCGCTCATCGCAGAGAAAGGTGGCATCATCCATAATGTGGATATGACCATCATCTGCGAAGTCCCCAAAATCAAGCCACACCGCGAAACCATCCGGCGCAATATTGCAGAAATATTGTCTATAGGGATTGATCGGGTCAGCATCAAAGCAACGACAACTGAAGGACTGGGCTTCGCCGGTCGCGAAGAGGGCATTGCCGCCCAGGCGATTGCGACAATTTCACTGGAGGAAAATTGATGAACAATAATCTCATTGTTGGTTTAGCGCTTGCTGGCCTCGCCCAATCCGTATCCGCACAAACGGTACCGGTCCAAAACTGTTTAAGCGTCGCACAAGCCGAAGCGCTGGTGACTTATCTTTTGCCAACCGCCGTTCAGGCCAGTCGCGGCAAATGCGCGACAAGCCTGCCCGCGACGGCATCGTTATTGAAACAAAATTCCGAACAACTTGCGAAATATCGTGCGGCATCTGAAGGTGCTTGGCCACAGGCAAAAAGCGCGGTTACCGTGCTCGCCGGTGAAAAACTCCCAGCCGGAATCGACGATACGATTTTGCGACCAATTGCCGATGCGATGTTCACCCAATTGATTAGCGAAGAAATCAAGCCCAAAGATTGCAGCCTGATCGCCAAAATATACCATGATCTGGAGCCGATGCCGTCATCAAACCTGGCCAGTCTTGCTATCTCCATAGTCCAGGCCGCGACAAAGGATGACAAGAAGCAGGATATTCCCATTTGCAAAACACCGGCATGATGGTCTAACGGCGCCGGTCTATGAAAAATCTCCTTCCCCGCGAACTTGTTGCACTGGCGACAAAAGTCATTGAGAAGAATCGCGCCGCCGGACGACGGATAACGGTCGCAGAAAGCTGTACCGGAGGGTTGGTCGCAGCGGCCCTCACTGAAGTTCCCGGAAGCAGTGATGTGTTTGATTGCGGTTTCAACACCTATTCGAACGAAGCCAAGCAGAAGATGCTTGGTGTGAGCGGTGATTTGCTGGAAACCTTCGGTGCGGTATCAATTGCCGTTGCCTGGGAGATGGCTCAAGGTGCCCTCAATAATTCGGATTGCGATGTAGCAGTCGCGATTACTGGCGTGGCCGGACCGGGCGGTGGCACGGAGAAAAAGCCGGTTGGCACCGTGGTGTTCGCGAAAGCGGAGAAAGGCAAGAATACCGACGATGTGATCGCTGACCGGAAAAATTTTGGTGACGACAAAAGCCGCGCCGATATCCGGCTTCAGGCCGTGCTTGTAGCGCTTGAGCTGCTCTTGCCGGAAGACAACGAGTAGCTGCTCCCGTACACTTCGCCGGCGCGATCGACAAAGGCACTGGTCATTTTGTGCAATGCCTTGGCGAACATCTGACCCGCCAGTTTCTGGAAAACGCGGTTTTTGAACGTAAACTCGACATAGAAGTCAACATGGCACCCGCCTTCTTCGCGGGATCTGAATCGCCATTCATTGTGGAGCTGCTTCAGCGGACCGTCGAGATAGTCAACGTCGATTGACTGATTGTAAGATTTGATGACCCGCGATGAAAACTGCTCCCGCAGGCCTTTGAACCCGACCAGAACATCGGCGAGCATTTCCGTTTCGCTGTCGGACCTGACCCGCGTCCCTACGACCCAAGGCAGAAATTCCTGATAGCGCCCGACGTCGGCCACCAGCGCGTACATTTGCGCCGCGCTGTAAGGCAGGTCGCGCGTTTCTCTATGGACGGGCATCTGATCCACCTGAACGCGCCAGTTTTTCCTCGCGGGCCTGGCGCATCTTGGAAAAATCATCTCCGGCATGATAGCTGGACCGGGTCAGCGGGCTGGAAGCAACCAGCAGGAACCCTTTGGCGCGCGCAACCGAGGCATAAGCATCAAAGGCATGCGGCGTTACGAATTCACTGACCTTCACATGTTTGGTTGTCGGCTGGAGATATTGCCCCATCGTCAAAAAATCTACACCGGCGCTGCGCATGTCGTCCATCACCTGATGCACTTCGAGTCGCTGTTCGCTCAGTCCGAGCATGATTCCCGACTTGGTGAAGATCGACGGATCGAGCCGCTTGACCTGCTCCAGCAAACGCAGTGAAGCATAGTAACGCGCGCCGGGCCGGATCGTCGGGTAGAGCCGGGGTACGGTTTCGAGATTGTGATTATAGACATCGGGCCGGGCCGCGACGATCGCCTCGACCGCAGCTTCGGTCTTGTTGCGGAAGTCCGGCGTCAATATTTCAATCGTGGTATTTGGCGTTGTCCGTCGTAGCGCTTCAATCACCTTCACGAACTGACTCGCCCCGCCGTCGGCCAAGTCATCACGGTCGACCGAGGTCACCACGATATGTTCCAGCCCCAGCTTGGCGGCCGCATCGGCGGTATGCTGCGGTTCCAGCGCATCCACGGCCATCGGCATGCCGGTCTTGACGTTGCAAAAGGCACAGGCGCGGGTGCAGACATCGCCGAGGATCATCACCGTGGCATGTTTCTTGGTCCAGCATTCGCCGATATTCGGGCAGGCCGCTTCCTCGCACACCGTGTTCAGCTTGTGCTCCCGCATCAACGCACGGGTTTTTTCATATTCGGCACCCATAGGCGCTTTTACGCGAATCCAGTCCGGCTTGCGCAAACGTTCAGGGCGCGGTTCCGGTGGTGTGATCTTGGTGATTTCGTTCATTTCTATCAAATAGGGAAAGAAAACCACTCTTGCCACCCCTTAAGTCGGTGATATGGACTGGGCCATGACAAAATTTTCAGACCTGCTCAATGGCTATCGCCGCTTCCGTTCCGAACTTTGGCCGACCCAGCGGGACCGCTGGGACGAACTCAAGGAAGGCCAGAGCCCGAAGGTGATGATCATCGCCTGCAGCGACAGCCGTGTCGATCCGACCCAGATCTTCGATACCAACCCCGGCGAGACATTCATCGTCCGCAATGTGGCCGCTCTCGTGCCGCCCTTTGAAACAACCCCCGGTCAGCATGGCGTGTCCGCGGCCCTCGAATTCGCCGTCCAGTTTCTGAAAGTCGACGAAGTGGTGGTCATGGGCCATGGCAGCTGCGGCGGTTGCGCGGCGGCGCTTTCCGAGCAGATGAAGGATATGCCCCACGGAAAAGGCGGTTTTATCGCCGACTGGATCACCCTGCTCGATGATGCGCGGGCAAAAGTCGTCCATGATCATGGTGATTTGAGCCAACCGGCAGCGCAATTGGCCATGGAACATGAAGGGATCCGCACCAGCCTTGCCAATTTGCGCACCTTCCCCTGCATTCAAGAGAAGGAAGCCGAAGGATCGATTCGCCTGATCGGCGCCTGGTTCGCCATTGCCGAGGGCAAGTTGCATGTGCTGGACGAAGAAAGTGACACATTCTCGGCTGTGGACTGAAACAGCTTCGACAATGAAATAATTCAAGTAGGTTAAGTCAATCTCTTCAGGATCGATCGAAACAAACTGGCATTGGTTTTGGAACCCGTCGGCCGATGATCTTTACAAACTTTACAGTGTTATAATAAAAATCCCCGGCTCCCCCGTTCTGGCAAAACCCGACAGCGTGCGCGACGGTCAATCGCACAATGTTGGAGTTCTCGATGTCAAAGAGCCGCGCAAAGCATAATCCATCCGGCACGCTGTAGGACAGCATTTTTTCCTCTTGAACGCCCTCCCCTTGCAGTCCATCAATGCGCGATGAACCAACATAATGACAATATCGCCCTGCTGATCGATTCCGACAATGCCAGCCACAACGGCCTCGACCCGGTGCTGACTGCGCTGGCCGAGCTAGGCACGGTCAATATCCGCCGTGCTTATGGCAACTGGACCAAAAGCGCCTTGAAAGGCTGGGAGAAGATCCTCCACAAATATGGTGTCGAACCGCAGCAGCAGTTCGACATGACCAAGGGCAAGAATGCCACTGACATGAAGATGACCATCGACGCCATGGACCTGCTGTTCCGCGGCAATGTCACCGGCTTCGGGATCATGAGCAGTGATAGCGACTTCATGCCGCTGGCGATGCGGATCCGGCAGGAAGGACTGCCGGTCTATGGCTTCGGTAGCGCCAAGACGCCGGAAGCGTTCAAGCAGGCCTGCAGCCGGTTTATTGATGTCGATGCGCTGATCCAGGCGGACAAGCGCAATCGCGGCGCCACAAAAAGTGACGCCACGACGTCGGTCAAGCCGCAGCCCGCGGCCAGCACAGGCGAAACCAGCGGCAAGGTGGATGACGACCTGCTCAACCTTCTGATCGACGCCTATCAGGCCACCAAACGCGACGCCGAAGGCTATGCCAGCCTGAGCGAAGTCGGCAAAATTGCCGGAAACCGGTCGAGTTTTGACGTCCGCAATTACGGCTTTTCACGGTTGTCGGAAATGTTCGAAGCGGTCCCCAATTTTCAGACCAAGCGTGATGACCACGGACATCTGATCGTGAAGCGGTTGCGTTAAGCCTGTACTCCGGCGGAGGTTCAGGCACAAAGGCTAGCCAGTCAGCCCTGTCCGCCCTATGACCGCCTGATGCAAACCGGAGCCCTGATCACACTCGCCCTTTATTTCGTCGGCATGCTTGCCATCGGATTCTACGCTTGGCGCAAATCCACCGACAGCAGCGAAGGCTATTTGCTTGGCGGGAGACAGCTCAGCCCGGCGGTTGCCGCGCTGTCCGCCGGGGCTTCCGATATGTCGGGCTGGCTATTGCTCGGCCTGCCCGGGGCGCTTTATGCTGCGGGCCTTGTCGAGGTGTGGATCGGGATCGGGCTTTTTCTCGGCGCGCTGGCCAACTGGATCGTCGTGGCCCCTCGCCTGCGCGAACAGACTGAAAGACTGGGCAACGCCCTCACCATCCCCGAATTTCTCGCCAACCGCTTTCCCGACAAGGCCCTCGCCCTGCGGGTGACCTCGGCGATCATCATCGTCCTGTTCTTCGCGGTTTACACGGCCGCCGGTCTTGTCGGTGGTGGCAAATTGTTCGAGACCAGCTTTGCCGGACTGTTCGGCGATACCGGGATGAGCGACTATATGACCGGCATCTGGATGACCGCGGGCGTAGTGTTGGCCTACACGATGGTTGGCGGGTTTCTCGCCGTCAGCCTGACCGATTTTGTCCAAGGCTGCATCATGGTCGTGGCCCTGGTGCTGATGCCACTGGTGGTAATGTTCGGCCCGGGAGGGGCTTCTGGCGAATCAATTTTGGCGATCACGCAACCCGGTTATCTCAGCCTGACCTACGGACTGACCGCAGTGGGCTTTCTGTCGGCCGTCGCCTGGGGCCTGGGCTATTTCGGGCAGCCGCATATCATCGTGCGCTTCATGGCGATCCGCTCGGTCGCTCAAGTACCCAAGGCGCGTAATATTGGAATGAGCTGGATGGGGGTAGCATTGCTCGGTGCGGTTGGTGTCGGCATTGCCGGCCGTGCCTATGTCGAGCGAAACGGGCTGGTACTCGACGATCCGGAAACGATCTTCATAATGCTGGCCAACACATTGTTCCATCCGCTGATCACCGG
>NZ_JBATHY010000257.1:0-2347 GCF_049667325.1 Parasphingorhabdus sp. | reverse complement strand
TATGATCTTGGCCTGATCTACGGCGTCGAGATTACCCCGGACAATCACGCTATCGTGTCGATGACCCTGACAACGCCGAACTGCCCGGTCGCCGAATCAATGCCCGGCGAAATCGAACTGCAGGTCGGCAGCGTTCCCGGCGTCGGCCATGCCGAAGTCATTCTCGTCTGGGACCCGCCATGGGACCCGCAGAAGATGAGCGACGAGGCGAAGCTTGAACTGGGGATGTTGTGACCGGAACCACAACCCTGAAACCGGCCACCACAGTCACAATCGTGCAGGCGGATTATGCCAAAGCCGATCATGCCAAGGCGATTGTCGCGATGCTGCGTGTCTATGCGATGGACCCGATGGGCGGTGGCGAGGATCTGTTGGATCAGGTAAAGGCAAATCTGGTTCCGGGACTGGCCGCGACACCGGCGGCATCATCCCTTTTGGCCTATGTCGGTGATCAGGTCGCGGGGCTTGCTAATCTGATGACGACTTTCTCGTCCTTTGGCGGAGCGCCGCTGATCAATATTCACGATATCGTGGTTGCCAAAGCGCATCGCGGAACCGGTGTCGGGCGCGCATTATTTGACGCGATCCACCAGACCGCTGAAGATATCGGCGCCTGCAAGGTGACGCTGGAAGTGCTCGAAGGCAACGCACCCGCCAGGGCGCTTTATGCGTCGCTCGGCTATGGAGATTATGTGCTCGACCCCGAAATGGGCAAGGCATTGTTTTGGCAGAAAAGGCTTTAGAAATGACCGAGACAAAAACCAAAATACGCGAAATTCCGGCGGCGATCATTCTGACGCCCGGCGCCGAGCAGCGCATTGCTGACCTGATGGCCAAAGCCCCCGATGACGCGATCGGCGTAAAACTATCCACCCCGCGCCGCGGCTGCTCGGGTCTTGCCTATTCGGTCGACTATATCACCGAGGAAGTCCCGTTTGACGAGAAGATCATCACCCCCGGCGGGATATTCTACGTCGATGGCGGATCGGTGCTCTACCTGATCGGCAGCACGATGGACTGGGTCGAAGATGATTTTACCGCTGGTTTTGTGTTTGAGAACCCCAATGCCAAGGGTGCTTGCGGGTGCGGAGAGAGTTTTACGGTTTAGGAGACTATTATGGTCACGAGAACTATCGCCCTTGCGCTGACTGCCACGATCACACTTGCCAGCCCTGCGCTTGCGGAGGACTTGGCACCGGCGCCTTCCGCTTTTGAACAAATGTCCACGCTGGCCGGACACTGGAAACGGGAAGGTCAGGATGGTTCAAAATTCCATATCGAGTTTGAACTGACCGCCAACAACAGCGTGCTGGTCGAACGCTGGGTCAGCCGCGGCAAAACCCATTCGCTTACGCTCTACCATCGCGACAAGGCCGACGTGGTTGCAACCCACTATTGCCCGCAAGGCAATCAACCACGCATGAAAATGAGCACGCCCGATGGAGCAGCGAAAATAGTCTTTGATTTCTGGGACGCGACCAATTTGGTAAACCCTACAAACAATCATCAACATAGCTTGTCGTTTGATTTGTCAGAACCCGGTCGCGTCAAACGAGCCGAAATCTATTTGAGCAGCGCCGGCGAAGAGCCGTCTGAGATGGTTTTGGTGCGAACGGAGTAAGATGATAGGCGATTCTCTATTCTATGAGTGTAACTGCAAAAAAGGGGCGCGGAGATTTTTCTCCGCGCCCCTTTTTTGTGATCGTCACTTATCCCTCTAGGGAGAAGGCGTTTAAACCTTGCTCGTCAACTCCGGAACCGCATCAAACAGATCCGCAACCAGTCCGATATCCGCAACCTGGAAAATCGGGGCGTCTTCGTCCTTGTTGATCGCGACGATGATTTTCGAGTCTTTCATGCCGGCGAGATGCTGGATTGCGCCGGAGATGCCGATCGCGATATAGACTTCGGGAGCGACGATCTTGCCGGTCTGGCCGACCTGATAGTCGTTCGGGACATAGCCCGCATCGACCGCAGCGCGCGAAGCACCGATGCCGGCGCCGAGCTTGTCAGCCAAGGGCGTGATCACCTCTTCGAATTTTTCAGCAGAACCCAAGGCACGACCACCGGAGACGATGATCTTGGCGCTGGTCAGTTCGGGGCGTTCGGACTTGGCGATTTCGTCGCTGACGAAGCTGGATAGGCCAGCGTCGCTCGCGCCGCCAATGGCTTCGATGGTGCCGGAGCCGCCTTCGGTCGCTGCCTTGTCAAAGGCCGTACCGCGAACGGTGATGACCTTCTTGGCATCAGACGATTTGACCGTGGCAATCGCGTTGCCGGCGTAGATCGGCCGGGTGAACGTGTCTTCGCTTTCGACCGAGAGAATGTCGCTGATCTGCATGACGTC
>NZ_JBATHY010000256.1:0-7439 GCF_049667325.1 Parasphingorhabdus sp. | reverse complement strand
TTCACGGCGATCCTCGCGATCAGCCTGGGGGCAGGGGCGTCGGCCGCGCTCAACCAATGGTATGAATATGATATCGATGCGATCATGAAACGGACCAGCCAGCGGCCTCTGCCTGCTGGCCGGATGGATCGCGAAACCGCGCTGCATTTCGGTATCGGACTCTCGGTTTTCTCGGTCCTGCTGATGGGCGTTGCGGTCAACTGGTTCAGCGCCATATTTCTCGCGTTTTCGATATTCTTTTACGCTGTGGTCTACACCATCTGGCTGAAACGCAGCACGCCGCAAAATATCGTGATCGGCGGCGCTGCCGGGGCGTTCCCGCCAGCGATCGGCTGGGCTGCGGTGACCGGTGATGTCACACTGATGCCGGTATTGCTGTTCGCGATCATCTTTTTCTGGACGCCGCCGCATTTCTGGGCGCTCGCCCTGTTCATGAACAGCGACTATTCGAAAGCCGGTGTGCCGATGATGCCGGTGGTTGCCGGTCAGCGATCGACTCGGAATCAGATCTTCGGATATAGTCTGGTGTTGGCGGTGGTTGCGATTGCGCCTTTTGCGATCGGCTTGGCCGGTGCGGTTTACGGTGCCGCTGCGATCGTCCTGAGCGTGGTTTTTTGCGCGCTTTCCTGGCAAGTCGCCCGCAGCAAGACAACCATGCCGGAAGATATGGCAGCCGAAAGGCGGCTGTTCAAATTTTCGATTCTGTACCTGTTCGCGCTGTTCGCGGCAGTGGTAGCTGACCGGGTGATATTCGCATGAGCGAGATTGACAATGGCAAAGCTCCGATGAGCCCTGAAGAGCAGAAGGTCTATCAGGCACGGCAGAAGCAACGGGCGGTGATTCTGGCCGCACTGCTGTTCTTCATGGTGGTGCTCTTCTATCTGATTACCATCGTCAAAATCAGTGGCGGTTCCTGATGACCGCAGCGAAAGCGATACTTTCTGGCAAGAACCGGCGCAGCGCTGCAATGGCAGCGGCAATGGGGCTTGGCATGCTCGGACTGGGCTTTGCAGCGGTGCCATTATATGAAGTTTTCTGCCGCGTGACCGGTTATGGCGGGACGACACAACGCGTCGGTGAGGCTCAAGCTGCAACGATTCAGACAACCAGCCATGTGATGTCGGTCCGTTTCGATTCCAACGTCAATTCCGCGCTGCCCTGGTCCTTCAAACCGGAACAAGCAGTCGACCGGGTCAGCGTCGGCGCGCGCGACATGGCGATTTTCATTGCGACAAACGAGAGCGACCAGCCCGTCGTCGGTACCGCCACTTTCAATGTAACGCCGCTGCTGGCTGGCAAATATTTCAACAAGGTCCAATGTTTCTGTTTTAGCGAGCAATTGCTGAAACCAGGGCAGACGATACGGATGCCGGTGCTATATTATGTCGATCCGGCGATATTGGACGATCCGGAAACAAAGGATATCAAGGAAATCACGCTCAGCTATACCTTTTATCGTTCCAACGATGCGCAGGCGGTAGACGCCGGTAACGGCGATAGCTAAGAGAATTTTGAGACAAGGTTAGGGAAATATTATGGCCGGTGCCAAAAATCATGATTATCACATTCTCCCGCCAGACATCTGGCCGCTGATCGGCGCGTTTTCCGCGTTTGCCATGGCAATCGGCGGTATTCGCTGGATGCACGACATGGCGTTTGGCGGTCTGATTTTCTTCGCTGGCTTTGCTGCTGTCGGACTGACCTTTTTTGCCTGGTGGGCCAATGTGATCAAGGAAGCCCATGCGGGCGACCATACTCCGGTGGTTCAACTGCACCTGCGCTACGGCATGATCCTGTTCATTGCATCGGAAGTCATGTTCTTCGTCGGCTGGTTCTGGGCATGGTTTGATTTTGCGCTCTTCCCCCAGCCGCTCGAGCTGCTTGATGGTGCTGTCACCAATTATATTGGAAAGGAAGGTGCAGCGGCGCTGCTGCAATGGCCGCCCAAGGGTATCGAAGTGCTCAATTCCTTTGAATTGCCGTTGCTTAACACGATGATCCTGCTGTGTTCCGGTACCACAGTTACCTGGGCGCACCATTCGTTGATCCACGGTGATCGCAAGGGATTGATCACCGGCCTGTGGCTGACGATCATCCTCGGCGCGGTGTTCACGGCGATTCAAGCCTATGAATATAGCGTTGCGCCATTCCCGTTTGCCGGCATCAACTATAGCTCGGCTTTCTACATGGCGACCGGCTTCCACGGCTTCCACGTTCTGGTCGGTACGATTTTCCTGATCGTCTGTCTGGCACGGGCCTATAAGGGCCACTTCACACCGAAACAGCATTTCGGCTTTGAAGCGGCGGCCTGGTATTGGCATTTTGTCGATGTTGTCTGGTTGTTCCTGTTCATTGTCGTCTATGTCTGGGGCGGCTGGGGCGCGCCGGTTCACTAGGCTATAAAGTTGAACGAAACCGAAAATGAAAAAGGGCAGCCGGATGTACTTCCCGCTGCCCTTTTTGGTCTTTGCCCGAATTGCGGACAAAAGACTCTATTCGCCCATGTGACGCAGTTCTCGGACAAATGTCGCGCCTGTGGCCTCGACTATAGCCGGTTCAATGTCGGCGATGGACCGGCCGCTTTTCTGACCCTGATCGTTGGCGCTATCATATTGGGTATGGCGCTTGCCGTAGAGGCCAATTTCAATCCCCCGATCTGGGTCCATGCCTTGCTCTGGTTCCCGCTCACCATAGCGGCGGTTGTCGGATCGCTCAGAGTGTCGAAAGCGATATTGCTGATATTGGAACATCGCAATCAGGCCCGGGAAGGCGCTATCGACGAACGCGAAGGCCAGTGATGAATCGTTTGCCGATATTGGGGACGGTCCTTGTCCTGGCCGCGGTGGCAATCATGGCGGGTCTTGGCATATGGCAGCTGCAGCGCGCCGAATGGAAAAATGGACTTTTGGAGACTTATGCATCGGCGACGGATCTGCCGGCAATTGCCTATCCCGCAGTACCTGACCCTGATGATGCACCCTATTTCCGCAAATCGACCGTCAATTGCCTCGCCGTCATCGGCTGGCGCTCGACCAGCGGGCGTAACATCAATGGCAAGTCGGGCTGGGCGCATATTGCCCAGTGCCGGACAGCAGGGGCGGAAGGCCCGGGCGCGCAAGTCGTCGCCGGTTGGTCTGCACGTCCTGATGATCCGGAGTGGCAAGGCGGTATCGTCGATGGTATAATCGCGCCGGATAGCCAATATATCATCCGTCTGGTAGCGAGCGAACCGGTCGCGGGATTGCAGAAAAGCCAGCCGCCAGCGCTGGAGGATGTTCCGAACAATCATCTTTCCTATGCGGTGCAATGGTTTCTGTTCGCCGGGATCGCACTGATTATTTTTCTTATCGCTCTGCGGGGTCGAGCAAAACCGGCTTAAGCGACGACGCTATTTGTAGAATCCCTCTCTCAAATTTATGCCGTGTTCGATCCACATCTTGAGCGAGCAAAGCATCTGCATCCAGCCTTCACAATTGCCGTAGGAGGTTTTCAGACCGGCTTCCGTTTGGCGCCATCCGCCCTCGGATATCGTCACCAATGTCCGGTTATCATCCAAGGCTTCAAAGGTCATCGTTGCTGCCACGTTATAACCGGCACTGCCGCCATCGCAGCTGTCCTCCGATCCATCGCCTGCTTCCCACAGAATTGAAATTTTCTCGTTGGGGATGACTTCGGTGACCTCGACCGGAAACGCGCCGGGAAAATCGTGAAAGTCCCACATCACGGTGGCACCGGTTTCCAGCCGCCCCTTGGCGCCCCCGGTGGTGAAATAGCCCGACAGTTTCTCCGGGTCCGCCACTGCTTCAAACACTTCCTCAACCGGCCTTGAAATACGAGCGGCAACCTTGAATTTCAGTTCCATGGTGATTCTCCCTTGATCTGCTCCGGGCTATTATGTTATAAAATTATAACATGTCAAGTAGCGACCAATATGACCGGGTGTTCAAGGCTCTGGCGTCCGGGGTTCGTCGCCAGATTCTCGACGATCTGCGCGACCAGCCGCTGACCACCGGGACGTTATGCGCCCATTTTCCCGAATTGAACCGTTGCACGGTGATGCAGCATCTTGATGTGCTGTCGAAAGCGGACCTGATCATCGCGGACAGGAGAGGGCGAGAGCGGTGGAACCATCTCAACCCGTTGCCGATCCATGCTATCCATGAACGCTGGATCGGGCCACATGCCGCAAAGGCGGTCGAACGGCTCGACAATCTCAAAAAACAGTTGGAAAATGGTGCCGTAAAACAAGCCATCAAAGCATAGTTCTTGCCCTGATCGGGCGCGACCGCTAACCCGCTCGCCATCATGGAATATATCTCTACCAGAGGCGCGGCGCCCGCACTGAATTTCGAACAAGTGACCCTGGCCGGGCTGGCTGGCGATGGCGGGCTCTATGTGCCGCAATCTTGGCCGTCATTCAGTTCAGCCGAGATCGCCGATATGGCGGGCCTTTCCTATGTGGAAGTGGCTGTCCGGGTAATGCAGCCGTTTGTCGGCGATGCGCTCGATGAGGCGGAATTACGCGAAATTTGCGAGCAGGCTTATGGCCGGTTTTCCCATGCAGCGGTGACGCCTCTGGTACAGCTCGACGGGCGGCAATGGCTGCTCGAACTGTTTCACGGTCCGACCTTGGCGTTCAAGGATGTTGCCCTGCAACTGCTCGGCCTGTTGTTCGAAAAATTTCTCGCCCGGCAGGACAAGCATCTGACCGTGGTCGGCGCTACTTCGGGCGACACCGGATCTGCCGCGATTGATGCGCTGGCGGGGCGGGACAAGGTCGATATCTTCATGCTCCATCCCGATGGCCGGATATCCGATGTCCAGCGCCGTCAGATGACCACGGTGCGCGCGCCCAATGTCCACAATATCGCGATCGACGGCAGCTTCGACGATGCCCAGGCGATGGTCAAGCGGATGTTCGCCGATCAGGAAGTGAGCGACCGCTTCTCGATCTCGGCGGTCAATTCGATAAACTGGGCGCGTCTGATGGCGCAGGTTGTCTATTATTTTTATGCGGCCAGCCAACTGGGCGCGCCGCATCGCAAGATCGCCTTTTCCGTACCGACCGGTAATTTTGGCGATGTCTTTGCCGGCTATGTCGCGTCGAAAATGGGATTGCCGATCGAACGGCTGATCGTAGCGACCAACGTCAATGACATATTGCATCGCGCGCTGAGTGCGGGGGACTATTCCACCGGAACCGTAACCCCGACCGCAGCGCCATCGATGGATATCCAGGTGAGCAGCAATTTCGAACGGTTGCTGTTTGATCTCGAAGGCCGTGACGGTGTCAAGACGGCGGCGCGGATGGCGGCTTTCGAGCAAAATCACAATATGCAGCTGGAGCCCGGCATGCGGGAAACGGCTTCTTCGATTTTCACCAGTCATCGCGTTGATCCGGACGATATGTCGCTTGCCATGCGCTGGGCGCAGGACAAGGCCGGTCAAGTGATTGATCCGCATAGCGCAATCGGCCTGTCAGCGGCACAGAATGTCGATCTTGATCCGGCGGTTCCGGTGGTGACGCTCGCAACCGCCCATCCAGCCAAATTCCCGGATGCCGTAGAACGGGCGACCGGTGTCCGCCCCGCCTTGCCGCGCCGGGTTGGTGATCTGTTTGACCGTGAGGAAAAATACACGAAGCTTTCTGGTACTTATGATGCGGTGAAATCATTCATCATGTCGAACGCGACACCGTCCGATGGCTGACACCAAACCGGCCCCGATATTGATGATCAGCGACCCGCGCAGCGACTATGCGCTGGTCGATTCCGGTCATGGCCGGAAGCTGGAGCGTTACGGGAAATTCCATTTCATCCGCCCCGAGCCGCAAGCGATGTGGGCGCCGGCAAGCGACGACTGGCAGGCGGATGGAGAATTCATTCCCGCATCCGACGAGGATGGCGGAGGCCGCTGGCATCTGAACGACAATGTCCCGGAAGAGGGATGGCAGATGGACTGGGAAGAGGTCAGCTTCACCGCGCAATGCACGCCGTTCCGGCATCTCGCCTATTTCCCGGATATGGATCCGGTATGGCGCTGGTTCCGCGGCAATCTGCAAGACGTAGAATCACCGCAGATGATGAATCTCTTCGGTTATACCGGGGTGGGAACCCTGGCGCTGTCGGCTGACGGGGCCAATCTGGTGCACGTCGATGCGTCCAAGAAATCCGTGACCGCAGCGCGGGACAATGCCGCCCTCTCGGGCATGACCGATCGTCCGATCCGCTGGATTATCGACGATGCTGCGAAATTTGCCGCGCGGGAAGTGCGGCGCGAGCGGCGCTATGACGCGATTCTGATGGATCCACCCAAATATGGCCGCGGACCGGATGGTGAAATCTGGCGACTCGAAGAACATCTGGCAGGACTGGTCGAGGATTGCGGAAAGCTGCTCGACGGCGAGAGCCGCTGCCTGTTCCTCACCGTCTATGCCGTGCGCATGTCGGCGCTGGCGCTCGGTTCATTGCTCGACGAGAAACTGTCCCATCTGGGCGGCACGATCGAGGTTGGTGAACTGGCGGTTCGCGAAGAGGCGCGGGGCTTGCTTCTGCCGACCGCGATTTTTGCCCGCTGGTCCGCCTGACTTGCCATTTTAACCCGAACATGGTCAGACATTGCACATGACAGATACATTGCTTTTGGAAGTCAACGATCTCGACGTTGACGTGCTTACCGGGATCTATTCCGAAGAAACCCATTTGCCGCAGCCGCTGCGCATCTCGATCGCTGCGGAACTCAAGGTCCGGGAACGCTATGAAGCGGACACGCCGCTTGACCATTCAAAAAATTACATGGATCTCAAACATGCTGCAACCGAGGCCCTGCCCGAAGGCGTGCACTTCAAGCTGATCGAGGCGGTTGCCGATCATATTATCGAGACGCTGTTTCTGCAGGACAAGAATATATTGCGGGTGACCGTGAAAATCGTGAAACTGCTGATCTCCGAAAAAGGAGAGCAGATCGGCATCACGCTCAGCCGGGGACGACGATGACCCGGCCGCTGGCGCTGGTCACCGGCGGCGTGAAGCGGGTTGGCGCAGTGATCGCCGCGCGACTGGCAGAATCCGGCTATGATCTGGCGCTCCATGGCAATAGCGATGCAATTCCCGAGAATTGGTTAGCCGAAAAACTGAACGAATCAGGCTGCGAATGGTTTGGTTTCCAGCAGGATTTTCTCGTCGAAGGCGCCGCCGAAATGCTGATGGATCAGGTTGTTGGTCATTTCGGGCGAACACCCGACCTTGTGGTGAACAGCGCCTCGATTTTCGGGCAAGACCATGTCGGCGCGATCGCGGAAAAGGATTTGCAGGACCATTTTCGCGTCAACAGCCTGGTTCCGGTCCTTCTGACAACCGCCCTCCACGACCGGCGTGCCGACGGCCGCGACCGGGCTTGTATCATCCATATTCTCGACCAGCGGGTCCGCAATCCCAACC
>NZ_JBATHY010000255.1:0-1988 GCF_049667325.1 Parasphingorhabdus sp. | reverse complement strand
GTCGGCTTTGCCGCCGGTACGCTTGGCTTCAACACGCTCGATGAGCGGCTTGAAGATCTGGTCGAAGATGATGACAATATCAACGTTGACGGCCGCATCGCGCTTTACGCCAAGGGCCGTGTGACCGGCAAATGGCTGATGACCCTCGCCTATGACACCGACAAGGAAGAAGATGAAACCCGTTTCCAGGGCGTCATCGATCCGCGCCGTTATTACACGGTCTATGCCGATCGCAGCGAGCAGCGCTATGATGCCGCTTCGGTACGCCGCCTCTATCTCAAGCTGGAAAGACCACAGTTTTACGCGCTTTTCGGTGATTATGAAACCGGCATCAACGAGCCCGAACTGGCACGATATCAGCGCGCGTTCAACGGCATCAAGGCAGAATATAAAAGCGATCAGGTCCATCTCAACGCCTTTGGCGCAGATTCGCCCAACCGCTTCCGCCGCGAAGAAATTCAGGGCAATGGCCTGTCCGGACCTTATGCCCTCGCCACCCGCGATATCTTGGCCAATAGCGAACGGATCACGCTGGAAACCCGCGACCGCTTCCGTTCGGACCGGATTGTCGAACAGCGCGAGCTGACCCGGCATATCGATTATGATATCGATTATCTTGCCGGCACATTGCGCTTCCGCGAACCGATCCTGAGCCGCGGTAGCGGGCTCGATCCGCAATTCATCATCGCCGAATATGAAGTTCTCGGAATCGGTGATCGCAATATCAACGTCGGCGGTCGCGCTACCTACCAGACCGCTGACCAGAAGCTGAAAATCGGCGCGACCGCGGTTCATGACGAGAACGAGAGCGTCAAGACCGACCTGCTCGGTGTCGACATTCGATATCAACCGGACGTCAGGACCGAATTCCGCGCTGAACTTGCCGTCACCGACAATGAAGCAAAGACGGTCATCGCAACGAACACCGGACGTGCAGCAACCGCGTGGCTTGTGGAAGCTGAACATCACGGTTCGAAATTCGACGTTCTCGCCTATGTCAGGCGTCAAGCAACCGGCTATGGCCTGGGTCAACTCAATGCAGCGGAATCCGGCACCCGCAAATTCGGTATCGACGCACGGGTCCGGGTCCGCGAAAACCTGTCACTGGCGGTCACCAGCTATCAGGAAGATTTTCTGATGTCTGGCGCCCGTCGCCGCGCCGGTACCGCAGAACTTGAATATCGCGCGAAGGACACATCGTTCCGCGCGGGGATCGTTTATGCCAATGACCGGCTTTCCGACGGAACGGTGAACGAATCCAAACTTGTCCGGCTGGGTGCGACCCAGCGCCTGTTTGACGGCAAGCTGGAACTGGATGCGCAAACCGAATTTGCTCTGGGTGGTCAGGACGACAGTATTGACTTCCCGGCGCGTCACAGCTTCTCGGCTCGCTATTCGGTTACCAAGGATATCAAGGTCATCGGCACTTACGAGATTGCCGATGGCGAAAATATCGATGCCCGCACCGCCCGGATTGGCGTCGACGTTACCCCGTGGGATGGCGCGCGCATCGTCAGCAGCATGAACCAGCAGGAAATCACCGAATTTGGCCCGCGCACCTTTGCTGCTTATGGCCTGACCCAGAGCATTCCGCTGGATGACAAGTGGACGATTGATTTCTCGCTCGATGGCAATGAAACCCTGGGCGGATTTGACCGCGGTGACGTGATCAACCAACAGCAACCGGTCGCTTCGGGCGGTTTCCTGGGCAATGACACGACTCTGACCGAGGACTTCTTGGCGGTTACCGCCGGATTTACGTTCCGTAGTGATGACTGGAGCTGGAACGGCCGCGCCGAATATCGCGACGGAGACATTACCGAACGCTATGGCGTCACTACCGCGCTGCTCAAACAAATCGGCGAAGGCAGCGCATTGGGCGCGCTGGCCAGCGTATTTGTCGCAGAAGACGAAACGGGCCTCAGCACACGGGTCGTTGAAGCCGAAGCCAGCTGGGCGCATCGCCCGGCGGACAGCCAATGGTCGTG